>JABXHG010000244.1 GCA_013393545.1 Alteromonadaceae bacterium | reverse complement strand
AAGCAACTCATTTCTTAAGCCAAGTCCAACCGAATGAGATTTCATTTTGCTCCCCAGTAATGCTATTGTGCTGGATTTCTACGGCCTAGAGAACCTATCAAACGTAACAAGTACCTATTGAACTACTGTAAATTTAATTAAAAAGTCAGCTCTTTAACCAAAAGATACTCAGTAATTATATAGCCAATAGAATCCGTTATGTAATGTGGCTCAGAGTTAATCGAGAAATGTTCCCCCTCAGTATCGTATATCTTCAAGTGTTCAGTTACATTTTTCCAATGATGTAACTGAGATTGAATTACTAGCTCGTCATCTATAGCATTAATGAAACTACAAGGACACCTTAAGGGATAAGAGAATGGGTACGAATAATTCTGTGTGAGAACAATATCCGATTGAAAAATAGGTAAATAATAAGACAGGAACTCTGGACTCTCAAGGAGTTCTGATGGAGTAGCACCATAATCAATCAATAACGATTTCACTTTCTCAGGTGTCGAGGCACTAGTAATACTGCTCAACTTTTCAGATGTATCCGGAAAGTTTTTTCCCGATACGATTAGGTGCTTTAATGCCTTATTTTTGTATGAATGAAAAGTGCATGCCAGATCCAATGCCATCAACGCACCGTTGCTGTGTCCATATAAAAATAAATCGCCTTCTAAAGTATTAGATACTTCTTGATAAATTTCTTGGGTAATCGTCATAAGTTTTTGTGAAAGTTCTTCACTTGCTCTTAAACCTCTACCTGGCAACTGAACTGCATATATAGCAACGTCTTTCCCAAAAAACTTTCCCCACTCCTTGAAGATCGAACTATCTCCGCCAGCATACGGAAAACAGACTAAATTTACTTTGGTATGAATGTTACTGTCTAGTCGTGTTAGACAACGATTAATTAATTTCATTGTGCCTTTTCTTCTAAACTATGAATGTTAATGTGATTCAGTGGTTAATGTTGTCTGCTCTCTTAGATACTTAACAAAGTATGTAAGAGCATATTTCTCAGGTACCGAAAGTTCCGGATGCCAGATATCCATCAATAGACATGTGCGCGGCAATGATGAATCATTCCAAGCTTCGTGTTGAAAAGAGTAATCAAACAACAGAGTTTTGCCAGCTTCCCAGCCCCGAGTCTCACCATTGACCGAAATATAACAATCAGGAGGGATGTTAATGCCCAAATGCAGATTCAACGTAAAATTCCATAAATCACAATGTAGTGGGATGCTTGATTTTGGGTCTAAAATTGAAAAGTGCACCTCAAGTAAAGGACAGAGTTGACCACCCAAGCATTCTGATAAGATATTTTTAGACCTTCGAAAATGTGAATCTGACTCAGGCATCCATTCTCCATCTTTAAAAAGATAAATACCATTCCAGTTGTCGTATTTACCAAGATAGTGCTCATAAGGCCTAATTAAAATGTTATGTTTGACTTGATTAAACTCAGCAATAATATCTTGACTATTTCCTTCAAGCTCTACAATGGCGCTCTCAAACTTCAGATCGAATGAGTTTTTATTTAACCAAGGCTCCGTAGAAAGTCCAGGGAGAACCCATTTGGCCTCCTCTTGTCCAGCCATTCGACGCGACGTGTTGTCCGCAATCATCTGTCTAACGCGTTCAAGACTTCCCTTACCATACAACTCTTCAATATCGTTAAACGCAGATTCGAGTAATTTCACTATACTTTACCTCGTAGATATTATTCGGATAATTTTTCTGTGTCTGAATAGTCTTTATTTAACAATTTAATATAGCCTTTTTCTACAAACGGAAGTTCAGAAATTCGGTTAAGCGTAAACATATTCAACTTAGAGAAAGGGGAATATACCGGTCTTGCAAAATTAAGCATCAGAATAACTCTAATTTCATCGGTGTTATTTCGAGCTTCATGAACATAGGAGTCGTCAAAAACAAAG
The DNA here is from genome assembly GCA_013393545.1 of Alteromonadaceae bacterium. The sequence continues at coordinate 52,123 of JABXHG010000244.1, read as the reverse complement.
CTATCTCCGTATTCCCACTCTCGCTTTATCCCATCGACTTTTAAAAAGCAATTGGTTTTTTCCTTGGGAATTTTCACGCCAAGATGGTATGTCAATACTCCATTAAACGGGCCTCTATGCGGCGGAATCTTTGTACCCGGTTTCAGGATCGAGAAAAAAGCACTAACCAATCCAGGGATGTTTTTAACCAAATCATACGTCATTGGGCATCGTCGAGAGTTTTCCTCTACTACGCGGCCATAACCAACAAGAAAAAAGCTTTTCCACCTATCATCATCAATAGCAGACTTCCAATTCACGTCGATTTCATGAATAGAAGGGACGACTTCATCAAATAAAAAATCGTTAAGTTCTTTTCTTATTGAATCTACATTATCTTCCAATGCTTCAATCCATGGAAAACCACGCTTATCAAGATAAGGAGATTTTCCATGCTTCGAAAACAAACGATTAGACTTTTCTGCAGATTTATAGATCAACAGCCATAATAGGGGGTGTTTCCGAAATTGCTTAGGAACCAATTCTAGCTTTTGCTTTTTATCCATAATGCAATGCTCCTCTATGTATTACATGTAGTTGGTAAACGAAAGTGTACTTGAGGAATTAACACTTTGAATAAAATAAATTTTATAATAAAGTGTACCCAAAAACGAAGAGAGCAGCACTAAACTAAATAAAAATAGCTCCTCAAATTATTCACCTTCTCTAATATTTTCCGAATTTCACTCCTCCGTCATTTTTTTTAAATAAACTAGCGGTAAACTTCATGAGAGAGATAAAGTTGCTTGCTAACGTCATCGCCAAATATCCCAAAGCCATTTTCCTACTACCATTTTTAAATACATAAGCCAGAATTCTTTTAATTGATGGATACCGAAAATTTCCCAGCTTATGCAGAGGTGGCCTCCAACTGAATACTAACGTGGTACCTGGCGACTTATCCAAAGTATCAACACCATGAAACCAGTGGGGCGGTATATAAAGCCCGTCACCCTCTTCCACATCAGCTACGAGAATGTTCTTCTCGACCTTACTAAAGTAATCTTCAACAAAGAGGTAGTCATTTTTTTGCATATCGTTAAAAAATGAAGGGTAATCGTCTTTAATTTTAGTCGATGCAAACATTGCTACACGCTTGCTTCCTTTAATTTGGCACATTATATATTCATCATTAGGGTGCTCATGCCAACCTGTGCCTGCGTTTTTATACAAGTATAGCCTATAAAAAGGAGAGGAAACTCCTGGCTTTACTCCGTCCAAGAACGGGAATGGTTTCGTATCTTTAATCATTGATTCCAAACCAATCTTATATAAATCTCCGTTATAGCTCAGCCACTCCTTATCAAGCACTAAATGAGGGGCACTTAGTATTTCCTCTTCAGAGTTTTGTCTGAGCTTTATGTACTCATCACCTTTAATAGACTGCACTGTTGAACGCATATATTCAGCATCATTGAGATTCATTGACCGAAAGAAGCTTAAATCCGTTTTCTTTAAAGTTGACTTCAGAAAACCATCAGACCACTTTTTTGTAGCGGGCCATTCAGCAACTGCGCCTTTAATCAAAAGTGGATAGTTAAGATCAATATGTAATTTCTTAAAATATTCTTTTGTTACGCTAGCTAAAGGCAAGGACTTTATTCTGCCGCAATTACTAATATTTATATTAGCAAGTGCCCTTAGATCTTTGAAGTCACTCATATATTCTATCACCTTCAATTTTTATATCCTGATATAAATTAATTTTTATTTCATGACCGACTAATTAATCGTGGAACTTACTAAAAAATAATCGTGATTGCGCCCTGCTTGGTAATCTATTTTGATTAGAAGCATACTCGAACTAAACACTTTTAATCTCATTTTTATTAAGGGAATGTATCAAGAAAACATCCCACCGAGCATTTTCAACCACAATTCCGTTTAGCTAAGCATACTATATGACTTTAACTGAATGTTGCATTGAAAGCATTTATCCTAAAAATCGCTCTTCTTCCTTTCAGTGAATTTGACCTCAAAGACAGCCGTAAATTTCTAGTATAAAGTGATGAAACCTAAACTAAAATCCTATTTTTCAAAATTGCCTCTCCAAGTTCATTCAGCCATCAAAACTTCAGTTTATTTCTGTTATACAAACAAGAAAGTAAGTTTTTAAGAATTATTTCTGAAAATTTAAAAATTCTAAATAATTATTGTCATTATTGCGCTATTTATATCGCTTTCAAATTTCTTCTATAAGCGAAAAAACGCTTTTTAAAATATTAGCGCAGTCAGCTTCTGATACATACTGGTTATGAAAATGAACAACCCAAGATAATTGCCCTTGATTTACCGAAAATGCGAATTCGACAGGAAATCCAAAGTAGTCTTGTCCCAAAAACGCAGAATCCTGCTTTAAGTTAGATTCAACTTCACTAAGGTGGGGAGTACGAACATTTCCAATACCTTGTTGATGATGAAACTCAACAAAGTTAAATGTCGCCATAAATGGCAACTGACCACCATGTAAAGCAATCTGTTCTGATATGGGAAACCTGACAACCTTCTCTAAATCGATAAGTTCATTATGGATGTCTAAAACTGAATCGCTTAGCAATGATGTGGACTGCAAGGTTATTGGTAATAGGTTCCAAAACAATCCCATAGATTCTAGCGGCTCAGAGAGCAGTGGATTTCGACCATTAGACACAATACCTACAGTTGTCCAGGGTGGACCAAGTTGGTTCTTTAGCACAGTCAACAACGCCGCAAGCAGTAAACTTTTAACGTGCACGCGTAATTTGTTGGAAGCTGCTCTCATCGACTCCAATTGTGATGCTGGTAGATGACCAACCATCGATTCGACCTGCCCCTCCTTTGAAATCTCTCCATTCCAAAAACTAGACTGAAAGTGTTTTGCTTTATCTTGCCAGTATGATGTCAACGTATCGTCACTTTTTAGTAAAGCTCGCTCTTGTAATACATACTCTCGTAATACATTAGGCTTAGCAAGAATATCTGTAATTCCAGTTTTTGCTTCTTTGCTCAGCCTGGCAAACACATTGTTTTTAAATACTACATTCCCCCATCCATCTTGAATAGTATGCAAGTTGCTCATTATGACCGTTGCGTCTCCACTCGGGAGCAACAAATAATAAAACCGAATTAACTGCCTCTGTACATCTCGCCAATCAAAAGGAGTTTGGTTGTCCTGAGCCAACACCTGCGAGATTGTCTGTTGAAGTAACCCTTCATCCTCTACCTCAATCCGTTTAATATCTGCCTTAACGGGAGGCACGATCACCTGATAAGTAGCGTCTTCTGCTTCAACAAATCGAGTACGGAAATTGTAATTATGGAGCTCAACATTCAAAGCCCTTTGAAGCTCATTCAAATCCGCCATGGAGGCAGGTAGGAAAAGTACTTCTTGAGGATGAAAGATACCCAATCGAGGCATATTTTCCTCGTATCTAGACAACATAAACTGTTGCATTCCTGTAACTGGATAGACATCATCGTAGCAATTCTTTAACGCGTCTGGCACTGCTAGCTCTTCAATCGAAGACTTAACTGGGTTATTTAAATCAGATGAAGACTCTATTGCTGTCGCTAATTCTCTAATGGTTGGGTTATCAAATAAAGTTACCAACGAGACTTGAATGCCTTGCTGATTCAACTCATATGCGACCTTTATACCCAAAATGGAATCGCCGCCTAACGAAAAAAAACTATCATCGATACCAATTTTGTCCGTCCGGCGCAAGATTTTTCTCCATATTGATGCTAAAGCTTTCTGGGTGTCAGTAGTCGGTGCTTCATATCCGGAGAGATTATTTTGCGATATAAATTGAGACAGCGCCGTAAAATCTATTTTTCCGTTTCGAGTAACCGGGAACTCATCAATGCTTACCAGTCGTTCTGGAACCATATAGGTAGGTAAGTGATCTGTTAAAAAAGAACGCAAATTTTCCCCGTCAAATACGATCGACTCTGACTGATAAACAAGTATTAGTTTATTTTCTCCTGGGTAAAAAATACACTCGGCTTTGATTACGGAAGGAAGCGACTCTGCTAAACTACCAATGGAGGTCAAATCAATCCTGAAACCGTTTAACTTGATTTGATTATCTTCGCGTCCAACATACTGCAGCAATCCACTCGCCGAGAGACTGACGATATCTCCAGTCCGATAATAGCGATAGTGTTTTTCATCAATATAAATCGCAGACTGAGTTGCCTCTACGCTGCCAAAGTACCCATTAAATAGTGAAGGTCCTGATATTAGCAATTCTCCAACGCCCCCTACCCCCTGAACTTGTCCTTGAGCATCGAGCACCTTACAAGTCAAGTTTCCTATTGGTCTGCCTATAGGAACCGTTTCACTTTTAATGTTGCCGGTAAAAACGAAGTACGTAGCGTCAATGCATGCTTCAGTGGGGCCGTATAAATTAACAATTTCACAATTAAGCTTTCCTCTAGCATTTTCAGCGGTAGACGTCCGAAGTACTTCACCTCCGCAGAACAATTTGCGTAAATTTAATTCACCGGAGTGAAATTTAGGATGTGACATTAACAATGAGAGATAAGAGGGAACGACTTGCAACAATGTGATTTTATATTTTTGTAATAGCGTTGTGAAATTGTCTAAGTCATACAAAGCAGAACTCGGCGCAATAACACAATTTACACCGGCTAATAAAACAATCCAAAACTCCCAAATTGAGGCATCAAATCCTGCACTAGTCTTTTGCAATAATACGTCATTTTTCCCTACTGCAAATTCTTCTTGAAACCAGTGCATGTGGTTCTCAAGAGCTTCGTAACTAATTTCAATTCCTTTTGGTTGCCCTGTGGATCCAGACGTAAAAATGATATACGCATTATTACTATAGGAAACCTCAAGATGAGGTAATACCGAGCTAAAAGCGGTAAGGTTCAATTGACTTATATCGACAATAAGTTGTGATTTTAGTCCTTTACATGCTCCCCGTGACGTTATCAAAAGTTCAGGTTGCAACTGTTCCACTATAGCCTCTAACCTCTTTTGTGGCATGCTTTCATCTAGTGGTACATAGGTTACCCCTAACTTAGCTAAAGCTAACATAGCGGTAAAAAACTCAATTGAACGTGGTTGGCAAATAACCACTTTCGAACCGGTGGTCACACCGCATTCAACAAGGTAATTACCTAGTTTGTTAGCCTGTTGGTGCAGCTCTGCTAAACTCCAGGCCCCTTGCTCTGGCACAATGATGCGTGTATCTGCATATGCTTTACTTGATTGGTCTAGCCATTCAAAAAGCCTTACTTCTGGAGAACTAATTTTAACCCCATGTCCTTCCCATTCAGGGATAGGTTTGTATTCATCGGATAAAATAGAGAGTATTCGGTCAGCTATGAGATTAATGGTTTGCAGAGAATACATTGCGCTGCAATAGCTAATTTGTAGACTAAGTTCATCACCGTTCTCATAAAAAATAAATGAAATTTCACTGCCTTGCCGCAATGCACTCACGTATCTATTTGATAAGCCCTCTATCGGTTTGCCTTTTAGATAATGAAAAGTATATAAGTAAGCCGGTTGTTTTGGAGAATAAAAGCATTCAGCTATATCCGAAAAAAGCTCTTGGTTCCGTTTCTGCTCAATAATCACCTGTTGCAGCGTTGTTGCCTCGCTTGAGTCTGAAGGTAGCGCAGCAAATAAGGGGCCATACACCTGTTTTAACGCGTCATCTTCACGAAAGCCATGGAGCAAAGCTACTTCCGCATGCGTATTAAAAGTTTTGATGACAAGCGTAATAGCAGCCTTTACAACTTCAGCTAAGTTTGCATCGTATTGTGCTGATAAAAGCTTCAGTCGTTCTTTTAAGGACATCAAGCTTACATTCTCACTACGAGCACCTAAATTGCCGGTTGCTTGCCAGTCCTTAATACGAATGTGTTGCTTAGTATTATTTTCGAGGACGCTAGGCTCTACCAGTTCATCCAGCTCAGGGGCTTCTGGATCAGCAGCAATACTTTCTAGCCAATGCTGAACTTCAGAAAATTGAGCTATCTCACTTTTAATACTCGTAGAGGGCTCCAGCAACTCTGAAAGGCACATCTGCAAAGTATATAGATCTGCTACACAATCCGGTGCGCTCAAATAAATCCAATGTCGCTTGGGTGAACACGTTATGACAGTTAATGTAAGTGGCTTGGTAATGCTTGGTGATGAATCGACCATGTTTCGTTGTAGCGCTATTAATTTACTCTCATCCTTACACTCGATGAATTCAGTTTGAAACAGTAGGTTACAATCACTAACTTCAGCATCCTGTTGTGTAAAAAACGAAAATGCATCATGCTCTTTTGTAAGGGCATGCAACCGAGACTTAAGTGCCTTTATATCAAGCGTCCCGTTGTAGTCAGCAGCCATGCCTACTTTATTTGTATTATCGAAGTGCATGATATTTTTCACCTTTCTATTAACTGCTGTAGATGCTCATGAATTTGATGTACACATGAAATGAGCTAACTACATTAACTAATGGGGTCTAGCCCATCGCGACCAATACTTTTCTATTCCCTGTAAAAGGTTTTCGCCCATGAGCAACTAGATGATTATCTATCAATAAGACATCGCCCTTTTTCCAGTCAAACATCACTTCTGCTGATTTATATGCCGTACGAATATGTTCAATTACTTCTATTGGTATCGCGGTACCATCTCCGTAAAAAGTCGCGAATGGGAAGTCTTCCACTCTGAACGAACGAGCTAATGTAGTACTCAACTCTTCGGGTAAATTCGAAGGATGCCAAAAGACCGCATGATTGAACCAAATTTTTTCCTTCGTATGAGGATGTATATGCACTGCCGGTCGTGTCTGTCTGGTTTTTAGCCGATCATCGCTGTATTCTAGAATCTCAATATTTGCATGCTTACAATAATGCTTCAGGTGCTCAGCATCTTTTGTACCAAAAGATTTAGCAATAGGTGGACCCATACCAAAGCCAAAACTTCGATAAAGACTCCACCCACCTCGTTGTTCAAACTCAGTAATTACCTCGGGATCAATTAAAGCCAATACTCTTCTAACATCGGCTAATTGAGTGTGCCCTCCCTGTTGAGCAGGTGTTACACAAAAGAAGGAAATTAACTCCGGTGGGGTCATCACATACGACAACTCGTTGTGTAAAAATATTTCCTGTTCGGAAGGAAACTCTGTCGAGGTGAAAACTTTTTCTGTTACATTTGAACGGGGAGTTGCGCCTTCAACATATTTGCCCGTATTAGCAATAGCTTCGGTTACAAAAGTTTCGAAATCATTAACTTCATTCACAGCAAAGCGGCGAAATAAGACCGCACCATGGAACCTCAATTCCTGCAAGACCTCTTCTCGATGATGTCTGAACCAATCGCTTAATTGAACTTTTGTTAGAAAAGCTTCATACACCGCCGGCAAACCATCTTGGGTTGGTTTGGACAGCTTAACTTGTTCAGTTTGTTGTTTTTCTTTTTTCCAGCTACTAAACTTCATCAGCGAAATTTCCTCTTAATTCTAGAGTCACTCATTTTACTTTTCATCCGCTGACTTAATGTTTCTCGCCAGCGCCGAGCCAAGTTCTCATATGTTTGTTCTGAATTTTGGGCAACTTGCTCAGCAACAAACGAGAATATCGCAATAAACTTATCTGCACTTGCCTGAGTGTAAACATGTCGATTAAACATTACTCGACCATTAAGCGCTTCCGCACTAGCTGTCAGCATCACTGACCAATCATATTTCAAGCCAGAAAAGTCGACCTCCAATTCCTGTGTATTTAATATATGCTGTTCGGATACTGAGCTCCCTCCCCCACTGAAAGCAAACTTATGCCTCATAATCTGCTCGAATCGCTGACTTTGTGCATTAAAGTGCCGATTAACTATAGGCTTTAATGCGGTAGCACCAAATGAAAATGCGGAATTACATGTAGTAACTACCTGTTCAAGTAATTGGTCTAGCCGAGCGTCATGATTAAACTCAGTGATAACAAGTATGGAGTTAACAAGCATCCCTACTAACTCATCTGTACCCGGCAACTGACGATTTGCAAAGTCCACATTCACCGCAAGTCGGTTATTCTTCTCCTGCAAGCTATACGCTAAAGCATAAATCATCAGCCATATATTAAATTCTGTACAGCGATGTATAGAAGCGAGCTGAGCTATGTCTTGCTGTATTTCTGATGAGATAACAAAGTGGATACTTTCAGCCTCAATTGGTTGCTTTGAGGTCGCTTCAAAGTTCGCGGGAGGAGGTTTAATACCTTCGAGAAGACTGAGCTTTCTGCGCCAATAATCAATTGCAGATCCAGAATCTCTTTGATCATTATTTTGCTGCCAACAGACATAATCTATAAAATCCAAGGCTTGCTTTTTCTTATCTAATTTTTCTCCGTGCTTAAGAGACTCATAAGAACTTTGTAAATCCTTTTTTATGATCTCCAGTGACCATCCATCAACAACAATATGAGAAAAGTTAAGCAATACTATCTGCATGCCTTGCGCATGTTCGTAGTAGTAGCAATTAAGCATTTCTCCTTGAGTGATTCTTAAAGGCTGACTCAGTATTTTAGAGGTGTGTTGATTAACCTCCTTTAACCAATTTCTCTCATCTAATGATGCAGCGTTATCAATTTCAACCTCAATAGCAGCGACGGACTGCTCTTCCTTTAAGACAATCTGGCGCGGCTCACCTCGTTGAAGTGCAATCTTTAGGCGCAACGCTGTATGTGTCTTGATAAGTTGTGCTAATGCTTCATTGAATAGCGAAAGATCCAGCTCGCCATTAAATTGCAATAGCAGCGGTACGTTATATGCTGAGCCATTTCCCATCTGATACTCGACAAAAATTCCCTGTTGGGCATAGGAGAGGGGATAATCTTTCTTATGTGAAGCTATTTTAATTTCATCTTGATATTTTAAAGCTTGCACGTCTAACTGAGCGGCGAGCTCTCTAATATTATTAGCGACAAAAAGGTCCTCAAGAGTAAGTTTTACTTTACTTCTTTCGTTAATAGAATGAATTAGCTTCATCGCTAGTAAGGAGTTGCCACCTAAGGCAAAGAAGTTATCATCACAACCAACATCAACCACGCCTAGAACATCAGTGACAGCTTGCGATACTAATAGTTGCTGCTCCGTTCTTGGGCGACTAACGGTAGTGTGAGAGCCCAGGTTTTTAGCGATCGGAAGTTTCTTAAAGTCAACTTTGCCATTTCTCGTTAATGGAATCTCTCTTAGCATGATGAACTGGTCTGGAACCATATAAGAAGGTAATCGCTGTGTCAGAAACTCCCGCAATATCGATTGCACTCTGCTCTTGTCCATTGAACCCACTAAATAAGCAACCAACCTCTTTTGTGACTGGTCCTCTAGCATTCTAACGATGGCATTCTCGACCTGCTCGTGGGCAGTAATACTGCTTTCTATCTCCTGTAACTCTATCCGAAAACCACGGAGCTTGACTTGTTTGTCACAACGCCCCATGAAGATCACATCACCATGTGCATCAATTCTTACTAAATCACCGGTTTTATACATTCGCTTATTATATTGTTCGGCATCCATCTCAAAGGGATCATCGAGAAATACCGCTCGACTCGCCTCTGCTTTACCTAAGTAGCCACGAGCCACTCCTGGGCCCGCAATGTAAAGCTCGCCAAGGCCCCCTCGAGGAACAGGCTGTAAATACTCATCTAAAATGTAGTAGCGCATGTTGGTATTTGGTCGCCCAATACCAATAGCTGAGTTTAAGGAAAGTTCGCTGGACGAGGAGCATATGGAAGCTTCAGTTGGCCCATACGCATTTATAAATACCTTTCCGGCTGATAACCATTGTTTGGCAATCTCTGCATGACATCTCTCCCCTCCGGAGATTACCATTTGGATGCGGCCCAGAGCAGAGACATCTAAAGTTCCCAACATTGACGGGGTCATAAACACATGGGTCACATCATCAGTTTCAAGCAACTCCTCTGTAAAATCCATCCCCTTGGCAAGCCTAACCGTAGCTCCCGAGGTCAATGCCAGCATGATCATCCAAGTTGCAGCGTCGAAGCCCAGTGAAGTGGCCTGATAAAGCACTGTATCTGAAGTGATTGAGAAAGCTGACTGGCAGTGCTTTAAAGTATTAAGTAACCCCATATGTTCAACCATTACCCCTTTCGGAAACCCTGTTGTTCCGGAAGTGAAAATGACATAAGCCAGTGGACTTTGTTTGCCCAGAGAACCGGCCTCAAGATTTACATATCCCTCTCTTTCAGCACTTTGCAACAGGGTATTGATAGAGCAAGCATTAAGTTTCAGCTTTTCAGCTTGTTCGACTACTTTGGACTGACAAAGTACCAGTTGTACGGCTTCCGTCATTTGTCTTAGCCTGACGTTGGGGTAATCTGGATCTAACGGGACATAGGCACCACCTGCTTTTAAAATTGCGACCATTGCAATCACCATTTCCAAAGATCGATCACTCAAAATACCTACTAAACTTCCCTCTGCTATATCGTATTGCTTCTGCAGCATGGCTGCTAGATTGTTTGCTTGCTCATCGAGCTCTTGGTAGGTTAGCTGTTGTCTTCCCATTTTGACCGCTATCCGCCTTGGCGCTTCCGAGGTACGAGTCTCAATTTCGTGATGAACGAGAGCATCGAAAGGTACCGCAAAGGGGGCAATCTCTGGATCTGGTAAAATAGACTGCTTAACATCTCGGCGAGTTATAGGTAAAGATGCTGGGTGGGTATATTGATCGATCCCATTTTCTGCAACCTGTTTGAGTAGATTGAGAAAATGGCTGTTCATAGACTCAATATCCGCCTGAGCAAATAATCCGACATCATAGGTCCAATATAAGACCCCATAAGCGTCATGAAGCTGACAATCCAGATGTAGATCGTACTTTGCTTGCATGACTGGCGCTTCAAGTGGCGAGAATGTTAATCCCGAGAAATCTATAGAGAGCATATCTATAGGCTTATCTGTGAACTGAGCATCTAATGTCAAAAGAATTTGAAATAACGGACTGTTACCTTGCGTACCGCTCAAACCGAGAGCTTCAACCACTCGTTCAAAAGCAACATCTTGATTTGTTAGAGCTTCCGTATTGACCTCTCTAACGTGCTCAAGATAGTCAAGTAGTGAGTCATAGTGAGTATTGACTCGCAGGGCTATCATATTTATAAAAAAGCCCAGCATCTCATTCAACTGTGGCTGTGTTCTTCCCGCAACAGCCGTTCCAATTAAGATGTCATTTGTTCTACTATAACGACTTAATAACAACGCAAATAAGCCATGGATAAGGGCAAATGGAGTCAAGCGATACGTCTTTGCAATCTCTTTAAGCTGAGCGACATGGCTGGCTGATAATCGACCATTTACAGTATCACCTTTATGCTTAGATTTTGCTGGCCTTGGGTAACTTAGTGGAACGCTGTGAGTGGTTGGCGCATCTGCTAGCTTTTGTTTCCAATAGTCCAGCTGTGATTCATGTGCGCAAGAAGCGACTGTATCCAGCCACAATGCGTAATCACCGTACTGAATATTACTGACTTGTTGTGGAACATCTTCGCCTAATGTGAGTGCGTGGTAAATATTAACAAATTCTTTAGTCAATAACTCCTGAGACCACCCATCTGATGCGATATGGTGAACGATAAACGTCAGTAAACCAGAATCTTCTGTTAATGCAACATAACTCACCCGGACCATCAAATCTTTACTTAAATCGAAATGATAACTGACCTCACGCTCTACTATGTTCATTGCTGTTTTATATTGCTTCTCTGCTTTCAAGCTCTTTAAATCCTGAATTGATACAGAGAAACGAATCTGCTCGATTGGCAGAACATGCTGATATGGTTCTCCCGCCTCATGACGATATACTGTTCGTAAAATCTCATGCCTCGCGATCACTATATTCATGGCCTGTTCAACTTGCAGCAGATTTATCTTACCGTGAACTTTGAACGTCGCAACCATGTTATAGTTAGCTGATTCACCTTGTATCTGGTCTAGTAAGAACAGTCTCTTCTGTGCCGAAGTCAGCGGTAAGAGAGTCACGTCTTCAGCGCGCCTCTTTATTTCTGGGGATTTATGCAAATGAGCATCAAGATCTAATACAAGTGACTTTAACTGACTCCTATTGTCTAGCAGCAAGGCTTTAGCTTTACTATCCAGGTTTTTTGGCAACCTTAAATTAACACTACCGTCGTTAACTTCAAATAGTACGCCGAGTCCTTTCAAATACTTAAACACCTCATTGATCTTCATAGCGAGAAGTCCTCATATTCTTGCTCTTCGCTACCTCGCTCGTTGTTCTCCACTGCTAACATACAAACTTCATCTATTAATCCTCCAAGGCTAACAATATCTTGGTACCTCAATATTTCTTTAACCGATATTTCGATACTAAATCGCTTATTTACCAGGCTAAGCATGCGCATTCCGAGTAACGAGTGTCCACCTAACTCGAAAAAGTTAGAATCAGTACTTAGTTGCTCAGCTTCAAGGTCTAATAAATCACACCAGATATTTTTCAATACCTGTTCTGTTCCTGTCTTCGGTAGGGTCATCACTTCTGGACTAGCTGCCACAGGTTCTGGTAGTGCTTTCCTATCAATTTTACCATTTGGAGTCCGAGGCCACTCATCCATGCAAACGAAATGCTGTGGTAGCATATGTTCAGGTAAACTTTGAGCTAAAGTTTTTCGCCATTGGGTTTGGGTATTTTCATCCACCTTTACCGATTCAAACCCCACATAAGCGATAATCTGGTATGAATCATACTTTTCACGCGCTATAACTTGTGCTGAATCCACGTTGGGCAACTGCTCTAAGTGATATTCGATTTCTCCAAGTTCAACTCGCAATCCCCTAATTTTAATTTGATGGTCCGTTCTACCAAGATACTCAATCGCACCATCAGCACGCATTCGAACCAAATCCCCAGTACGATATAATCGGGTGGATTTTGCGTGCAAAGCCTCTTGGTAGAAAGGGTTATCAACAAACCTTTTCTCAGTTAGTCGCTTACGGTTTAAATAACCACGAGCTAGCCCATCACCACCAATATAGAGTTCACCAACCGTGCCTTGCGGAACAAGCTGCATATTGTCGTTCAAAATGAAGAGTTGAATATTATCAATAGGCTTACCAATAGGTACTGATGTATTGTTATTATCCGAACAATCCCAACTGCTGACATCTATTGCTGCTTCTGTTGGGCCATATAAATTATACAGTTGCGTTTCAGGTAGTGCTCGGTAGAAAGCCTCAACATAGGTTAGAGTTAATGTTTCTCCACTACAAAAAACTTGCTGTAAACTGGTGCATGCGCTGAACTGGGGTGATTCTAATATGAGACCAAGCATTGACGGAACGAAGTGTAACTTAGTGATACCTTCTTGCTGAATTAAGCGACAAAGATATTCAGGTTCTTTATGGCCACTGGGACGCGCCATAATAAGCTGTCCACCGTACCCTAAAGTCCATAAAAACTCCCAAACGGACACATCAAAACTATAAGGAGTCTTTTGCAAAACCTTGTCACAACAGCACATACCGTATTGTTGATGCATCCATCGAATACGATTGACAATCGCTTGATGCTCGACCATTACTCCCTTTGGCTGACCTGTTGAGCCCGAAGTATAAATAACATAGGCAAGGTGCTTTGGAGTTAGAGACAACTCTGCAGCGAGTAAATTCTCATCAGAATAGGCCTTAGAACTCACTCCCTGGACGCCCTTCTCGATACCACTTTCAACAGATACAACGTCTCCCAAAAAGTCAAACGGCAACTTAAGTGAGGCGTTTGCAGTTACAATAATTGACAATGCTGCGTCTTCTAATATGAATTTTAAGCGGCCAACAGGATACTCAGGATCCAAAGGCAGATAAGCTCCCCCCGCTTTCAAAATCGCAATAAGGCCTATCACCATTTCAAGAGAGCGCTCAGCATAAAGCCCTACTACACAGTCAGGGCCTACACCATGTTGCTCTTTCAGCAAACGGGCTATGCGGTTTGCATGTCTATTGAGCTCTTGATACGTCATCTGTCGCTCATCCGTTTTTATTGCAATTTGGCCCGGAGTCTTCGCTACTTGCTTTTCAAATAAGTGATGAATACACAAATCTGGTGGGGTATAACGGCCTGTATCATTGAATTCATTGATTAAAAAATGCCGCTCGCTCTCGCTCAGTATTGTTAAATCAGGCAACGAAACTTTTGTTAAATCCGAGAGTCTAGACCAGTCCTCAAGCACATTACCTAAATGTAATGCTAGCTTATTCACTCTTTCCTCGGTAAATAAACTAATATCGTAGTTCCAAACCATGTCGACAGCATCTTCACCAATACTTAAATATATTTCTAAATCATACTTGCAATGTACTCCATTCAGAGAAAAGGGGCTTATATCATAGCCATTAGGTAGCCCTTGTTTCTGGTCGAACTCAATGCCTGTGTGGAGCATAATCTGAAAAATAGGCATATATGACGGCGTACGTTTAACTGAAAATGCATTAACTAGAGATTCAAACGGAATATCTTGGTTTTTATGAGCGTCTAGATGAACTTTTTTAACGTGCCCGATATAATCTAAGAACGATTGATAATCTGTGCTTATCCGCAACACCAAGTTATTTATGAAAAAACCAACTAAAGTCTGTAAATTAGCATGCTCTCTGCCTGATACTGGCGTTCCAACAATAATATCCGAACTATTACTATGCCTTGAAAAAACTATGCCAAGGGCTGCATGTAAAAGCATAAAAGGCGTGATTTGCAAGCGTTGCGATAATCTAGATAATCTACTCGCTACTTCCCCCGTCAAAGTGTAGTCAACGGAAGCTCCGTGATACCGCTTTTCAGTTGGCCTAGGGTAGTCGAGCTGTATGCTATGCAGGGAAGGCGCTTCATTTAGTTGCTCCCGCCAATAGGCCAATTGTCCGTCAAAAGCTGAACTTTCTTTAAGCTTAGATTGCCAGCTAGCATAGTCTAAGTACTGTATTGGTAAAATTGGTAGATTTGGTCTTTTATCATTCATCAGCGCGATGTAGCATTCCATGATCTCGCGCCTTGCAATTTCCATAGACCAACCATCGGAGGCAATGTGGTGCATAGTCAAAACAACGATGTGTTCAAATTCATGCTTACGAATCACCGCCACTCTTAACATTAACCCAGTTTTGAGATCAAACTCATGAATTTGCTCATGCTCGAGCGATACGAGAAGCTGCGCTTGCTGCTCAGTCTCCTTGAACATACTAAGATCTGTTATAATTGACTGAAATGGCGTTGGCGCTCTAACAACCTGCCACGGAACACCCTGTTCATCTTCCACATAGTTAGTACGAATGATCTCATGCCTTTCAATGAGCATTTGGATACTTTGATTGAACTTATTAATATCAAATAATCCACGCCATATCAGAGCAGAGGATATATTATAGCTAGCGCCCAGCGTACTTAGTTGAGCAAGCGTCCATAGTCGCTCCTGAGGTGAAGAAAGAGTAAAGAGCTCTTTCCCTCCCCGTCTGTCTACTCGGCTTAACTGAACCGCAACTCCCGACTGTTCTTCTAGTTGAGAAAGCAATTTAATAATTGCTTCTTTATTATCAGTAATATCTTTTCTTAGTTCTTCAGGAAATTCATCAGTTCTAGCTTTGAACTTTAAGCTTCCTTGCTCCAAGTATAAATATATACCAGCGTCATTAGCTGCTTCTAGAATGCTATATAAATCCATTAATGTACCTTGCTCGAAACTGGCTCATCACATTTGAAGTTACTAGGCACGATCTTCCCTTCGTCGACTCTATATATTTTATCGGCTACATGAAAGTACTTTTCATCATGACTTACCATTACTACTGTCTTACCCGTAGCTTTAAGTTCAGGAATGATTTTTTCATAGAAGTACTTCCGATACTCAGGGTCTTGATCTGCAGCCCATTCGTCAAGTACCAATAAATTCTTACCTCGAGCATATAGCATGAATAAGGCTAAACGTTTACGCTGCCCCTGAGAAAGATCCGTGGTGGAAACCAGTCCATCCGATATTGAAACTTTTTTGGAAAGCTGCAATTCATCCAAACGATCTCCAAAATAACCGTCTTCTACAAGGTCCCCATTTTCATCTAGGACATGCTTAAATAAAAAATAATCAGACAATACAAAGCCAAAAATTGCTTTATAATCAAGATCTTTTGTTCCATCAACTTCCCTACCATCTACTAAAATAGCGCCACTTGAGGGTTTATATAGACCCAAAAGAATTTTAATTATTGAGGATTTTCCGGCGCCATTTCCCCCTTCAATGATGATAATATCTCCACGATTAACCTTGAAGTTAGCTGGACCAACACGAAAACCACCTTCCCCCGTTGGGTAGTGATAAGTTATGTCCTGAGCTTCAATAATAGACCAACTGTAACCCAGTTCGTGCCCTCCCTTTAATTCATTAAAAGAAAGAGGCTGTTTCTCCCGCGCTGTATCATAGACTTTAAGTGCCGCTAATTTATTCAAAGAATTCTTGCAAGTTACGACGGGGGTGATGGAGGACAAGATATAGGAAATTGGTTGCATTAAATAAAGAGAGAGCATAACAAAAGAAGATGTCACAGCGACACCCAATTCAAGCCAAAAAAGTCCGCTATACACGACAGCTCCTATCACCAAAAATAAGCTGCTTGCACCCCACGTCTGTATAAATGTAAGAGTTTTATTTACATATAATTCTTTTACCCTTGCTTCCGCTAAACAAGGCTTAATTTCCTGGTTATAAAAAAATTCTTTACGGCCCACATCGATAGACAATTCTTTTGCACCGTCACTCATAGCGCGAAAAACACCAAATAGTTTATCTCCATGCTCCCTTACTTCAAAAAAACCTTTGAATACTTTTAAGCTACCAACATACGAAACCGAAAGTGAAATTATTAGGGCGATGAAGAATATCAAAAAAAGCATAGGCGACTGGTAGCACAAGACCGCCATACCAAAGAAAATAGTTATAATTCTAATTATCAACCCGGGGAGTATCGAAAAACCATTAGATACTTGAGAAATGTCGAATGCTAGGGAAGCTGCAACCTTTCCACCTAACTCTCTTTCAATATGCTCATAATCAGCGATCATAAATTGCTTTGCTAATATCGAACGTAATCTATGAACTAAGTTGGCGGTAAACCTTGCTGTATACCATTCGGACACATATGTGCACACAAGTAAAGAAATTAACAATGTAATAAAGAGATAAACAACTCCATTCGCGACCGAACCTACGTTTATCGAATTCGTAATTATAGTTATTAGATAAATAGTTATTATCGATGCTGAGATACCAGTCAATATCGAGAAAAAAATCAACCATTTGTTATCTGAAACTTCCTCTCTAAGGATATTCATATATCTTAGAACTCCCCCTCCATTTTAAAATCTACCTGTTCACTTCCGGTTCGATTTTCTTTAGCCATTTGTGCAAATTTAATTAGATCAGATAAATTACGTAGATTGTCAATATCTATGATGTTTTTTAAAGAAATTTCCAAATTGAAAAGGGAGTTTATTTTAATCAACATCCTCATCATCTGAATTGAGTTTCCATTAAGTTCATAAAAATTTGCCAATACACTTATTTCTTCTTTTGGAATATTCAACAATTCTGACCATATTGAAACTAGTTGAATTTCGATATCGCATTCAGGAGCTACATAATCCTGCTCGATAAAAGCAACATCCATTCCCTTCAGCTTTTCCCTGTCAACTTTCCCATTAAAATTAACGGGCCAATTTTTAACCATCACAATATTGGAAGGCACCATATAAGCAGGTAACTTCTTTCTTAAAAAATAAATAATTTTTCTTACATCAATATTCTCATCAAAAGAAGTTGGATTAACAAAACCGACAAGAATATCATTTCCGCTATTTGTCTTCTTTTTTAGAACGACGGACTCTTTAATGTCCTCTCTTTGAACTAATACTCTTTCTATTTCAGAAGTCTCAACTCGATTTCCCCTGATCTTTATTTGCCCATCACAGCGTCCTACTATCTGCAAGTTTCGGTTAATATCGACTTTGGCTAAGTCACCCGTTCTGTACAACACAGTGTCACTAATGTGAGATATTTTTACATATTTATTACTGGTTTCCTTCGGGTTATCAAAATATCCCAATGAAAGTGACTCTCCTCCTATATATAATTCACCTATGCATCCTCTAGGAACCAGTTGTTGTTGAGCATTTAGGATAAATATATCGACATTAAAAAAAGGCGAGCTTGTATGAATGTAACTGCTATCCCTAATTTTCGAATATAGCATACCAACTGTACTTTCCGTTGGACCGTAAAAATTATAAATAGGGTACTTTTTATACCAGCTTTCAATAATTCCCGGAGCTGGCGCCTCACCTCCCACCGTTACTAACTCGAAACGGTAGTCTCTATTTATATCTAATACTCCCAACATGCTGGGCGTTATGTTTAGATGAGTAATTTCCAGAGACTCAATACATTCGGAAAGTAAAGCTGGATTGGAGCGTGTTTCTTCATCACATAAATAGAGACTAGCACCATGCGCAAGTGCCCAAGCCCAATCTAAAACGGATATATCAAAACTTGGAGAGGTTATATTAATCATTTTATTACTATTAGTAATATTAAACAGTTCTTCGTAATTCCGAAATAAATTGATGAGTGCTCGGTGGGGGACGACGACTCCTTTTGGTCTTCCGGTGGTGCCAGAAGTAAAAATTACGTACGCATGATTATTTTCGTTTAACTGGGTCCTACGTATAGCAACTGATTCTGGCTTTTTAGCAGTGATATCAACTTTACTCAGATTGTTAAGCCATTCCTCCGAGATCAAAACCTGACCATCATCTATCGTTATAGAAGCGATTTTAGGAGCAGAGTGACTAACAACTAAACCTTTTATCTTCGCCGCCTTCACAATATTAAGAATTCTCTCTGGCGGATATGTAGTATCTATCGGTACGTACGCTAGCCCCGCTTTTAAAATAGCAATAATCCAAATTATGAAATCACAGCTTCTATCGATACAAATGCCAACTCTGTCATTGACCGAGAAGCCATTGGATATCAATTGTTCTGCTAATTTATCTGATTGGCTAGCCAGTGAAGCATAATTGATCTTTTGTATGGGATCATGAATTGCTAAGCCCATGGGGGTTTTATTTGCCCATTGATCGATCAAGTCAATAATTAATGTCTGCTGGTCATAATTCCTTTTAGCTCCACAGAACATTCTCATCTGTTCTTGCTGAGATCCACTGATTGTTACCGACTGCCTCAATTTATTTTCTGGGTTAGCTAGTAATTTCTCCAACAAAAAATCGAAGTTATCACGCATTTCTGAAATGGTATTATAATGAAATAGGGAACGATCGTACTCCCAACGAAAAATTATTCTTTCTCCAACCTGGCCAATTTGAAGCATTAAATCAAACTTTGCGCTAGTCGTTCCCGGCGCCTCAACCGTAATATTTAACTCCCCTTGTTTTGCACTAAAGTCGGTTACTTTTTCCTGAAAAACGAAGGAATGCTGAAAGAGTGGATGTGCGCCGGCCACTTTAGCAATGTCAAGTTGGTCGACTAGATATTCAAAAGGTAAGTGCTGATGTGATAAAACTTGACCAAACTGCTCACGCGTCCGGCGTAATAAGTCAGTGAAGCTCTCACTGAAGTCAAGTTGGTTTCGTATTACTAAAGTGTTCGAAAAATAGCCCACCATCATCTCAAGCTCATGGTTTCCTCTATTAGCCACCGGAAATCCAACAGAAATATCATTTTCATTTGAATACAATGCTAATACAATGCTATACACCACCTGCAGGACAATAAATTGACTCACACTGTGTTTAGTTGAGAACGTAATTAGCTTTTGCTTTAAAAAATCATCTAGATGATATTCAATTATTCCAGCACAAAGCTCTTCATTACTACCTCTTTGATAATCGGTGGGTATGGCTAAGTAACCACTACTATCGCTCAAGTAGTCTCGCCAAAAACTAAGAGCTGCCTCACTTTCTTCGGAACCAAACTGCTCATTCTGCCAATAGGCGTAATCTTTATATTGTAAGCGGGTCTTATACTGAGAGGTTAATTCCCCCGTCACCAATCTTTTATAAATCGATAATATCTCTTCAGTAATTAGGTTAACACTCCAAGCATCCGCTGCAATATGATGCACCAGTACTGCCAGAGTGAAATGTTGTTCTGACTCTCTTAACAACATAGCTCTCAGACAAATATCAGCACAGAGATCGAATTTGAAATCAAAAAATTGTGATAGCAGCAGTTGCCGTGTTCTTTGTTGGTCGGCTTCTTGAAGATTAGAAATATCATGGTCAAAGAAAGGAACACTAAACTGCTCTAAAACAATCTGTTGTGGTTGTGCTTTCGCTTCCTCGACTTCATATATAGTTCGTAAAATTTCATGTTTTGCTACCGTTTCTTGCAACGCTTTCTTTAAAAGTTCAACCTGTAGCGCTCCTTGAAGGCGCATTTGTGACGGAATATTATATGCTTTACTCTCTGGCTCTAGTTGCTCAAAAAACCATAACCTTAGCTGATTAGAACTTAAAGGGTAAGCGGCTAATTCTGGTGCTTTCACTATCTCTTCAGAAGATTTCTTAAAAGCATCTGACTCAGATTTAAACCATCTCCTGAGTGCCTCTTTGTGTTCTTTTAGGCTCGCTATAACGTCAGGAGTTAATGCCCCTTTTGGGGCTTTAATGTCTAACTTCCCATCATTCCAGCTCAATTTAATTTGTGCAGCAACACAAGCCTCTATTAGCTCTGTTAAAGTCATAGTGACAAGTGCTCCATATCACTTATTGTTTCTGTTCCTTCAGACAATTTCTCAAACTGTTTTCTACTCGCATTAGCAGTTTCAACTCGCTCTGCGATACTACGAATATCAACAGCACTATATATATCTGCAATACTAAGACTTACGCCTTCATGTTCCCTGATATGATTGACCAACCTTACGATTAGTAATGAGTCCCCTCCCGCATGGAGTAAATTTTGAGTAACACTTAATTGAGTTGAATCAAGTAAGTTTTGGCAGTAAGTTTGTATGCGCTTTTCCATTTCCCCCTCTGGAGAAACATATCGCCCATTGAGTTGCGAAAGATCGATTTCCGGCAAGCGTGAACGGTCCAGTTTGCCGTTAACTGTGAGCGGCAGAGAATCAAGAAATGCAAAGGCCTTTGGCACCATGTAATTAGGTAAGGAATTTTCCAACATCACGGAAAATTCAAACCAGTCAGGTACTATAGGCGCAGCGGAAAATACCGAGTCATTGCCCTCTACGGAGGCTATGTACCCTCCCACTAAGGTGTGAATAACATGGAAAGAACCACCATTAAAGTCGCAACATGCTTTAAACTGCTCTTCTTTGATCACACCGACAGGGCACAGCCCTATTCCTACGCTTGGTAAGTAACTTTGTAATGCCTGACTGACTTGACCGCAAACTGAAACAGGGAGATTCCCTTTCTCACTAGCTAGGAAGAACAAACTAAAAGCGGCTGACTTCATTACTTTGAGATCCCCACTTTGCATCAACTCTTCAACCAAAGGTGATTGTTTAATTATCCGACTTAAGCAATGACGTTGTGATTCATAATGATAAAAGCCAGCGGAGTAGCTATCATCTATGCCTTCGTGTAGCCGTATAATAAGACTCAATGGAGTATCGCCTTGTGAAGAGAGCATCACCTGACACATATCTAGTATGGACAACATCGAATCTTGCGATAATCCCTTTCTCTCAAACTTCCTATAGCTTTTACGAGACTTAATATCGACTATCGGTCGTTTAGCATCCAACGTCACTAAGGATACATTTGGTCTAATAGTATGAGTAATATGAAATATCTTACCTAGAGCCTTTTCAACTGTCTGCTTCCTCAGGCTGAATGACTCAAGTAATTCGTAATTTTCCCCACAACCAAGTGATTTCTTCCACTCCTTTGCCGACAAACGACTCGGGGTCGGCTCTAATCCAAGCCTGTCAACACAACTAAACAATCCCACCATATAACCAGCTTCAAGCTGACAAAACTCTCTACTTTTTTGATTATATACTGGCTCGACAGCCTTATAATCTGCAATGAATGCAACCTCGATTTCTGCTTTCCGATTGCTCCTGCATTCTGCTAATTTCATTAACGTGTGGGATAAGGGATTGTAATAATAATAGCCTGAAGAGAGTGGAGACATAGCAGGATTATCATCAGAGTTTTGACTAATTTTTAAATAAATTTGCACTGGATATAAACTACCAGCTGAAGGGTACAAAGCTTTTGGTAATATCTCACCATCGCACTGGTGACGCTGATACAAGGCGAGGAAGTTACATATATCTCGATATGTAAGAAAGTCGTTGGAGCTCTTAGTTGTCGACTTGTCATCAAGTGGCTTTAAAAGGTATCTTTTTGAGGCTTCTCGCTTAGGTAATGTGAATGGAACTCCCTCATTACGAATGGCATGATTTTGATATTTAAAATCATCTGTGCCAGTGTGCTGAATTTTTTTATCAGTAACAAGATATGCAACTAGTTGATTTTTACTTTCATTTTTTTGCACTGCCACCACAGCTTTTCTTACCTCGCTGTGCCGCTCCAAGTGGTGCTCTATCTCTTCAAGCTCAATCCGATGGCCTTGTACTTTAACCTGTTGATCGCGACGCCCCATAAACTCGATATTACCGTCGCAAAGTAAGCGCCCCCTGTCACCAGTGTGATATAGCCGTTGTCCAGTCTGTGGGTGATAAACAAAGCTCTGTCTTGTCTTCTCCTCATCTCGCCAATATTCTCTCGCCAATCCAATACCCGCAATATAAAGGTCACCCTCCACGTTTACTGGAACCGGGGCTAACTGCGAGTTAAGTACATAGAACTGTTGATTACTCAATGCTTTACCGTAAGGGATGCTATTTGATCGGATATCAATATCCAAAATTGGATAATAGATAGACCAAATAGACGCCTCGGTTGCGCCTCCCAGACTAACCTGGTGGCAGTCCGGAAAGTGTTCTGCAACTTTCGCAGGTAACCTTGTTGGTATCCAGTCTCCACTCATCATCAACAATCGCAAATACTGGTTTTGGTATTCTGGTGTCAGATAATCGACCAACATTTGCATAATCGCAGGCACGCTATTCCATATAGTTACACCGTAACTTTCGATATAGCGTACCCATGCATCTGGAGCTCGGGTTTCATCTGGCCTAGGTAATACCAGTGTCGCCCCTGCACTTAGCGAGCCAAATATATCGTAAACTGACAAGTCAAAGTTGAGGTTGGATAGACCAATAATTACATCCGACTCTGTGACATCAAATCGCTCATTGACATCCATTATGGTGTTAACTGCACCTCTATGGTCAATAGCCACCCCTTTCGGATTTCCCGTCGAACCTGATGTAAAAATAACGTAGGCCAAATTAGTTGCTATTGTATCCAGAGGTTCTAATAGCGGTAATTCCGCTTGCTTTTTATAGTTTTCTACTGATAGCCATACTAGTTTTTTATTAACTGCTGTGATCGATAAATCACTATAAATCGCAACCTCAACTTGTCCTTGCTCTAACAAATTTGCGATTCGGGCCTCAGGCATGGACGCATCAATTGGCAGATAAGCGGCACCTGCCCTAGAGATAGCTAATGCTGCAACCACTTGTTGCCACGACTTATCCATTACTATCGCCACTAAAGTGTCAGGCCGGACATTGAGTGATTGTAATTTATATGCTAAATGAAGGCTTAATCGGTCAAGCTCAGCATAACTCAACGAACGCTCGTCACTAATTACCGCAAGTTTATCCGCATGGTCGTTTAAGCTCTCTACAAACCCTTGATGTAATAGTGGGAAGTCTCTCTCAACAAAGGTAGAGTTAACTGAGTTAATCAGCGCTTTCTGCTGATCCGGTAACTCCGCTAATACCGCCGAGAACCAATACTCCTCATTCGTTAACTTGTTTAAGACAGTAGTAAAAACATCAAACATTTGATCGAGCAATTCAGCATCAAATAACTCCTTTACCGAGTCCCATTCGATGACTAAAGCTCCTTGACGTTCATAAGTTTTACAATCCAGCCATACTTGAGACGTTTGTGTCACACCGAATTGGTCATCATAGGATGCTTGTTTTAAATCGCCCAAGTCTTCGCTTTGTTCTAGTCCTAGCGTGCTAGTCAAGACCACGGGATAACGACACTCTTCGTTGCGATAAGCAGCTAACGAACGTTGAAATTCAACACCCGAGTAGCTGCGATGACTTAAATCGGACCAAAGTTGAGATTGTAGTTTCTCAGCCCTCAACACAAAATTCTTCAATACCTGCGTGTTATTTACTTCCAACAACGTCAAGGAAGTAAAATCTCCGACCAGTTGGTTCACTTCCGGATGAAATGGTTGACGGTTAAATAACGTCATATTTAGCGCAAAATGGGAGTTAGCACTCCACATCGCCAACACGTCTGTTAACGCTGTCATGACAATTCCGGTTGGTGTTAAGCCTCTGTTCGCGCCCAACTCTTTAATCTTATTCCAACCTTGCTTGCTTATCCGTGCTTCGCGCCGTTCAAACTTGGGATCTTTAATCGACTGAGGAGCAACCTGGGTCGGCAACTCTGGACCCTTAGGAAATTGTTCATGGCGCTCACACCAATACTTTTTGGCTTGAGCATATTCTTCAGAACTACGCTGCCCCTGGAGCTGAATGACATAATCTCTAAAACTTAGTGTTAATGGAGGTAACACTTTTCCAAGTAGTAGCTGGGCAAACTCAGTTATCAAAATCATAGAGCTCGATGCATCCACCAACAGTGCATCAATACTAAAATGAAGTAAACCGTCTCCAGATTTTAACCCGGTAAGCCTTAAGTCAAATAGAGGCCATTGCGTACCGGAAAAATAGTTATGCGACATGCTATCACGCAAAGCCTCACGATGCCCTCCATCATGCCGTGTTATGTAGTAATAAGGTACAGAAGGCAAAATCTGTTGCTGTCCTTCCTCGGTAAGTTCCATACGCAACATATCATGACGTATGATTAATTCATTCCATACCTTTTCAATCTGATCAATATAGTCACGATGAATGGGGATTTCGGTATAACTATGTGTACCAATATTACCCAATTCAAATCCCCCTTGACGGCCTAACCAGTAAGCCTGTTGCACATCAGTTAAGGGAAACGGCAAATTTCGCTTCGTCAAATCCGGCTCAATAGCAGCAATACACTGAGCATCTTTAGCATGCTGTTCTATATAATTAGCGAAACTTCGAATAGTTCCGTGCTCTAAAAGCTCTTTTATCGACAAAGCTTTACCCAACCGATTTTGTAGCTCGGTTACCAATCTAACTGCAGATAATGAGTTCCCTCCCAACGAAAAAAAGTCTGTTTCGACACAAATACTGCTAATTCCCAACACCTTCTTCCAGATTATAGCAATCTGACTTTCTAAAGCATTTTGAGGTGCAATTTTGCGTTCCTCCCTCAACGTTAGTCCAGCGAGCAACTTCTCATCAACTTTGCCATTTATTGTTAAAGGAATCTCCTCTAAATATTGAAAGTGAGCTGGTATCATATAGTTTGGAAGTCGTAACTGAAGATTACTTCTCAGTTCAGATACAGGGAGAGGGATATCACTCCAACTGATGTATGCAATTAATTGCTGCTCTGTGCCACTACCTCTCACACTCATCACTACGGCATCTTGAACCCCTTCGATTTTAGAGAGTGCAGTCTGAATTTCTCCCAGCTCAATACGGTATCCTCGAATTTTCACTTGTTTATCTTTGCGGCCTATATAAACTAATTCACCACAGTCATTGTAAAATGCCATGTCACCAGTTCTGTAGAAACGTTCATCAGACCAATCCTCCAAATTAATAAACCGCTCCGCGGTTAATCTTGGGCGATTCAAATAACCACTCGTGACGCCACCGCCTCCAACAAGTATTTCACCGGGAACACCTGGTAGAGTTGGACAAAAATCGTCATCTAAAAGCACGATTTGGTATCCTGGCAGAGCTCTCCCAATGATACTTTGTTGATGATTCACTTCATCAACATCTACAACTTGATATTCTGAAACAAATACCGTTGTTTCGGTAATGCCGTAAACATTCACCACATCACAAACTTGACCGTACTTATTGAACCAATCCGATAAGCGGTTAGAGTTGAGTTTATCACCTGACAGGATAACTAATCGGAGTGGCAAAAAATGAGTAGATTGGATATCTTCATCCATCAACGCATAAAATGCACTAGGAGTGTGGTTCAAGACACTAATTTGATTATCTAATATGTACTGCCTGAAGAGCTTTGGGACTTTCCGCGTTTCGTCAGTCGGAATATAGAGAGTTGAGCCAAATAATAACGCTCCCCAGATCTCCCACACTGAAAAATCAAAAGCATAAGAGTGAAACAGCACCCAGTTATCCTGAGAATCGAAGTCTGCCATATCTTTGCAGCTATCAAATAAATGATTAAGTGGCCGATGATTAACTAAAACCCCTTTCGGTTTGCCTGTAGACCCTGACGTATAAATAACATATGCTAATTCATCTGGATTAATGCTCACGGATCTCAGAAGAAGAGAGCAACTAGAGGCCTCAATGCTATCTACAGCTACCGTGTATGAAACTTTAGGGACTTGTTTTATTGCCTCGGAGGTGGTTAGTAAAACGGATAAGTTTGCGTCTTCAACGATAAGTTCTGTTCTTTGAGGTGGGTTCTTCACATCAATGGGAACATAGGCCGCACCGGCCTTTAGGACTGCGATTATTGAAACAATGCTATACGCTCCAGCAGGCAAAAATAAGCCTACTTTATCCCCTCTGCAGACCCCTAAGCTTTGAATATACGCAGCCAGTTGGCTTGAACGCTCATCTAGTTGTTGATAACTCAGAGATTCATAATTGTCGACTACCGCGGTTTTATTCGAGTATTGAGAAGACACTTTTGCAAATCGAGATAGTACCGTCTCATTACTTTCAAAGGCATTCAATTGGGGGGCCGTAACTTGAAATGCCTGCTTCACTATGTTGGCAAAGTCGATTGACTGCTCTGGCCGTTCAATTAATTGAGCAAAGATAGCAAGGTAAGTATTAACAATCCGCTGCCGGAAAGGCTCCGAGAAAATTCGACTGTCGATAAACAAGGACAGTTCAAACTGGTCTGTATTGAGGTTTTTAGAAAATTCGGATGTTAACTTATAGTTCGTTTGTAACTGCCCATCAAATTCTACAACATCTAGCCTTTTAGAAATGCTTTTATATACATGGAAACGCGTGAAGTTAAACAATGAAGCCGAGAAGTCTAATCCGGTCGCTTCATGCACATTGGCAATAGGATAATGTCGATGGGATAAACCGGCGTTCGATAATGATTCAGCTTCTTGCAAAACTTCAAACCACGTTTTTTCAGCCAAGTCCAACCTAAATGGCTGAGCATTTAAAAAAAGACCGAGGGTTTCTGTAGCACCTGCACGCTCTGGACGACCATTACACACATTCCCTGTTAGCGTATCCCTACGCCCTGAGAGCAATGAAATTAAGCAGGTATGAGCCCCTAAAAGCACTGTTTTCTCTTGTATCCCTAATTGGTTCGCTATTGCCTTAATTCCATCACTTAATGTGTCATCAATCGGAACTGCTACACGTACGATTTTTGAACTTTGTTCTTGACTCCACCACGGTAGCTGGACACCTCGAAGTTGTTGCTGCCAATATTCACGAGAAACTTGTGCATCCTGTAAGGTAAGCTCTTGCGCAACATAATACCTATTTAATAGCGGAGGGCTAGGCTCTGCGTACGTTTTCTGGTTGAGTCGGTGCCAGTAACGATCAAACAATTCAGTATCAAAACTAGCCACACTCCAACCATCTAAAAGAGCATGATGCACACATAGATAATAAGCTATTTCATTGTCAGAAATAACATGTACGACAACCTTCCATGGTGATTTATCAGGCGGGAAATCAGAAACCGATTCATGCTCTTTCCAAGTTGCTAAGTGTTCCTTGATTTGCGTTTCGTCTGATTCTTCTAGGGTAAAGATTTCAATATTAATTACCGGTATTTTATGCACCAACTGCAATTCATGTTCGATCTGAACAAAAAATTGAGTTCTAAGCGCTTCATGACAGCTCACCATCTCTGTAAGTGCTTGCCTAAATCTTATTTCATCCCAGCGAATTCTAAGACGAGTGCCAACGATGTCATGGTATAGTCCAAGCTCTTTATCTTTCTGTGCATGATACAACATCCCCTGTTGTAACTTTGTCATCGGATAAGCATCTTCGAGAAAATTCAAGTAACCAAGATGTTTTAAGTTATCTCTTTCGCTCTCAGTCAACAAAGAGAATGCATTCACTTCATCATCAGGAGTATTTTTGCAAGAAGTTTGTTGTATATGTAAAGCAAGCTTACGAATAGTGGGATAGCCGATGATGTCCTTTGCCTCAAGCCGAAGAGATAGTTCTTTAGCGGCAGTTGCCACATGAATAGCAAGAATAGAATCCCCGCCAAGTTGGAAAAAGTTATCGTCAATACCAACCTGCTCGAGCTGCAAAACTTTCATCCAAAGTGTTGATAACTTTAATTGCAACTCGGTCTTTGCAAGCTCTAATTCTGAATCTGTTTTATCTTGGGTAAGGTGATGTGAAAGCTTTTTGTAATCCAACTTACCATTTGCTGACAACGGAAACGATTGGACAGCGACAAACTGTCGCGGGATTGCGTAATGTGGTAAAGATACTTTAAGTTGCGTAGTAAAGTCATCAAAGCTTAGCTTACTCACCTTCGTTTTATAATAACAAACTACTCGTTGCTGATTCTTTGCATCTGATTCTAAACAAACAGCTGCTTGTTCAATATCATTTATTTGGGCAACCGCGCTTTCTATTTCAGAAAGCTCAAACCGTATACCATTAATTTTAACCTGCCGGTCATTACGACCTAAATATTCTAATTCACCTTTTCTATTCCACATTACGATGTCACCAGTACGATACATTCGTCTGGAATGTCCATGTAAGTTCAACGTAATAAATCGCTCAGCTGTAAGTTCAAGACGATTGATATACCCTCTTGCCAAACCACAACCTTCAATAAATAGCTCCCCCATACAGCCAAGAGGGACCTCTTGAAAATATTGGTCTAAAACATGTAGGCGTATATTTTGTATTGGCTTACCAATACTAATAACTTTCGAACCTGGTTGTGTTTCAGTGTAGGAAACATCGATCGCAGCTTCGGTAGGACCGTATAGGTTGTGTAGTTTTACATCTGCCACCTGCTCATAAAAGCGATCTACCTGCTTAGCCGTTAATGCCTCGCCACTACATATGACGTGTTTTAATACTTGAGCATTCGAAAAGGCATGAAGCTCCAACATTAATTGCAACATCGATGGCACAAAATGCACTACCGTTGCCTTCGAACTGCAAATCACTTGGCCTAGTTGAAGTAGCTCTAGATGGGCGTTAGCGGGGGCAATGTAAAGCTTAGCTCCGGCGATGAGAGGTAAGAAAAACTCCCAAACAGAAACATCAAATGTATAAGGTGTTTTCTGCAATACAACATCACTCGAGTTAATATCGTATTCTTCTATCATCCACTCGATGCGATTAACTGCAGCTCGATGTTCGACCATGACACCTTTTGGCTTCCCAGTCGAACCTGAAGTAAATAATACGTAGGCAAGATCGGATGCTTGTACTTTATCAACAGTGATAGCCCCCACATCTTTCTCTAGCTCGGCTTCGGATTGGGATAATTCATCGAACCTAATAACTCTACATTCTGGCTCGTCCAGAGCGAATATCTCGTTAGTAATAACCAACTCAACTTGAGCTTCAGAAAGCACATCCTTAATTCGCCGGGTTGGCCAACTTGGCTCTAAGGGTAAATATGCGCCCCCCGCTCGTTGCACCGCAATTATAGCCAAAACCATATCTATGGAGCGCTCAAAGTTTAATGCGACTGGTCTCTCGTTTCGAACTCCATACCGAATAAGCTGCTTTGCCATCACCTCAGTTCTTTCAGCTAACGCTTGATAACTTATTTGGTGCTGCCCATCATCTAGAGCAATAGTATCGCCCGCGTGCTGTGCCTGTTCGATTATCAATCCACATGTAGTCGACTGATGACTAAACTCCCTCTCTGTAGTGTTCCAACCTAGGAGTTTTTCTCTTTCTGGCACTAAAAGCACATCTAATGCAGAAATTAAACTATCTGGCTGCTTGATTACCTGAGTCAAAATCCGCAATAGCCGGTCATGCATTTGGAGCATCGTGTCAGTACTATAAAGATCAGTAGCAAACTCCCAGTAAAACTCTACTTCATCGGCTCGTTGAATTACATGTAAAGATAAGTCAACTTTGCTCTTAGTCGAGTTGAGATTAACACCGCTAACAACAAGATCTGAAGCCAGTCTAGCTGCAGCTTGCTTTGGCGTTTGCAGTGTGAATTCCACTTGAAAAATGGGATTATGACTAAGGTCTCTTTGTATACCTAACTCATCAAGAAGAGCACTAAATGGAAAGCCACTGTGCTTATTCCCTTTAATAAATTCATCTTGCTGTCGCTTGGCCAGTTTAATGAAACTTTCATCATTATCGATGCGATTTCTTATCACTTGTGTATTTGCAAAAAAGCCAACTACATTATCCAACTCAGGTAAAGGCCTATTTAATACTGGTGTCCCGATAATAATTTCTCGCTCACTGGATAAGCGGTGCAGTAAAACTGCAAAGCTTGTCTGTAGTATATGAAATAGTGTCACACCTGATGACTTGCGTAACTTCTCTAAACCACGAACCACATTAGACGAAACGGGAAGCGATAGCCCCTTACCGTCAAAGGATTGCTCTGTTGGCCTAACTTTATCGGTGGGTAAACTGATACAAGCTGGAATATTAGCCAAGTGATTACGCCAGTACTTGGCGTCTACGGGCATTTGTCTATCACGATATGTATCTTGCCAATAAGCATAGTCAAGGTACTGAAAACTGGATTTTATTTTTGGCTTTCTTTCTTTACTCACTAATTGATCGTAATATTCAAATAGCTCTAGAGCGATCAAGTCCATAGACCGCCCATCTGTCGCAATATGATGAGCTACTAGTACCAAAACATATTTTTCTGGTTCTAACTCAAATAAAGTGGCTCGAATCATCGGTCCACGAGATAAATCAAACGGCTTCTCTAACAAATCTTGGGTGGCATGTTCCAAGGCTGATTGGCTTTGCACCTGCTCATGGCTGAATGGCAAGCGATCATAGGCAGAAGATTGAGCTTTAAGTACACCATCAAAGTGGTATGCGGTGGTTAGAATTTTATGATTATCAACAACCAGCTTAAATGCTTCTTCCAACAAATGGACCGCCAGGTCTCCTTTCAATTGGAAAGCACTTTGTAAATGGTATTGAGCCAGTTGGTTCTGCTCTATCTGATCTAAAGTCCACAATTGCTTTTGCGCAAATGTACATCCACTAAATCCTTCAGGAGCTTGAGTCAAATTTTGCTTTGTTTGATTATCCGCAGTTAAGTACGCGATAATCTCTTCTTTGTGTTCCCTGATTAACTTTGCTAATGCTGGCGTAATAGCTTCAGACTCAGCGCGAGACTTTAACTTACCTGCTTCCACAAAGAAAAATATACCTTGATCATTCAGTTGTTTTAATAGCTTTTCCATTATTTACCACTCAAGTGTATCCAGACTTGTATCTTCTGCTTTTTCTCTGTTCTCTTTAGCAGTACGTATTCTTGACAATAATCTCGCCTGTTCCTGAATTGTCCGTTTTTCAAAAACTTCATGACTAGCTAGCTCAGTGTTGAAATGTTTCTTTACTTCTGCAAGTAGCCGGATCGCAGCAATTGAATCCCCACCGAGCTCAAAAAAGTCACTGTCCGTACTAATAATTTCAACATCAAGCAGGGTAGACCATAATCCATGCAACAGTATTTCTACTTCAGTCTCAGGTTCGGTGACATCTCCGGCCTTTGATTCAAAAATAAACTTGGGCAACTTATTTCTGTCGACTTTGCCATTATTGGTCAAAATTAGGCTTTCAATTGGCATGTAGTGTTTGGGTACCATATATTCAGGTAGAGCACTTCTTAGCTCCTCAGTCACACTCTCTATAGACAGCTCGTTCCCTGAAGCCAATACTAAGTATGCAACCAAGTTCTGTCCCTGCACCGACACCACAGCATTATCAATTCCAGTCAATAGCTTCAGTTGGCTCTCTATTTCTCCGAGCTCAACCCGGTGACCCTGTAACTTAACTTGGCTATCCTTCCGCCCCAAAAACTTGAAGTTGCCGTCTGGCATCAAACAAGCGCGATCGCCAGTGCGATAGAGACGCTGTTTAATATTGGGGGGCTCGATAAAGCTTAAAGCAGTTTTATGTTCATCTTGCCAATAGCCTTGAGCGAGACCCTCACCACCAATATATAGGTCACCCTCAGCCCAAAATGGGAGAGGCTTCAGTTTGCTATCAAGTACATATAAAGATTGATTCGCTAAAGGCCGCCCATAAGGAATGCTCGACCATGTAGGGTCTACTCTGTCAATATTGAAGTAGACAGACCAGATCGCCGCTTCTGTGGCACCACCTAAGCTTACGAGCTGCGCAGGACATAGCGCATTCAACATCGCAGGTAATTCGAGAGGAATCCAGTCGCCGCTCATCAACATGACTCTGAGGGAGTCAAATCGCTTTTGTTTATGATGATGTTCCGCTAGCATTTGCGCTAGTGCCGGAACAGAGTTCCATATTGTTACATCATGCTCATCAATATATTCACCCCAAGCTTGGGGATCTCGGTTTTGATGATTGCCTGGCAGCACAACTTTCCCACCGACACCAAGCAAACCAAAAATATCGTAAACTGACAAGTCAAAGCTCAAGCTAGAAATACCAAAGCATACATCCCTGTCTGTCAATTTATACTTTTGGTTGATATCATCAATAGTATTCATTACGGACTGATGCGTCATTGCAACTCCCTTGGGCTCTCCCGTAGAACCAGAGGTGAAGATGACGTAAGCTAAATCGTCAATATTTGAGAGACTAACAGGTGCTTCAAATATATCTCCGGATAATTCATCTGCGAATACCAACTCTAGTCCGTCAGGGACACTTTCTGAGAACTGACTAACAGTCACTACCTTTTGCACTTTCCCTAGTTGAAGTAGTTTAGTTATGCGGGCAGAAGGTAAGTGAGCATCTATCGGCAGATAAGCAAACCCTGCCCGGAGAATTCCCAAAACTGCTGCTATCTGATGCCACGATTTTTCCATCAGCACGGCCACTAACGGTTGTTCTTTATCGCCACCTTTTTTTTGCCCTAGTTTGAAAGCAATCTCAGAACTATATGCATCTAACTGCCCATAGCTCAGTTGCCTCTCACCGCTAACTACAGCAACTTTGTCAGCATGAGTGGCAAATTTGTGCACTATATCTGAATGTATTAGCCGCGCTGGCTGCGTAGTTAAAGTCTCATTAAGTTCTTCAAGTACCCTGAGATGATTCTCTGGCATTAAATCCAAACACTCTTGCTGCCAGGCCTCGGCTTCTTCAGAAAGAATTTCTAGTACGCTCCAAAACTGGGTAAACATATCTTCCAACATATCATCAGGAAACAGGCCTTCAACACAATCCCAATTACAATATAAGCCCCCTCTGACCTCCTCATACTGTACATCAATCCAGGTTTGGGGAGTTTGAGTGATGCCAAATTCAAATTCAGAATCATTGCCGACATCGAATTCATTCATAGCCGCAAGATCATATTCGTCGCCCGATAGCCCAAGAGTGCTCGTCACAACAATTGGATACCCAGCATGCTGACCTTTTACTGTAGTCAGCTCTCGTTGAATCTCTACTCCCGAGAAATAACGATGTTCGAGATCTGTCCATAATTGCTTTTGAATATTTTGGAATCGAGTCAAGAGCGTGCTGTTAAGATCTCTACTATCTATTTCAAGCAAATTTAAAGTGGTGAAATCACCAAGTATGTCATTTACTTCAGTATGTATTGGGTGACGGTTGTAAAGAGTTAGGTTCAGTACATAATGTAAGCTTCCTACCCAGCGATTAAGCACCTCTGCAAATGCTCCTAATACAACTACTGTCGGAGTAACTTCGTAGCGTGCCGCTATTTGCTTTAATGAATCCCACTGTGCTTTTGACATTCTGGATGCTAAGCGGTAGAACTTCGGCTCCTTAATATCGCTTACCGCGACTTTAAGCGGTAAATTGGGCTTCTCTGGAAGCGCTGCAAGACGCTCAACCCAGTATCTCTTTGAGTGCTGATATAGCTCACTACCGATAATCCCCTCGTGCGCCATAACATAATCTCGGAAGGCTAGTTCATGGCTTGGAAGCTCCCAGTCAGCGTCATGCATCAACTGCATCATTTCTCTAAATAGAAGTAAAGTGCTCGACGCATCTAGAACTAACTCATCCATACTATAATGCAGCACCGAAACATCATCTGGTAAATGCGATATGCGCAGATCAAATAACGGCCATTGCTCACCACTAAATAAATTATGAGACAATTCTTCGCGTAGCTGGTGCCGATGCTTAGCTACTCTATCTTGCAAATGGTCGCTCAAATCGTAACATTGAATTTGATAATAAGGCGTTTCTTCACAGATTTGCTGCATGCCACGTTCATTGACAAACATCCTTAGGACATCATGTCGCTTAATCATTGTGTTCCAGACCGATTCAAATCGCTTAACATCAAACGACTTAACTGGGATTTCAAGATAAACGTGAGACCCGACATTCCCCATTTCAAAATGTTTCCGACGACCAACCCAATACGCTTGTTGAACATCTGTTAGAGGATAAGGCTCAAAGCGCCGTGCTGGATCTGGCTTAATCTGTGGCAAAGCTTTGCGGCTATTTGTACGGGCAGAAATATGATTAGCCAGCTTTCTGATTGTTGCATGAGCTAACAATTCACTTATAGACAAAGTACAGGATAGCGCCTTTTCAATTTTAGTGACGAGTGCTACCGCCTTGATGGAGTCCCCTCCTAAATGGAAGAAGTTACTATTAACATCCTCTATTTCTACGCCAAGGCTATTACGCCAAACCTCCAGCAATGTTTGTTCCACCAAATTACTCGGCGTTAGGTTGTTTTGAGACTCAACTCCAGCCGGCAAGGGTAATTTAGAGCGATCTACTTTACCATTACTCGTTAACGGAATCTGCTCTAGGGATTCGTAGAACATAGGAATCATATACTGAGGTAACGTACGCTGGAGTATAGCCGGGATAGTATCAAGATCTGTGGACTGGCCTACAATATAAGCGACTAGGATCTTACCACCAGCGAGTTCGCAAACATGCACACAACAATCCGTCACACCATCACAGGATCTTATGTGGTACTCAATTTCACCTAGCTCAATACGATATCCTTGTAACTTCACCTGCGTATCATTTCTTCCCAAAAATTCAATATATCCCTCTGGATTCAGACGACCACGGTCACCTGTTTTATATAGCCTTTGTTGTTTACAAGGGTGATGGATAAAGGCCTTCTGAGTTTTCTCTGCATCTCCCCAGTATTCAATAGCTAAACCATCGCCGCTAATATAAAGGTCCCCTTCGGCCCAGGGTGGTAAAAGCTCGAGCTGAGGAGATAACACTAAAAACCCTTGATTAGATAGTGGCATGCCATATGGAATGCTTCGCCAATCGGGTGCTACCTGCTGAATTGGATAGTAAATTGACCAGATTGCAGCTTCCGTTGCACCTCCTAAGCTATATAAATTTGCTTCCGGCGCGTTAATTTGGGCTTTAGAGAACAGATCTAAAGGTATCCAATCACCACTCATGAATACCGTCGTGAGTGAATCAACCGCAGGATACTTGTTGAATGCAACGTAATCGTTAAGCATCTGAAATAAAGCTGGTACCGAATTCCAAAAATTGATCTTGTGAGTATGAATGTCCTGATACCAAACAGCAGGCTCTTTTAGTGCGTTTTGAGCTGGAATAACTAACGTACCACCAGCCCCTAAAATACCGAAAATATCAAATACTGAGAGATCAAAACTTAAACTAGATAACCCATAACCTATGCATATAGAGTCAATTTCAAAACGCGCTTGAACATCTTGAATAGTATTCCAGGCTGCTTTATGGCTAATAGCTACACCTTTAGGTTTCCCGGTAGAGCCAGAAGTAAATATAACGTAAGCAATTTGATCCACCGGCATTTCTACAGGGGTGAAATCCATAGCGGGCAGAGATGAGGAGACTTCAATTATTTTTAATGTTGTAGGCAGTTCTGCAAGGTGCTGTGTAACGGTAACTACTTGCTCCACACCTCCTAATCTAATAAGTTCCGCAATTCGAGCTGCGGGTAAAGTCGCATCAATCGGTAAATAAGCTCCACCGGCTTTAACAATAGCGAGTACAGCGGCTACTTGTTGCCAACACTTTGGCATCACCACCGCGACAAGAGAGCCCGGTTGCCCCCCTGCCTCAATAAGCAGCCTCGCTACACTATCACTCACTGTATTGAGCTCTCGATAAGTCAGTTCTACACTCTCGTTAATCAGTGCTATCTTTTCTGGCTGTTGTTCTACTTGTGCTAAAAAAGCTTGATGGATTGGCGCAGGAACAATTTCTTTGTTTGTGTCGTTCAATGCAGCAAAGTAGGGAGATGCAATTTTGTCTATCCCACTCGGTCGTTCAGAATTTTCAAGTTGTAAAGGCGAATCGATAATCATTTCTAACTGATCCCAAAACGCCTCAAACATCAGGTCAAGAAGCGCCTCAGGAAATAATCCAACGACACTATCCCAATCACAATAGAAGTTACCATCTGCTTCTATCAACTTCACATCTAGCCAAACTTGGGAAGTTTGTGTAATCGCGAATAAGCCATGGATAAGAGAATCGATACCAAGCACATCCTCTAATGCACCATCCGAACTATCTAACCCGAGTGTACTAGTCACAACAACCGGGTAGGTCAGCTGTTCACCACGATTCTGATTGATGAGCTTTTGCATTTCAGTACCATCAAACGCGCTATGCTCGATGTTTTTCCAAAGCTTCTTTTGCAGTTTTTTCAATCGCGTAATGCGATTTTCGTGCTGATTTCTATAATCAATATCTAATAACGATAGCGACGTAAAGTCTCCCACTACTGAAGTCACATCTGCGTGAATATCTTGTCTGTTGAACAATGTTAAGTTTAAAGCAAACTGCTTTTGTTGAGTCCAGCTAGCGAGAACCTCAGAGAGCACATCAATCATCAAACAGGTGGGAGTAAGCTGGTGAATACCACATATTTTTTTCAGTCTTTGCCATTGTTCTTGTTTGAACGTACGCGAACGCCGCTCAAATTTAGGCGTATCTATATCCTGCGGGTTGACTGCCAATGGTAAGCTTGGCGGGCCTGGGAAGTTCGCTACTTGTTCACTCCAATATTCTCGTGCTAGTTGATATGCAGATTCTGCTGTCGCAGACTTCATTGAAATCACATAATCACGAAATGTTAGTCCTATCTCCTGAAGAGGTTGGCCGGGATTCACTATTAACTGCCCCAGCTCTTTAATCAATACCATGAGGCTTGAGGCGTCAACAATCAGCGCATCAATGCTGAAGTGAATCAGCGACTGATCCTGGTTTAGTTCACTAACCCTAACATCAAATAATGGCCACTCAGTCCCACTAAATACGTGATGAGACATGGACTCCCTAAGCTCATCAAAGTGATTTTGAGGATCTTCACCCTGCAATTTGTACTCTACAAAATTGTACTCTGGAACGTTAGTCAGACACCGTTGCTGTCCATTTTCAGTAATGACCATGCGCAGCATATCGTGTCGTGCAATCAGCTTCCGCCAGGCTGCCTTAAACTGTTCAACATGGCGGGTGGGTATCGGTAATTCAGTGTAGCTATGAGTACCGACATTCCCCAATATATAGTCTTGAGAACGCCCGAGCCAATAGGCCCTCTGCACTTCAGTCAGTGGAAAGGGTTGATAACGATTGACCACATCAGGTTTAACTTGGTGTCCAGCCTCACTGTTGAGCTCCGCTTCCGATAACAACAATGCTAATGAGGCAATATCACCTTGTTCCAGGATCTGAATCGTTGCTACAGGAAGACTAAGCGTTTCCTTAATCAAACTAACCAGCCGCACGGCCTTAAGGGAATTTCCTCCCAATGTGAAGAAGTCATCTCGCACAGAAAGCTTTGACTCATCAATTCCTAACACTTCTGCCCATAAAGGACGTAGTTGAGACTCTAGGGCTGTTTGTGGCTCAACAATTTCGCAAGAACCGTTAGCTTTCGGTAATAAAGTCTTATCAACTTTTCCATTTTTGTTCAAAGGAATGGTGCTCAACGGGATTATGTCGTGAGGCACCATGTATCTGGGCAGTATTGAGCTAATGTAGTCTCGTACAGCGTTAGTAGACAACGATTCCACATCAGCAACGACGTACGCAAGTATGCGGCCACTAACATCATCTAACGTAATATATGAAGCTATAATGCCGGGGTAGGACAGTAAAGCAGTTTCAACCTCGCTGATATCAACCCTGTATCCGTTAATTTTTAGTTGTCTATCAATTCGATGTAAATACTCCAGGCTACCATCAGGCAGCCACCTGACAATATCGCCTGTTTTATATACACGCTCAGTTTGGCTCTCAATATCGACCTTAAAGAAAGACTGAGCACTTTTTTCCGGATCATTTAAATAACCTTCGGCCACCGCTGGGCCGCCGATATACAGCATACCTGGCGCATGAACTGGCTGTAAGCTGAATGAGTCATTGAGTACAAAACAACGATAGTTTGCTAACGGCCGCCCAATGGAGCCAAAATTTGTAGAGGACTCCAAATACTGTGCTGTCGCCACAACTGATGCTTCAGTCGGCCCGTAAGTGTTAACGAGCTTAATGTCTGTCGTATTCAACCACTGCTTAATGTGCCACGATTGTGCTGTTTCTCCACCAATGATACACAGCCTTGGTTTGTGCTTCAGCGTTCCAGCTTTATACCCCTCTAGATCTTGACATAAGATATGCCAAAATGATGTCGGTAGAGCAAGAACAGTGGCCTTATTCAGCGAAACTTCGCGCCAAAATGATTCAACGCTTTCCATGACCTCCTTGGGCTTAGCAAGTAAACGAGCCCCACTACACAAAGTCACAAAAATTTCTTCGATACTGGCGTCAAAGCCTAAAGACGCGAACTGCATAACGGTATCGTCGGCTGTTATATTATAAAGCGATTTAGCAGCTTGCACATAATGAAGTAACTGTCGATGGCCTATAGGGACACCTTTAGGTTTACCAGTACTACCCGAGGTATAGATAATATAGGCATCCAAATCGCCTAGTTCTGAGAGTGATGGTAACCAATCAGTGCTCCGCGTAACTGCAACCTCGGTATCCACGTGCAGGATTTTAAGGGGTAGCAGACCGGTAAACTGCTCACGAAACCTTGGATGTATAAACAAATGTTTTGCTTCACAATCTTCAGCAATTTGTCGGTACCTTTCAATTGGAGCATCAACTTCAATAGGCACATAGGTTCCTCCCAACCGCATAATAGCCCAGGCTGCAATGACGCTGCTCACTCCGGCTTCTACAGCGACCATAACCCGGTCTCCGGGCTTAACTTTGGCATGATATAAAACCTGGCTATTAATTTTGATCAGTGAGTCTAAATCACGATAAGTAAGACTTTGCTCGCTCGATATCAAAGCCTGTGCATGGGGTGTTGATACGATATGTGCCTGTAGCAAATCAAAAACGGACATACCTTCAATTGAGACGTTTTCACCTATACTCCAGTCTAGAACTTGACGGCGTTGCATCTGCGGGAGCAGAGAAATACGACCAACCTCAATGATTGGACATGCACTAACTTGGGAGATTGTCTCCTCAAAGGATTCATGCAACCTTTCTATATCTTGCTCTGAAAACAGGTCTAATGAATATTCCCATTCGAATTCGAGTAACCCGTTCACTTCGCTTACATTGAGGTATAAATCAACTTTAGTCGATTTGTTCGATAATGGTTGTAACGTCACGTCAAGTTCAGGCAGAACCAACGTTTGTTGTGCCTCAGGTTGTAAACTAAGCATAGTTTGGTATATGGGATGATGGGCGGCATCGCGGCGAATACGTAACGATTCAACTAGTTCTTCAAATGGCAGCTCTTGATGCTGGAAAGAATCCGTTAGCTCTCTTCTGCAATTGTTTACTAATTCAGAAAATGGCTGAGTAGCAGATACCTGCTGGCGCAAAACCAAACTATTAACAAAATTTCCAACCACATTTTGAAGTGCCTCATCAGTTCTGCTCGCCGTCGGAGTACCGATAACTATATCGGTTCGACTAGAATAACGATAAATAAATACACTGAACAAAGCGTAAAGCATATTAAATAACGAAACATCAAAGTGATCGCAGAGACCCTTTATTTGGGTTGTTTTATCTGAAGTTAACACTTGCCTTAAAACACACCCTTGATAGCTTTGAATCTTAGGTCGAATTTTGGCCGTTGGCACTGAATTATCAGCTTCAATTCCTGCTAAATGTGCTTTCCAGTAGCCTAAATACTCTGCTGTCTTTGTCTCTTCAGTTTTTTCATTTTGCCACAGGGCGTAGTCTAAATAGCGTACCGTAGGAATATTTAATTCAGTAACATCGAAACCTATTCGTTTAGCATAAAAGTGAGATAAGTACTTTAATATGAGATTAACCGAAACACCATCAACAGCCATATGATGAACATTAAGGAAAAGCGCGCTATGACCATTGGGAAGCTCAGCCAAAAACGCATTGATTAGCAAGTCAGAGCCCAAGTTGAAGGATTTCTGGGCTGCCCGCTCAACTTTTTGATTAAGCTTTTCGAGCGCTTCTTGCGAAGCAGATAAATCAATATGTTCTAGTTCAAAATGAAACTTATCGGTAATCTTCTGACACCATTTATTTTGATGTTCAAAATAAACGGTTCGTAGCGAGGTGCTGTATTCAATTACATCTCTAAAAGAGTCTTGCAAAGCTTCAAAGTCAACTTTACCTGCAATATGAAAAAGCGCTGGAATATTGTACTTACTATTTTCCCCTTCAACTAAATCGCTTAAGAAGATAGCTCTTTGCTGAAAGGAGAGAACTTCTGCTTGATCTTTATCTGTTTTAATCAAGGAAGACTCATTTGAATCGTTACTATATTGCGTTATGAAATTTAAGATATCTTGCTTTCTATTCTTTATTTCATTAACTATTTCTTCTTCAACCTTTCCGCTCTCTGAGAAAATCCCAAGCTCGCCATTTGTTACTTTAAATTTAATCCCTATGCTTGCGCACTTAAGTAAAAATCCCTTTAAATCCATATCCCTTCCCCTGCTTCTAAATCATTTTCCAACATAATATTTTTTAGTGATTCTTTCTTTTTAACTTCCTCTGAAATTAAAGAATTCAACTGATTAAAGGTTGGGGATTCATATAATTCCTTTATCGTCAAATTTATTTCAAAAACCCTATTAATCTCTCTTAACATTCTCATCAACACTAAAGAATCGCCACCGGATTTAAAAAAACTGGCTGTTGGAGAAATACTTCGCATACCTAATTTATTTACCCAAATTTCATATAATTCCGGAGCAAAATCCTCGTTCATTTTCGTCGGTTCACTATTGCCTCTGCCTTGTTCAAAGTCAATAACTAAAGCAGACCAATCCGCTTTACCGTTCGGCGTTGTGGGAAGTTCATCAACAGTAACAATTTGTGCTGGTAGCATATAAGTAGGCAGAGTAGTGCTTAAAAACTTTTCAATATCACTTAATTTAAAAAGCTGTTCGCGGGCAGTCAACACAAACAATACCACTTCAGCACTGTAAGTATTTTCAATTAAACACGCATAAGCAGCTTCAACCCCAGCCATGGATAGAGCCGTTTGCTGGATCTCCTCTAACTCAACCCGGTAGCCCAGTAGTTTGATCTGGTTATCTTTACGACCAAGAAACTGTAACTCACCAGAACCCATACTACGAACCTCATCACCTGTAAGGTAGGCTCTAACAATTTGGCCATTAAGGTTTATTTCCTTGAACTTTTGTTCATTCAATTGGGGAAGATTAAGATAGCCATTTGCGACTCCAGAACCAAACACAGCTAACTCTCCTACAACTCCTTGAGGAACTAATTGATCGCTTCTTAGAATACATAGACCGTAATTCGGTAATGGGTTACTTAATAATGCTAAGGTAGGTATCTCTGCGTCTGACTTCAGCTCTTTAAGCATCGCGTAGACACATATCTCTGTTGGCCCATAGCCATTAAATAACCTAACACCTTGTGATAAAAGGTTTTGGCTCAACTGAGGAAGCAGCGGTTCACCACCTGAAATAATCGTGATGTCATTACTCGGCTT
Organism: Alteromonadaceae bacterium; assembly: GCA_013393545.1. The sequence continues at coordinate 9,635 of JABXHG010000244.1, read as the reverse complement.
CCAACCAGCGGCCAACAGGAGCTGTAAGCGAGAGGGGGTAGATTGATAAACATTAATTGAATAGGCATCTAAAGCCCGTGCAATATTTTCAGCATACTTTTGTTCATTCTCGCTAGCAATAACTACCGAACCACCTACAAGCAGCGGAGCAAATAACTCAATTAAAGACATATCGAAACTAAAAGAGGTTGTTCCAAACAAACGCGTTGATTTGTTCAGAGCAAGGATTTCACAGCATCCCAACAACTGATTGACTAAAGCTTCATGACTTACTTCAACGCCTTTTGGCTTACCCGTGGTGCCTGAAGTATAAAGAACGTAAGCAGGTATTACGTTGTCAAGGGTTGGTAACACGTATGCTAAATCCGGCGGGGATTTTAGTAATCGCCCAATTGGTATTCTTAGCACATCAATATCCAGAGGAGTAACTGTGCCGTCATCAACAATGTGGGCAGCACATTCACTGTCCTGAAGAATATATTCAATTCTGGCATTTGGTGCAGTAACATCAATTGGTACATACACAGCTCCGATCTTTAAGAGAGATATAACGAGCGGTACTTGATATATACTACGGCTTAAAGTAACACCTACTCGCACTCCTCTCGTTACTCCTTGCTCCTGCAAGTTGGCACAAATTGTGTCTGTCATAGATGCTAGCTGACCATAACTTAAGCTTTGCCGCTCAAACCGCAACGCGGTGGGAATTTCATCATGAGCTGGTTTAAATATAAGTTCGCTTAGCGTTTTTTTACGATATTTTTTGGTGGGCTGGGCAATCAATATATTTGCCTGACTACTTGTTAAATGTAAATTCTCTAAAGTAGCCTTTGGCTTATCTAATACCTGTTCAACAAGCTCTACAAACTCACCAGACCATCGCTCAATCGTAGTTTTATCAAATAACTCACTATTAAACTGCCATTGACAGCAATAACCCGAATCGTTGATATCAACTAATAACATTAAATCGTACTTTGCAACTTTCGGATCAATGCTGTATTGCTCTACTTCAAGATCATGCCAGCCCTTCTCTGGGAATTCATAGTCCCGCATATTAAACATAATCTGGAAGAGTGGCGTTATACTTAAATCCCTTTCTAAAGCATGTTTCTCAACCAAGAGCTCAAATGGTAGAAATTGATCCTCCAAGGCTTCCATAACCATATTTTTATGACTTGAAATAAAACCAAGGAAGTTGGAACTATCAATAACTTTGTAGTTTAAAACGATATTATTTGTGAACATACCGATGGTTTGTTCTAGCTCCGGGAGAGGACGACCAGCGACCGGTACTCCCAAACTGATGCTGTTATCATTACTATACCTTGACAACAGTAGAGCAAAGCAGGCATTGAGCATGACGAATTCAGTTAAGTTTTGTTTAGCACAAAACTCTTGGACTTTCGCTCTGAGTTGTCTATCAAAATTTCGTTTAACTGTTTGACCTTTGAAGCTCTGCATCGCACATCTAGGATTGTCTAACGGTAATGAGTGTAAGGAGGGAATATCTTGTAGTCGCTTAGAGGCTCTGTCTAGCGCTTCATCAAAACAGCCTAACTCCACAGCTTTGGCTTGCCATTGGCAAAAATCCTGATACTGAATGCTAGCTTTTTCTGTAGTTTTGGACTGCCCTGTGGCTTCCATATTGTAAAATTGACGTAACTCGGTAAGCATGATCTGTTCGGACCATGCATCTCCAATAAAATGATGGGTCACAATGGACAAGTAGTGACTTAGTCCTGGCGTTTTTATCAACCGCACTCGAAGTAGCCGATCATTCTCTATATCAAACTCTCTAGTCCGATGTTCCGAGAGTTCCTCATGTAAGACTTCCACTTCGCGACTATCAATAGCAACATAATCGACTTCAAAAGGCTCATGTTCTTTGAAGCGAAGAGCCCCCTCTTCATCCGGTGATAACTTCAACACATCATGGCGGGAAATGATTTTTTTGAATGCGTTTTTAAGTGCCTCTATGTTTAGTTCACCAGACAAGCATAGAACTACTTGCTCATTATAAACAGCCTCCTGCTTTGTCAACCAATGACTAGCCAAAATACGCAGTTGCGGACTGGAGCAACGCACTGGCGTATCAGTATTACTTATTTTATTCAAATGCGATTGCTGGGCAACATATCTCAATAACTCTGTCTTGGCTCCTTTCATCATTGAGAGCATTTCCTCAGTCAGTGCACCTTTGGGCGCAGTATACTTTAGCTGATCCCCATCAACCTGAAGCTTTACGCCCGCTTTTTTTAGCCGACTTGCCAAGTCCTGTACGTTCATAACGTACCTTCCTCAACTTCTTCGTCTTGCTCTATCTTGGGGTATTCTCTCTGTTTAATTGCTATGGCTAGTTTTCTAAGAGAAGAATTTTCGAATATGTCAGCCAAGGCCAGATCAATATGAAACTGATTGTTAATCCGAGTTAGCATTTTGACGGCTACAATTGAGTTCACTCCTTTTTCAATAAAAGAGTCATCTAAAGCTATTTCTTGGTCATTTATCAAAGCCTTCCATAAACTTCGAAGGTAATCCAAGATATCGTCATCCGCCCCCTCAGGACATTTGGCCACTGCCTTACTCTGAGGTGCCCCTCTATGCTCATCAAGGAGCTGCACCAACACTTTGATATTCACCTTGTTATTAACTGTTAATGGTAGATGATCAATCACGCAGATCTCTTTTGGTTGCATATAAAGAGGTAACTTATTAGCCAAGTGATTCTTTACTAGCTTTTGTATTTTTTTAGCATGAACTCTGGTTGACAATCCCTCCATCGTCCCTGAGATTCTTGGGCTCTTTTCTCCTTTATGGTAAGCATCCTGAGCTACAGGACCGCCAGCTAATACGTGCACAACATCCTGATCTCCATCAAGCAATAATTTAGACCTTAAATCAGAAAACTCAGAATATCCCAAGGGACAAAGTCCCAAAGATAGTCCAGGGGCAGTAGTCATTAATAACTGGGACATATAACCCGCTTCCAATAAAGCAAAATCCCTCGCTTTAACTCCATACTTCCGGGATATTTGAGAATTGTCAGCAATTAAATAAAGAACAAAGCTAGCACTTGCTGTTATCTCAAAAATATTGCCAAATTCAACACCTTCGTAAAGGTTCTCGTTCGCAGATAAGAATTCTAGTCGATGCTCGATTGAATCAAATACATAAAATCCCGGTTCTAAATGCCCAACCCTTTTCAGGAAATGTATATAAGTATGTACCGCATACAGCCCACCCGCCGATGGATACCGGTACTTGAGTTGGTCATGATCACTTGATGTTAGAGCTGTAATAGAGGCTAATAACTTCCCAAGTGTTACCTCTTCCAGCTCATTTGTGTTATCAAACTGACGCATTGATTGCCGCTGAAAATATAAACTTGACTCTGAATCTGTCGGTTTACCGTTGAGAAGGTGTTGCTCTGAAGTGTTTTGTGCAGTAACAAATAAAGCGAGTTGGCGGTTATGAACATCCCCATAAGGAATCGCACAAGCACGCTTTATAATTTCTAATTCGTTACAAGCGCTCTCTAGCTCCCCAAGTTCAATGCGATAACCATTAAGCTTAACTTGACTATCCTTTCGCCCGCAAAAGCGTATATTACCGTCTCTCTGATAAGCTCCTAAATCTCCCGTACGGTAGATTCGCTGCCCTAGTCTCTCGCACCAAAAAAAAGCATCTCTAGTTTTCTTCTCATCATTGAGATAACCTCTTGCAAGACCTCTACCAGCAATAAATAACTCCCCGACCTCGCCAGGCTTCACAGGTTCCAGTTCTTCATTCAATAAATAAAATTGTTGATTTTCTAATGGCTTTCCATATGGGATGTAACCAAATTGCTCCTGCTCACCGCCCGTAACGGTGTAATAAATAGACCAAATTGATGCCTCAGTCGCCCCACCCATATTAATAATCTCAGTAGCAGGCAATTGAGACCTGATGCTCTGAGGCAACGAGGTCGGAAACCAATCTCCACTAAGCTGAGTCGCCCGAATTGAACTAAGCTGTAATTTTGCTTCACTCAAATAGTCACAAAGCAAATCCATCGTAGCTGGTACGGTGTTCCAAATAGTGATTTCATGTTCTTGAATCAGTTCAGCCCATTGTTGTGGGGATTGTAAAGGATGAGCTAAAACAACTGTTCCACCTACGTTAAGTAACCCAAAAATGTCATATATTGACAAATCGAACGAAAGTTCGGATAAACCCAAGACAATATCATCATATTTCACGCGCCATATTTTGTTAACACTTTCAATAGTGTTCATCGCACTACGATGTTCAACCGCCACCCCTTTGGGCTCTCCTGTTGAACCCGAAGTAAAGATCACATACGCTAAATCCTCGGGGCGTGCAAGATTAATTACGTCGTCCGCAACCTCAAATTTAGATTCCTCAAACCGAACCACATGCTGAACCATTTCACATACAGCACTCGAAAGTTTTGTTGCAGCATCAGTCACTAAACAATCGGAACCACATCGTTTGATTATACTATTCAAGCGAGAACTGGGTATTGTCGGGTCAACGGGTACAAAGCTGGCTCCTGCTTGCAAAATCGCTATGACAAACACCACTTGCTGCCACCCTTTCTGCTGCGCAAGAATCACTTTATCGCCTCTCTGACAGTCTTGATTTCGCAATACCTGAGCAACACCTGATGAGTATTTCAAAAGCTCTTCATAAGTGATTTGACGCTCACCATCAATGATAGCGACTTTGTTTGGCATGACTTCCGCGCAACTCAGAAAACCTTCAATCAAAGTTTTTTCTCGGCGAGAAACATAAGTATTATTCGCATCCTCAATTGCCTGATAGGTAATTTGTAAACCTTTCTGAGATTCGTCATTTTTCGGCAGGTCAACCGCTCCCTTCGCCAAATGATGTAGTCCGTGGATATATTCATCGAACATTTCATTTAGCAAATTGAGGTCGAACGAGTTTTCCTCATAATCCCAACACACTCTTATTCCATGCGATACTTTCATTATCTGACAATCAAGTACCACTTGAGGAGTTCTCGTAACAGAATAATTTAGCTCACCTAACGCATTCTCTAGCTGCTCTACTCCTGAATTGTTACTGTCGAGCTCCAGTAAATTTGTAAATACAACTGGGTAGAACGCGCCTTCCTTGTGTTGCCTTATCAAGTCAAGTAACTCAATACCTGAAATTGCGTTATTCTGTAATAGCGCTTTGGTTTCCCCCATAGTTGCTAAACAAAGTTGCTCAAAACTTATCTGTTTTCGCAAATCAAACCGTTGTAGTGTGAACGTTGAGAAATGCCCAATTGCTTGAGCCATATTCGGATCTAAATCAGCTCGATTTTGCATCGGCACACTAATACTAAAGCGTTGATTAAGCGACCATGTCGCTATCGTTTGAGCAAACGCAGTAATCAAAATAGCATGCTGAGTTACCCCCCAGCGTTTGCCTAATTCGCTGAGTACATTCAGATCAGATGCTTTGAAGTCTTTATATAACCGACGGAAGTTAGGCGATTCATGCCTAGCCTTTACGCGAAGTGACGAAATTTGGGGGCTAAGCGGAAAATCCTTTATCGCCGCCCGCCAAAAAGACAAGCTACTATCATACTTCACTTCATCTTGTTTCATGGTTCGGCAAAAGTGCTCAAAGCCGAAATTCGGCGAGTCATTGATTGCTTTTCGCTCTTTATAAATATTAGCTAATGACGCAAAAAGCTTAACGATACTGGTTGCATCAAAGAATGTTCCATCGATTTTTATATGTAATCTATTTATGCCTACTTCTAATTTAGTCACACTCAATTCAAATGGAGGCCAACTTTCCAGCTCTAATTTTTTTGAAACCAAATTCGCCCGCTTCTCTTCAACTCGAAGTTCCTTTTGGGTTGTACTTAACGAGGTAATATCTTCTACATCTAAATGATACTCTGGCACGCTTGATAGTATTTTTTGCATATTTGTTCTATCAATTACCGCTCTGAGCATAGGGATCGTTGAAATTAGAGTATTCCAAGAGCGTTGAACCTGTTGAATACAAAAGTTTCCATCAAATTCGAAGTAAGATTGTAGTGCAACCCCTCCCATCTCAACTTGATTCAAACGACCAATTACGTAACCCGTTTGAATATCCGTAAGAGGAAAGTTGTCGCTACTAATTGGTTGTGTATAGTCTTTAAAACAGTCTACTTTCTTATCCCAATGCCATGTGTGGCTTTTTAGAAACGCTTCGATACTGTCCAGCTCCAAAAGCTCTTCAATACTGACTGTCACATCACTATACTGACTCAAAGAATAAGCTAACGCGCCCATCTTGAGAGAGTTGACTCCCAATGACGTGAGTGTGCTGCTCGGTTGGATATCCTTCTCATCAATACTTAACTCGTTAACCAAGAGTCGTTTAAACTGCATCCAGCCATTCTCATCTAAAACTTTCTGCGGTTGCGGCTTTTCATCAAGTTCATTGCAGGCGTATGACTCCCCACCCTTAACTAAATTAAGGGCATTCTCAAAGGCAGCATTTAAACAAGCTTTTCTTTTTACTTTTCCTGATGTAGTTTTAAGAATAGATGATGGTTTAACGAGTGCGATATACTCAATTTCTAATTGATACTCAGCGGATACAACTTCTTTGATCTGTTGACATACCAGTGCGTGATTAAGCTTACGCAGTGCCACTCGAGCAACCTCGGCGATAACAAAAACTTTCTCTTCACCGTCAATTTCCTTTGAAACCACCGCTATACTATCACCGAGAATACAACCAATTGAATTAGCAACAGTTTCTTCAATATCTTGAGGATAATAATTTTTACCATTAACGATAATTAAATCACTTGCTCTTCCTGTCACGTACAAATGACTTTGATGCAAAAAGCCTAGGTCTCCTGTCCTCAAATAGGGGCCCTTGCCACATTCTGTAATCCCAGAAAACCTTTCTTTCGTTGCAATAGGATTATTAAAATAGCCCATAACTACGCTAGGACCACGGAGCCAAATCTCGCCTTCCTGCATATCATCCAAAACCCGATTGTCACTTTGGTCAACGACGATAATATCTGTGCCATCTTGGTTGATTCCACAGGACGGTAAAATTTTCGCCTCGCTTCCCGAAGAAGCTTTTGTAACCTCACCCTGTTCTAACTTTTCTTTATCGAGTTTCAAGTTTACCGGTGCTTCGTTAACCTTAATTCCGGTTATCATTAAGGTAGATTCTGCCATCCCATAGCACGGTACAAAGGCCTTGAAGTCGAAGCCAAAAGGTTCAAACTTATTCTGGAACTTTTTCAACGTCCCCCAGCGAACAGGCTCTGCGCCATTAAAAACACCCTTCAAGCTAGATAAATCGATTCCAGCTTCATTCGCTTGGTCAGTTGAAACCCTTTGTTCACACAAGTCATAGCCAAAGTTAGGCCCTCCAGTATATGTTGCCTTATACTTTGTGATGAGTTTTAGCCAAAGAATAGGGCTTTGCACAAATGCTGCCGGAGGGATAATTACCATAGTTCCGCCGACGTATAATAAATGCATAAAAATTCCAATCATGCCTGCGTCATGAAACAGAGGGAGCCAAGAAACACTCACTGTATTACTATTAGAATTGAAAGACTTAGCGATTAATGCAGCGTTACTTAACATATTACTATGACTGACCATTGCCCCTTTAGGGTCACTTGTGGAACCTGAGGTATATTGTAAGAAAGCAAGAGTATCAGCATCTATATGTGGAAGAGAGTGCTCACGTTCACAGCTTCCTTCTAACTCATCAAATGTAAAGCAACTGAATGTTTCAAAACCATCTTGCTTTGATAACCACTCATGATAACGAGAGATATAACCAGACTCTCCAATTACAGTCGTTGCTTTAGAATCAGTTATTATTGGCATGAGCTTTAGCCACTTTTGCTCTTTCGCGGCCGGGCGATTAACTGGGACTGGTATCACACCAGCTATCAAACACCCCAAGAAAGTTTGAATGAACTCCAACCCTTGACCGAATTTAAGAATAACGGTTTTGCCCTGCAGTCTCTTGTCGATAAGAGAGTTAGCTATACTCCTGCTTGAATTAAAGAGTTCCTTGTAGGTTAACTCTGTTTTCCCAGAATCGTCTTCAAAAATGATTGCGGCTTTGCTAGGTCGATACTGTGCGTGATGATGAATGATGTCATAGGCTGTACGCCATATGATATTTTTGCTTTCCATTTTCAAACTTTCCTTCTTACCATTTCAAGCCGCTTTCTCAAACAGGAGTTAATCCAGCCAAGACTACAAACCCACCCTTGCAGTAAACTAAATAGTGATGACGACCGATTAAAACGAACTAACAAACCAAGAAAGAGCAAAACCAAATGCCGGCTTCTTTCCTTATGGCGCTCCCCTTGAAAAAAGGACATTTACGAACACAGAGTCGCAACTTATATAGAACACACCTTTATTATAAAAATCAATATTGACGTAAAAAACATCACTTGTACAGCCCACGGAGGAATAAACTGCCGCTCTCAGATATTGTCTTCAACCCGGCCTGGCTTATCGCCTTTTATATGCCAGCGCTTATAACCAATTTGAGCTCGGAGTTTTTTTGAGATGAATGATTTTAGCAACATGATAAACATTGCATTTTTCACCTGTTCGCGTAAGTCTTTGTGGAGCCAGAGGCTGCCGTAAACCACCACTGGCAAAAAAAACTCTTTGATGCGCCTTAAAGGTCTCAAGTCTTCTATAGCTCTATCAATAAAAGGCTTCTACAGTTCAATTTCAACACCCGGCACAATTGCCACGACAGAGAACTATGGACTTCGCCCAATCCTCTTGGAGAAAATTTATTTACATCCAACGCTTCAATGATAAAGTTACGCAACGATCACTTTCTATCAAATCACAGCCTAGCTGCATAATGAAAATAATATCTAATGGTTTAATTCAGAACAAAGTAAATGGGTACTCTTCATTGTGAACCTAAAATCGTTTTCCTATAAATATCTCATTAACATTCCACATAAATTCATTAACCACGCAGAATACTGGAAAAATGAAGCAGCAGATATTCATGTTGTTAAATGTCAGTTTAATATTCAAGAGTATAGTTCCGCTACGCATAATTATTTACAAGTTCATTTTCCACCGGAATTATCGCTAGCTGTAAAAAAGCGCCAAGCCGAGTTTTTAGCTGGGCGTTTTTGTGCAAAAGCCTGTATGCAATCTTTGGATCCAGCCCTTGGTGACACGGTAGTCCCGATAGGAAAAAACAGAGCACCAAGCTGGCCTTTAACGGTGATAGGGTCTATTGCACATAGCGGCACCGAAGCCATATGTGCTATAAGAAAATCTAGTACCAGTGTATGTTTAGGTATAGACATTGAAAGCGTGCTTTCAGAAGCTGATGCTCTCCAAATTGGACCTCAAATACACAGCAACCAGGAACTAGACATTCTATGTAGACAAAACATAAAATTTAATGTCGCTTCTACCTTAATTTTCTCCGCTAAAGAGAGTTTATTCAAAGCTCTACATCCCACTGTTGGGGGATACTTTGGTTTTGAAGAAGCATTCATAACAAATATTAACAATATGGATCGCTATTTAACTATTAGATTAGATGCTTCATTTGCTTCTACTCATAATTTAATAAATAATTACAGA
>JABXHG010000243.1 GCA_013393545.1 Alteromonadaceae bacterium | reverse complement strand
CCATTACCAAGCCCCTGCCTTTCGTGCCGGTGAACTACTTGACGAACTATCTACTGAGCTAGCAGCCGAACTACCAGCAGCACTGCCGGCTGCACTGCCGGCATATTCTTGCGCCGGGGCTGAGCTTTCTACGACAACATCTGCTGCCCCTGATACCGCTTGTATCTTCTTCGGTGGCGGCGTTGGCTCAGGAACCTTCGACAAATCCTCCGGCGGCGGCTTCACACCACCCGTCGGCCCTTCCGGTTCTGGTGTCGGCTCCGGCGTTGGTTCCGGAGCCGGTTCCGGCTCTGGTTCTGGCGCAGGCTCCGGGGTCTCTCCAAACATTTCCAGATGTTCAGCGACGAAGAACATCAGCGCACCGATACCCAAGATGGCAACACCCGCACCGACCAGGCCCAGCAGGCCGCTGCAGCTGGTTGATTCCTCAACCTCGCACTTTTCATCCTCCGTTGGCTCAGCAGGCACAGTTGGTTCTTCTGGCTCATCGACGCAGTCTTCTGCCGGCTCTGGCTCGCAGCTCTCTACTGGCTTCGGTTCCGGCTGAGGCTCTGGCTTGGGCTCTGGCTGCTGCTTCTCCTCGGGTGGGCACTTTGGCTTCTCGCAATTCGCCTTGCCCTTGCCCTTGTCGGTGCCCCGATCTTTATCCGTGTCTTTCGGCACGTTCGGGGTTTCTACCGGCTGGGTTGGCGTCGGATTCGACGGCTGCTGCGGCTGCTGCGGCTTAGGATTTTCCGTCGGCTGGTTCTGCGCCGGTGGGTTTTCTACCGGCATAGTTTCTACTGGCTTGGTCTCGTTTGGATTCTTCTTTTCCGGCTGAGGCTGCGGTTCCGGCTCTGGTTCCGGCTCAGGGCACGGCTCGACTTCCTTCGGCGGAGGTTCACAACCGTATTCACCAGCTGGTGGCTCAGGTGCTGGGCAGTTGCCTGTCTCTGGTGGTTCTTCCGGCAGCGGTCGATCGCAGATGCAATCGCACTTTTTGAGGAGTTCCTCATAGCACTTATCCAGAGAGTCATCACGGTCCTGGCACGTTCCCACGACCTGATCATTGGTGTTTTCGATGAGATAGTTCGCGGCCATCAGAACACCAGTTACCAGCATCCCCTGCGGTGTACGCCGCAGTACCCCGGTTAGCAGGGAAAGATATCCAGTGCTTGATTCAAGAATGCTCGACATCGCCGAATCAGATGTATTGCAAATATCGTCGATGGTATCCGCGCACTTCTTGGAATCCTCAATTAGTGCGCTGCACTGGTCATCATCTTCTTCGTCATCATTCAAGAGTTTCCTGATGCGGTCCGATATCATGCCGCCGCCAAACGACGTTATCGTTCCCAGAACAAGGTCCTTTAAAAGCCCGCCAGCGATTCTAATGAGTCCGGCCTTGCCCTTGCCTTTCTTGCCACTGCC
>JABXHG010000242.1 GCA_013393545.1 Alteromonadaceae bacterium | reverse complement strand
CTCCCTCCAGCCTCGCGCGCAAGTGGGCCGGCGCCCACGCCGTGGTGTTGCGGCCCAGCTTGAACTTTGTGTACTCACCAACCTGGATGGTGGCCAAGTACGTTGCCATCGGGGAGTCCACCTTGTAATGCCAGGTGGTGGTGCTGTTTTGTGCCTTCTTGGACACCAGCTTGCCGTTGGAAATCACGGTGAAAGGATTATCCGCGGTGACACGAATGTCATAAGTCGCCTTCTCACTTGGCGTGTCATCACACGGGAACCAGCTCGGCGCACCGTTGGGCTGCGAGGCTACAAGCGCACCGGACTCAGTTTCCTCCCAACCGATCTCACCCCACGCGGTGCGAATGGGACGAGGATTGCCGCCATAACGTACGGTGAGGACGAAGTCAGTGCCGGCTTCAATGGTGTCATCGAAAGTAATGCGCACCTTGCCGCCAGACTGCCGAAAGCGCGTAATCTCGATGCCCTCATTGGCAGAAAGACGACGCGTTGCCATCGCTCCACCAAGATCCAAGGTGAGCTTGTCCAAGTCCTCCCCGACGGAGATATGCAGCTTGGCAACACCCGAGAGCAGGTTCGGCTCAACCCGGTAGACCAATTCCAGGTCATAATGCTCAATAGAAAATCCGAGGGTGAAAACAACCCCGGTAAAAGAATCTTTGAAATCCCCAGACAAATGCTTAAAGGCGGGAGATAGCAGCGGCTTCATGATGCCGCAATTCTACCGCCCTAAGGACTTCTTGCTAAATTGGTACCGAACACCTCCGGATCGGTGGGTGGGCGAATTATTTCAAAGCCCGTTCAAACAACAGCCAAGACTCCCGAACGTCCTCTTTCCAGCCCGGCCAGGAGTGGGTGCCGGTGTCACGGAAGTTGTAGGTCGCTGGAATGTTCTGGCTGTCTAGCTTTGCCTTCAAGTTGTGGGTGCAGTGGTTAACGCCGGCTTCAATTACGCCGCCTTCAATCTGCAATGTAGCTGCGCCAACGGAAGCGACAGTCGGGTCAACGCCTTGCTTGGTGTAGTAAGAAGGCATGTCAGTCATGCCTGGCAGACCATTGCCGGCAGAGATGTACAGGTCAGTACCGCGCAGCTTCTCAGAGTTCATCAGCGCGTCGTTGTAGCGGTTCTTACGGGAACCCATTGGGCCCCACATCTGCTCCGGCTGGCCGCCGCCACGGTTGACGGTAAAAGCCATTGCCTCATACTAAAATGGGGCAGCGGTTGCTGCAAAACCAGCGAAAGAACCAACGGCGTCATAGAGGCCGGGGTTGTGCGGAGCGAACAACAGCGCAGAAGTCGCGGACATGGACATGCCGGCCACAGCGCGCTTATTGGAAGCCTGCAGGCGATCTTCCGGTGGTCCTGGCAGCTCTTTGGTCATGAAGGTTCCCCACT
>JABXHG010000241.1 GCA_013393545.1 Alteromonadaceae bacterium | reverse complement strand
CGCGAAGCACAGGCCGCAATCCGCACCGACCGGGACGCCCGGAAGCAGCAAGCAACAACTATCCTCTCCCCACCACGAAAGCGCCGGAGCTGGTGGCCTTGGGCGAGCGGAGGAAAGGATTGAACCATGGAGGACAGGCAGCAGAACAAAATCGACACGCTCCGAGCCATCTCGGACGTACGGCGCGGCCCTGCTGCTGAAGAGCTTTCCGCCGCGCCTCTTCTGAACCCATGGCGCCTCGAATACTTCCAGTCGCTCCGCATTCATGGCCGCTGTGAAGACCACCCCTTCATCGACGACCCCTTCGTCACCACCTCGCCCCTGATCGATGTCGATCCGGACGCAGGTTGGGCCAGGACGCGCTCCCGCTGGTACAGAATAGGCCCGGACTGGCAGACCGACCCGGAGGAATCCCCCGAGGAAATGGCGGAAGCAGTTACACCGCTACGCGCCCAACTGGCCCAGCAGATGGATTTTCTTGAGGCAGGTCTTACCCCGCCGGAGGCCTGACGCTTTAAACTTGATGTCAGCAATGCGGACTTTCCGGTCATTCGGCGAGCAACAGATGCTGTTGCAGCATGACGACAGAGGAGCTCGCAGCCGCAGAAGGATGGGTTCTGCGTCGCGGCGCAGATCACGGAAGCGGTCGTTGAAGGCTGCGCCGGATCAGGGAATTTAAACCCACCTTTCGCTGCGCCTCGTCGCAGCGCCGCCGATGCGGGACGAAGCTGACCTTGGGTGATGCTTACTGCGCCCGCTTGAATGCGGCTGTCGCAACGCCCATTGCAATCAGTGCACTACCGCCAAGACGAGAGAACCAAGCCAAAACCGAAGGCCTCGCAATTTTAGCGCGTAGCTTATCTGCCAAGAGCGCATATGCGAGTGCATTGATTGCGGCCAAAACTACGAAGGTAACGACCAGAATTGCGAACTGAGGCAGAAGCGGGCTGTCCACCACAACGAATTGCGGAACGAAGGCAATAAAGAACACTATGGATTTCGGATTCAGCGCAGTCACTGCCGCAGCGTGACCAAAGACACTGGACGCGCTTGTCTCTGTTACCTTTTCCAGATCGCCAAGCGAAGCCGTTGATGCGCTACGGAAAAGTTTAATGCCCAGATAGACGAGGTAAACAGCTCCCACCCATTTCAGAACAGTGAACAGTGTCGCAGAGGCCAGAACCAAGGCCCCCAGGCCCGCCAATGATGCAGACATTGCGATGAAGTCGCCGAGTGCTACGCCCCCGACCGTCGCAATGGCCACCCTTTTTCCTTGGCTGACCGCATAACTAAGAACGAGCAAAACCGTCGGTCCGGGAATGAGCAAAAGAGCTATTGAAGCTGCAACAAACGCAAGCCATACCTGAAAATCCAGGAAAATGCCTCTCTATTTTTGAGCTAGCCA
>JABXHG010000240.1 GCA_013393545.1 Alteromonadaceae bacterium | reverse complement strand
GTGGAAGCCATTGACCAGGAAGGTGGAGCCACCGTGTACGGCGGCCAGGATGGTGAAGGCGGTATTTCCAGTTCGGCAATGACCGAGCGTGAACGGGAAATGGCCCGTGAACAGCAGCAACAGGCCGAGCAGGCCCAGCAGGAAGCGCTGCGGGACATCACCACCTTCTACTTCGATTTTGATACTTCCGAAATCAAACAGGAAGCGCGTGACGTACTGGTGGCTCACGCCCGCTACCTGGCCAGCAACCCGCGCCAGCAAGTACGTGCGGTCGGTCATGCCGACGAACGCGGCAGCAAGGAATACAACCTGGCCCTGGGCGAACGCCGGGCAAAAGCCGTTGAGCGCTTCCTGATTGTTAACGGCGCGTCTCGTGGACAAATCGAAACCGTCAGCTATGGTGAAGAAAAACCGGCGGTGCGCGGCTCTGGTGAAGAAACCTGGGCGCAAAACCGCCGCGTTGAGCTGAAGTTCGACTAACCCCAGAACCACCGGATGTAACCATGAGAAAACAACTCATGTCGGTTGTCCTGTTCCCGCTGGGCCTTGGCCTGGCGGGGCCGGGGCTTGCCCAGTCGTCAGCACCGGCTTTTCAGAACGCCGAATCCGAAGCCCGGCGCAAGGCAGATGACAACCAGGCCACGGCTGAACTGTTCTACATGGTTCAGCAGTTGCAGAGCACCGTTCGCCGCCTGGAAGGTCAGGTGGAGGAGCAACAGCACCAGATAGAACGCCTGCAGTCCCAGGGGCGTGACCGTTACGTTGATCTCGATCAGCGGTTGCTGGATTTGTCGAAAGCAATGGAAGAGCAAAAGGGGCAACCAGCTGCCGAAGAGCCGGCGGCAGGCCAGAGTTCCGGTGAGGGCGATAGTCGGCCTGCCCGGGCTTATCGTTCCCCGGGTCAGGAAGAAAAACAGGCCTACGACGACATTATTCGTCTGATCCGCGAGGAAAAGGCATTTGATGCGGCCATTGGCCGGCTTTATGAATTCATCGACCAGTACCCGGAAGGGGATCTGACGGTGAATGCCTATTATTGGCTGGGCGAAGTCTATCTGGCGATCCCGCAACTGGAGCAGGCCAAACAGGCATTTACCATTGTCGCCACACGCTACGATGACCACCGCAAGGCGCCGGACGCGATTTACAAACTGGGCGTTACCCTGGATCGCCTGGGTGAGGCTGAAGACGCCCGTCGGCGGATGAAAGAGGTGATCAATGCCTACCCGGACTCCAGGCCGGCGGAAATGGCCAAAAAATTCCTCTCGGAGAACAGCGGCTAACGAGAGCCTGAACAAATCGCCTATTCACTGATCAGCCAGAAAAAAACTGTCCTGAAAGTGAAAAAAAGGGGTTGAACCAGGCAAAAATATCAGTACTATATGCGCCTCGTTTGGGTCGTTAGCTCAGTTGTCAAACCAGTAGGCTTTTAACCC
>JABXHG010000024.1 GCA_013393545.1 Alteromonadaceae bacterium | reverse complement strand
CAAGTAAAACCAACCCTCCCGCCCGCACGAGACGGCAGGACAGACAACAATATTGCGGGGCTTGGGTAGGATGAAATTTGGCCGGTTTTACGGCCAACTTCCGCCGAGGGCCATAACCACCCGACAACCAAAAAGGTACGAAGCACGAACAGCTAAGGCAGAAGCACGGCGGAGACCTGGGAGGGGCGACGAAGGAGCCACGGAAAGGGCGTCCGGCGGCCACCGGCCGCGAACTGCTGCGCCTTGTTAAATTTTTTCATTTTTCCCGCATGCCAAGCAGTGCTTGTACGGCCCATAACGACCATGTTTTTGATCAACAATGCCACCACAGGTGAAACAGCAATCTGAGTTACCTTGGCTCCAACGCCACAACCGATAAAAGCTCACTATGAACAAAACCACTGAGGCTAGCAAAAGAGCTGCGCCAACCCAGGGTGCCGCAGCGCGAGAGCCATCAGCCAAGCCTTTAAGAACAGCACTGCCAGAGAACTGATCAGGCACAAAGTCGCCGAAAAAGTGAAGCCCGACGAATGCAAGAACGAGCAAAAAACTTGGAAGGGCAAACAATCTAAACAACATCCTGTTAGACAACGCAGATCCCTCTCTCATTGAAATTTAACGCCAAGCTAAGCGGTGCCCTGACAAGGGTATCCGGTGGACGGCCCTTGGGCCGGGAACGTACTTAAGCGGTTGGTTAGCTGGGGGCATCGTTAAAGCTGATCCCTAGCACCCAACACCGTGGCCCACACTGCGGCCCTTGCACCAAAAACCGCCGATGCCGCGTAATTAAAATCACCGCTAGTGATGCGGCGAATGAACCTGAACGTCAGATTAGCAGGTAAGCAAGGAACCAGCTTTCGACGGACAGCCCCACGACCTGAACACTCAAGTTACTACCAATACCGCTGACCGATTGAGCTACCAGCAACACACCACATTTGCGGGCCTTGGCAACATCGCCGCACTACCAGTTTTGCTACTCACCTTCGGCCAAGGCCATTGGCACCCAGCCACCAAAAAGGTACGAAGCACTACCAGCTAACGCCAAAGCTCAGCCGCCGCCGGAGTGCGCGAAGCGCACGGAGGGAACCCAAAGCACGACAGTGCTTTGGGCGGTCGGCTGCAGCGCCTTGTTGGGCAAAGGCAACAGGTGTCAACCGATCGTCGATGCTGCCAACGACCTACCCAAGCCATGCCGCTCGCACCATGAAAAAGCGGACATTTTCGTTGACAAACGCGATAAAAAGCTAACAATAAATGTCGACCAGATACTCCACACAATAGTGACTTGGTTTATGGACAACAGGATTCTCAAGCTATGATCAAGTGGTACGACAAACACCATCGATTTAAACCGGTTATCATAGTATGGCTGACTTCTATCAGCCTACTTTTGATCCAAGGATGTGCGCTAACCCAAGAAAATAAACGAATAAATATAAACTATAAATCCCTTCACATCGCATTGCCAAAAGAAGGGCTTTTTTCAATAACAAAAACATCAGATTTAATCGCGCTGGAGTATGTTAATGGCAGTGTAGTCGCATTATCTTACTTTCCATGTGCGACGCCAGGAGATAATATCGAAATTGCCGCGTCTGCGTGGTTCGAGTTTCTTTTTGGGACAGGCTATGAACTTGATGACTACGTAAAAAAAATATTACCTATAGAAGAAATAAGACGAATAAGGTGGCAATTCGTAGCGTCGACTAAAACAGTGACACGTGATCATACACGAATCTACTGGCTTAATTACAAGGCTCAAGCGCCGATAGATGCAAGAATCCTTATAGTTAGCGGGGGTCACTCCGAAAGCTATTACGAGGTAGTTTACAAAGGCGACCAGAAATATCCTATAGAAGAAATAGTTGAGTCTATTAACCTAAGTAAGAACTAGAAAATAAGCACAATAATCCAAACTGCCGCTAATAAGATTAACGCTAGCATCAGGTCCTTCCTAAAAGACCACCTTAAAACTTCGCTCGCTAAACTAGAAACTTTGTTTATGAGGTATAAGAGCCCAAAGTCATCCATCTACAAAATACGCCTCTGTGTGGGTGCGTTAAATACCTAGCAACGCTAGTTGTAGTGGAGATTTCCAGTTGAGCTTTGCCTGTGCAAGGCAAATACTGTATATCCTATTTCCCTGAATAGCGTCAATCCAGTTAAATATAGCTTGTAAGCCACTAGTCACTATACCCTTAGTTAATCTTCCAAGGGTTCCAGAAGGAAAAAGAAGATTTATTAGCTCTTCAGTGATGGCGATTGCTTTAGAGCATTCGATTGCTTCAGTCAGGATAGTGTTAACAATATCGATGACCTCTTGCGAGATCATTTCGGGAGACGAGTTTAGAGACCCATCATAAAGATTTTGAATCAGGTCATTATAAGCCTGCTTTTCCTCTTCAGTAATAGCCATTTTTTCTGCTCCGGTTAGTTAATATTCAACCTTTAGGCCTAATTTCGAGCGTGCGTGAGCACGCGTTTGGTAATCCTGTGTATATTATAACTTCTTCTTTACATCCATGAAAGCTATGAGCGCAAAGTCCTTCACAAAATCGTCCGTTTATCAACCAACGGGGTAGCCGAAATCATCCGCACCCTGTACAAGCGAATGTTGCCCAAGGCGGTGCGCTTGTAATACCGCCCAACAGCTAATTCAGCGACAAATGACTTCTATCCCAAGCGCGCCTATCCCCGCCCCAACTCAAAGTCACTCGCTATTTTTTCCTTTTTATCAGAAACCTACCAAACACTGACAGTATCGCGCCAAGAAATAAGCGTCAATCGTCGGAACTGTCTCAGATCACGAATTCGCCTATCCACAACCACATGATAGATAAATTATATATTTTTCAATAAGTTGAAAGGAATCCAATAGTAAACCCACGACTTTTCCCGACAGTTGTCGCATATCTCCAGCCTTTGGGATGCAATTTTGCACAGAAATGCCTAAAATACTGTATGCATAAACAGCATGGAGGCTATTTTATGATCCTGGACGTACCGCCAAAGCTGCCAGACAACCCCACCCGTTTCATGGACCAGCTTCGGGCACTGATTCGAAGCCGGAACCTGGCTTACAAGACCGAACAAACCTATTGCCTATGGATCAAGCGATTCATTCGTTTTCATGGCCTACGGCACCCTTCCACCTGCTCTGAAAAAGAAGTTGAAGAGTTTCTTTCACATCTTGCAGTTCAACGTAATAACAGCGTAAGCACCCAGCGCACGGCGCTGAATGCACTCGTGTTCCTTTTCCGTGAATTTCTCGGCCAACCGCTCGAAGACTTGTCGTTTGAAATGGCAAGAAGGCCCACTCGCCTGCCCACAGTGCTTACTCATGACGAGGCGAAGGCCGTGATCAATCATCTGGAAGACCCACATCAGTTGGTCGCCCGTTTGATGTACGGCTCTGGGCTTCGCATCAACGAAGCTTTGAGGCTCAGGGTGAAGGATGTTGATTTCGGAATGCAGCAGATCATTGTCCGTAGTGGAAAGGGCAACAAGGACAGGACAACGTTACTGCCAGACTCTCTCCTGGAGCCCCTGAAGCTTCAGATTGAAGCCTGCCTGATACAGCACAAACAGGATCTGGCCAGTGGCCATGGCGAGGTCTACATGCCATTTTCCCTGAATCGAAAATACCCCAGCGAAGGAAAAGAGCCAGCCTGGCAATACCTGTTCCCAGCTTCCCGGTTATCAAAAGACCCACGCAGTAATGTATTCCGCCGCCACCACTTATTGGATCGCAGCGTACAACGGGCCATCAAGATGGCATTACGCAGTGCGGGCATTTACAAGCAGGCCAGCAGCCACGCTCTGCGCCATAGTTTTGCAACGCGGCTGCTGGAGGCTGGCTACGACATCCGCACAATCCAGAAACTGCTCGGCCACTCCGACGTGCGCACCACCGAGATCTACACGCACGTGGTCCGAAAAGGCGGCTTCGGTGTTCGCAGCCCGGTTGATGAGGCGTTTTAGAAACGATTTCAGGAAGGATCGCTGCCAAGCGGCAACCCGGCAGCGATATTCGGCAGCCTTACTGCATGTCCTGGTAAGCAATATCTGTTCTGGCCGCCATCACAAAGTCATTCTTGTGCAGGCCACCAATCTTGTGGGTCCACCAGCGCACGGTGGTTTTGCCCCATTCCAGCAAAAGGGCGGGGTGGTGCCCTTCGGCTTCGGCCATGTCGGCCACTTTATTGGTGAACGCCTGGGCCTGGGCGAAGTTCTTGAACTTGAACACCCGGCGTAGCTGCTCTTCGCCATCCAGGGTGACCAGCTCCCAGTCCGGAACCGATTTCAGCAACTCCTGCTTTTCTTCGTCGGTCACGGTTGGCGCGTCTGCGCTGCAGGCTTCACAGGCCTGTTGGCTGAGTTCGCTCATGTTCACCTCCTTTATTGGTGTGTACTTACCAAGGTGGCCTCGACCATTCGCTTTATCAACCCGTCCTTGCAATCCGGCCATTTTCGAAATACTGTATATTTAAACAGTATTCGGAGATTGCCATGAGCGAGTTACTGACCACCCTGCTGCAGGATGCCCGGGTCTGGCAGGGGCACCGACATCGCACCACCACCCAACCGGCCGAAACCACGGGCTTTCAGGCGCTGGATAACCAGCTCGGCGGCCTGGGCTGGCCCCGTGGCGCGCTCAGTGAATGCCTGCTGGATGCCAATGGCATTGGCGAATTGCAGCTGGTGATGCCATTGATGAAGCGGATGACCGAAGCCGGGAAAAACGTGTTCTGGCTGAACCCGCCTCACACGCCCTACGCTCCCGCCCTGGCCCGTGAAGGCGTTGGGCTGGATAACCTGG
Source organism: Alteromonadaceae bacterium (assembly GCA_013393545.1). The sequence continues at coordinate 3,354 of JABXHG010000024.1, read as the reverse complement.
TGATGATTCACACCGAAGACGCCAGCGATTTCCTGTGGACGCTGGAAAACTGCCTGCGCTCACCGGTGACCGGCCTGGTGCTGGCCTGGCCGGGTAAGCTGGCCACCCGCGATGTGCGCCGCCTGCAACTAGCCTCGGAGGCAGGCCAGAATGTGTGCGTGCTGTTCCGGGAACGCCGGCAGGCCGAGCAGAACTCCCCGGCAGCACTGCGCCTGGAACTGATGCCAGATGCGCAGCAGGCGTTGAAGGTAAATGTGCTCAAGCGCCGGGGCAGCTGGTCTGGCCAGCGGTGCACCCTGGCCATGGCCCACCGGGCAGACATCCGTGTGCAGGAAGCGCCCCGGGTAGTTCAGGGCCCCTGGCACGGCGCTACACGGTAGTTATCATGCTCTGGCTTTACCTGCACTTCCCGCACCTGCTGCTGGACCACGTTCGCCGCAGCCAGCCCATTGAAAACGCTCTGGTGATTGTTGAAGGCACCGGACAACACGTGCTGCAGGCCTGCCCACTGGCGCAGGACCTGGGCATTCAGCCGGGCATGCGCCTGAAAACCGCGCTGGGGCTGGCGCCGGAGCTGCACATTCTGCAGGCAGACCAGCAACAGCAGGCCCAGCTACTGGAAGAGCAGGCCCGCTGGCTGTACCACTACGTGTCCCACCTTACCCTGGCACCGCCGGATGGCCTGTGGGCGGAAGTCAGTAGCCTGCAACGGCTTTACGGCGGGCTGGCCGCTATATGGCAAACCGTGGAGCAGGCCCTGGCCGAGCATCAGCTCACCGCCTGGGCTGCACTGGGCCATACGCCCCTGGCTGCCCGTTTGCTGGCCCGTGTTGGCAGGGGCGAATGCAGTGCCGACAAAGGCCACATCACTCATGCCCTGGCGCAATTACCTCTGGCGGCAGCGGAGTTTGATCAAACCGCCTGTACCCGCCTGAACCGCCTGGGCCTGGAGACCCTGGGCGATGTCTTCGCCCTGCCCCAGAAGGAACTGGCCCGGCGGCTGTCGCCGGAGCTGCTGGCCACCGTTCAGAAAATCCAGGGCACCCGGCCAGACCCGCGCGCGCCCTGGCAACCGCCTCACCGGTTTCGTCAAAGAGCGGATTTCATCCAGGAAGTGGAACACACCCAGGGCCTGCTGTTTGCCCTGCAACGCATTTTAGCGGAGCTGGAAGACGACCTGTGCTGGCGCCAGCAGGACACCGACACGCTGCTGCTGGTGCTGCAACACCGCCATCAGGAGCCCACCCGCCTGCGCCTTCGTACCACCGGGCCGGAGCACCGTGCCGAGACGTTCATGAAGCTGATCCGCCTGAAGCTGGACCAGCAACCACTCAGTGCCCCGGTGGTCAGCCTGGTGCTGGTAGTGCGCCGGTTCATCAGCCGGGAAGCACCGGGCGGCCAGGATTTGCTGGGCGAGACTCAGGATCTGAACGAAGCCTGGCACACACTGATCAGCCGCCTGCAGGCGCGGCTGGGGGAGCAGGCATTAACACAGCTCTCTCCCCAACCCGATCACCGCCCCGAATTTGCCTGGTCCGCCGGTGACGTGAAGCGGGGCAAAAACCCGGGCGAGGTTAACCCGCAAGCCCTGCCGCGCCGCCCGCTATGGCTGCTGCCCGGCCCCTGCCCACTGACCGAAACACCAGTGGCCTGGTTCTCCGGCCCCGAACGCATCAGTGGCGGCTGGTGGGACGGCCAGCGGGTGCACCGGGATTACTACATTGCCCAGCTGCCGGGTGGGCAGCTGGCCTGGGTGTTCCGGGACACACAAAACGCCTGGTTTGTGCACGGCTGGTTCGGGTGATGCCATGAGTTACGCGGAACTGTGCTGTTTTAGCAACTTCACCTTCCTGACCGGCGCTTCTCACCCGCAGGAATTGGCGGAACGGGCCGCAGACCTGGGCTATCGGGCCCTGGCCATCACCGATGCCTGTTCGGTGGCCGGCATTCCCCGGGCCTGGGCCCCCCTGAAAGGCAGCTCGGTGAAACTGATTACCGGCAGCTGGTTTGCCCTGGAAGATGCCCCGCCCGGTGCCGCCACCCCGGAATTTGTCTTATTGGCCCGCACCCGCAAGGGCTACGGTCAGCTCTGCCAGCTGATCACCACCGGCCGGCGCCGCGCTGAAAAAGGCCAGTACCAACTATTCGTGCAGGATCTGGAAACCCATGAGCTGGACGACTGCCTGTGCCTGTGGCAACCGCCCTCGCCCATTCTCGCCGATGCCGATCAGGCCCTGGCCTGTGGGCAGTGGCTGCAGCGTCTGTTTGAACACCGGTTGAGAATCGCCGCCACCCGCACTCTTGAAGCCGGAGAAGATCAGCAACTGGCCAGGGTTCGCTGGCTGGCCGATGAGTTGCGTTGCCCGGTGGTGGCGACCGGCTCGGTGCACATGCATAGCCGCGAACGCCAGCCCTTGCAGGATGTACTCACCGCCCTACGCCACCACCGCACTCTGGAAACCGCCGGCCACTGCCTGTTCCAGAACGGCGAACGCTACCTGCGGCCAATACCGGTGCTGCAACGCCTGTTTCCCGAGCCCTGGTTGCGGGAAACCCTGGCCATTGCCGAAAGCTGCACTTTCGAACCTGGCAGCCTGCGCTACGAATACCCGCCCGATCTGGTGCCCGAAAACGAAACCCCGGCCGCCTTCCTGCAACGCCTGACCCGCGAAGGCGAGCGCCGCCGTTACCCCAACGGCACGCCGATGAAAGTGCAGGCGCTGATCCGCAAGGAGCTGGGGCTGATCTCGGAAATGCGTTACGAGCATTACTTCCTCACCATCCACGACATCGTCGCCTTCGCCCGCAGCCGGGGCATCCTGTGCCAGGGCCGGGGTTCGGCGGCCAACTCGGCGGTGTGCTACTGCCTGGGCATTACCGAGGTGAACCCGGCGAACGTGGAACTGCTGTTCGAACGCTTCATCTCCAAAGACCGGGACGAGCCGCCAGACATCGATGTGGATTTCGAGCACCAGCGCCGCGAGGAAGTCATTCAATACATCTACCAGCGCTACGGCCGGGAGCGCGCCGCCCTGGCCGCCACGGTGATCCGCTACCGCCCCCGCAGCGCCATCCGCGACGTGGGCAAGGCCCTGGGGTTCGACGCCGCGCTGGTGGAGCAATTGCTGGACGGTATCGACTGGCGGGACAAGGCCACCAACTGGCGCCAGCAGATCCTGGACAAGGGCCTGACCCGCAACCCCACAGTTGCCCACCCGTTCTTCACCCTGGTCCACACCCTGCTCTGCTTCCCCCGCCCTCTTTCCCACCCCCTTCTCGCCCTTGTCTTCCCCGCCCCGCCCCGCTCCGCACACCCTCCTTTACGCTCACTCTCTCTTTCTCCGTCGTCCCCCC
>JABXHG010000239.1 GCA_013393545.1 Alteromonadaceae bacterium | reverse complement strand
TGGTTTGCCGTATGCCCGTGCTTTCTGCGCCTTGCTCGACTGAGATGCCGGATCATGAGCGACCAAGACATCGCAGCGAGACTTGGTGACAGACTTCTTGTACTCAAGATTGACTGCCTCGCAGATTTCGGTGAGGCGGTCATCATCGGCAGGGCCACCCAGGAGGTTGTTGCGGCCAGTAAAGGCAACGCGCGTGCCTGGGGTGAGCAGGGATGGAACATCTAGCTCATTGGACTCAACTTCTGGCAAGATGAGGTCGGCCATGCCCGCACCTGCGGCGCGGGTACGGATGTCTTCTTCCGCTGCAGCAGTCCAGTATCCGCGGGAGACAGCCCACGCGGAGAGGAGGTCAGCGGTTTCGGCTACTTCTGCTTCAACCAGGTCATTGGTTGGGCCGCCGGAGTACGCCGCCCACGCGTGGTCGGAATCAGTCGCATGGCGTGGATCCAGCTGCATGATGCTTGCTGGAGCCCACGATGGGATGAACACTGCGCCCTCTGTGTCCTGAGGCGCAGGCGGAACTACCTGGCCATGGCTAATAGGGAAGGGTGTCTTCTGATACGCGGACACCATGGCGAGGCAGCGCTCGATGACATCGGAACCCGTGACCGACACATTGAATTCAGATACGTCATATCCAGTACCGAGGGCTAAGTCCATGCCCTTTTCTTGGTGGCGGATGGCGCGTTCAAGCATCGGCAGGTTATCGCAAACAATGATGCTGCCCTCGGCCTGGCGCAGAAGGAGCGGCCAGAAATCGGAAAGCGTTGGCGCCATCGCCAAGCCACCGGCGGGGACCTCGTGACGTTCGCCAAAGCTGCCGATATCAGACATCGGGTTAATCCAGGTACCGAACTCAGCAACCTTCCGGCCATTTTCCAAGATGATTGCGTGGATACGCGCGACGTGGTCGCTGATGCCAAAATTGGCGCCATCGATAGACAAGAACGTAATGCGGTTGGTTGTCACCGTCGGGCCAACATCACGGCGAATACGGCGCACCAGTGAGTTATTCGCGCGGACATGGCGCGCTTCAACAGGAGCACTAAAACGCAGGTTCTCAAGGCTCACGCCACGGGAGAGCGCTACGTAGAACTGGCCATCAGTAGCCGTGCCGCCAGTGAGGTTGATAAAGAGCTTCGGAATTGTCTTGCCCTGGGATTTATGGATTGTAATTGCCCACGCCAGGATGACAGGGAACTGGCGCACGCTGCCGATGACCTCCGATCCCAGCCCCGCATCCGTCACCGTCGGGCGCTTAATCTCCCAGGTGTGCCTTTCCAGCTCAACCGTCTCATCGTTATGGTCGAGATTCACCGTGATCTTTTCCTGTGTTGCTGTGGTGATGGTACCGAATGAGCCATTGACAAACCTGCCCAGTGGGTCATTGATCACCGTCATCACGCGTGCCCCGACGGCGTAGTGGAGCTCTTC
>JABXHG010000238.1 GCA_013393545.1 Alteromonadaceae bacterium | reverse complement strand
ACCGGCTGGTAATAGTCTGTGTAACTGTCACAGGCCATCGAGGGTGCGAGGCTCGCACACGTAAGCTGTGAAACATGGCAATTGGGGTTGTCGGCCGTAAGGCTGGTATGACCCGTATTTTTACGGATGAAGGGCAGGCGCTGCCTGTCACGGTAATCGAGGTTGAGCCCAACCGCATTACCCAGTTGAAAACTCTCGAAAACGACGGCTACCGCGCAGTGCAGGTAACCGTAGGTTCTCGTCGCTCCTCCCGTGTCACCAAGGCTGAAGCCGGTCACTACGCGAAAGCGGGTGTCGAAGCAGGTCGTGGTTTCTGGGAATTCCGTTTGGCAGAAGGCGAAGGCGAAGAGCTGGCTGCCGGTGGCGAGCTGAACGTTTCCGTGTTTGAAGACGGTCAGGTGGTTGATGCCACTGGTCAGTCCAAGGGTAAAGGCTTCCAGGGCGGCGTTAAGCGCTGGAACTTCTCCATGCAGGACGCTACTCACGGTAACTCCCTGTCTCACCGTGCTCCGGGTTCCATTGGTCAGAACCAGACTCCGGGCAAGGTATTCAAGGGCAAGAGGATGGCCGGTCAGATGGGTAACGCCCGCTGCACCGTGCAGAGCCTTGAAGTCGTCCGTATCGATGCCGAGCGCAACCTGCTGCTGGTGAGTGGTGCCGTACCCGGCGCAACTGGCGGCGATGTTGTCATCAAGCCTGCAGTTAAAGCCTGAGGAGCGGTGCGATGGAATTGACAATTACTGGTAGCGGCAAGGAAATTTCTGTTTCCGATGCTGCGTTTGCCAAAGATTTTAACGAAGCTCTGGTACACCAGGTGGTTACTGCTTATATGGCAGGCGGCCGTCAGGGCACCAAAGCACAGAAGACTCGTTCCGAAGTTGCCGGCGGTGGCAAGAAGCCGTGGCGTCAGAAGGGCACGGGTCGTGCCCGTGCGGGTACTATCCGCTCTCCGATCTGGCGTGCCGGTGGTGTAACCTTCGCCGCCAAGCCACGCGATTTCGAACAGAAAGTTAACCGTAAAATGTACCGCGCCGCCATGCGGTCCATTTTCTCCGAGCTGGTACGTCAAGAGCGTCTGGTTGTTGTTGACGACATCAACGTGGACAGCCCGAAGACCAAGGCTTTTACTGCCAAGCTGAACGACCTGGGCGTGTCCAATGCCCTGATCCTTTCCGAAAGCGTTGAGCAGAATCTGCATCTGGCCTCCCGCAACATCCCGCACGTAGATGTGCGCGACATTGCAGGTCTGGATCCGGTTAGCCTGGTTGCCTTCGAAAACGTCGTGGTAACGGTTCCCGCTCTGAAGAAGATCGAGGAGATGCTGGGTTGACTCAGCAACTTATTTCTCAGGTCCTTCTTCTTCCGCTCGTATCTTATCATTCGTCTCTGGCAGCAGAGCTTGCCCAGTTTGCGTTTCGCGTTTCTCCCGACGCTCCCAATCCGCCCATCAATAAATCCTTTCTCCCTCTTTTCAACTTC
>JABXHG010000237.1 GCA_013393545.1 Alteromonadaceae bacterium | reverse complement strand
CCGGCCCAACGGGCCTCCACCGGACGCCCCTGACGGGTCGCTGTCTATGCAAGGCGTTATGTGCAAGGAAATCCAAAATTAAAGGGGCAGATCGATTCTATTTTGATCAATGTAAATAGGGCAGGTTGATTTGTTTTTAACCAAGCTGACCGATTTAAAACCTATCTGACCCCTTTTGGTTCATTGCCTCCCGTTCTCCGTCTAGCCCCTAAACCTGCGCGTAGCCCCCGTCAACGAACACCTCGCTCCCCGTCATGAAGCTGCTGTCGTCGGACGCCAAGAACGCCACCGCGCCTGCGGTTTCCTTGGGATCGCCCAGACGCCCAAGCGGTACGGTCCGGTTCATCTCGCTCAGGGCTTCGGATGGGAGCAGTTCCATCAGCTTGTCTGTTTTGGTCGGGCCAGGAGACATGACGTTCACGCGAATGCCGGTGCCCCTGAGATCATAGGCCCAACTGCGCACCAGATTTCGGACGGCCGCCTTGGAGGCGCTGTAGATGCTCATCGCGGGGGTGCCCATGCTGCCCACCGTGGAACCGGTGAGGATGATGGAGCCGCCGTTCTTCATCAGGGGCAGGGCCTTCTGGACGGTGAAGAGGGTGCCTTTGACGTTGATGTCGAAGATGTAGTCGTAGTGCTCCTCGGTGATCTGTCCCAGGCTGGCGAATTCGCCGACGCCCGCGTTGGCCACCAGGACGTCCAGGTGGCCTTTTTCTTTCTGGATCGTTTCGAAGACGCAATCGAGATCCTCCGGCTTCGTCACATCCGCCTGGACGGCCCGGGCGTTGGATCCCAGTGCCTCAGCGGCGTTGTCGAGGACGTCCTGGCGCCGTCCGGTAATGAAGACGAAGGCGCCTTCTTCGATAAGGCGTTGGGCCGAGGCCAGGCCGATGCCGCTGGCTCCGCCTGTGATCAATGCGATTTTACCGTGTAGCCGACTCATGGTTGGGTCTCCGTGTATGTTGACTCGATTCGCTTTCACGATATATAAGCCGCTTACAAATGTTCAAGTATGCACCTTTTGGTAAGTACCCGTTATGGCGAAAGAAAACTCAGAAAACCCACGTTTCATTTGCGGCCTGCATGCGACGCTGCACGTGATCTCCGGGAAGTGGAAGCCGTTGATTCTATTCTTTTTAGACAAGGGACCGACGCGTTACGGCGAGCTCAAGCGAAGCGTCCGGGGCGTAAGCGACAAAATGTTGATCCAGCAGTTGAAGGAGCTCGAGTCCGACGGCATCGTTCAGAGAACCGACCATGGAGAGATCCCGCTACGCGTCGACTACTCGCTGACGCCCTTCGGGGCGAGTCTGGTGCAGGCCATGGAGCCGCTTTGCGGCTGGGGCGAAGAGCACGAAGAAGACATTGCCGCGGCGATGGACCGCCGGAAAGCCAGCCGGTAGCAAGCGAAGCGCAGTGACCAGAAAACCGCCCAGTCCAGCTTCCCCTCCTGAACCACACGCATGGCTGAACCCCACGCCCTC
>JABXHG010000236.1 GCA_013393545.1 Alteromonadaceae bacterium | reverse complement strand
GTGGGTGATGGAAAAGGTCGTGTTGGTTTCGGTCGTGGTAAGGCCCGGGAAGTTCCGGTTGCCATCCAGAAGGCCATGGAAGCTGCGCGCAAGAACATGGTAGACGTGGCGCTGGACGGCACCACCCAGACGGCAGCAAAGTGCTGGCCTCTGCCTCCACGTTGGATAAGGACTTGCGCCAGGGTGCAACCGGTAACGTGGATGCTGCCAAAAAGGTTGGTCAGCTGATCGCTGAGCGCGCCAAGGCAGCAGGCATCGAGAAGGTCGCTTTCGACCGCTCGGGTTACCGTTATCACGGCCGTGTTCAGGCTCTGGCCGACGCAGCCCGTGAAGCCGGCTTGCGATTCTAAGGGGGGGGGAAGAGGATCGCTAACGAGCGGAAGGCGCCGCAGCTCCAGGAAAAGCTGGTTCAGGTCAATCGTGTCGCCAAGGTTGTTAAAGGTGGCCGTATTTTCGCCTTCACCGCACTGACAGTAGTGGGTGATGGAAAAGGTCGTGTTGGTTTCGGTCGTGGTAAGGCCCGGGAAGTTCCGGTTGCCATCCAGAAGGCCATGGAAGCTGCGCGCAAGAACATGGTAGACGTGGCGCTGGACGGCACCACCCTGCAGTACCCGGTCAAGGGTCAGCATAGTGGCTCCAAGGTCTACATGCAGCCCGCTTCCGAAGGTACCGGTATCATCGCCGGCGGCGCGATGCGTGCGGTTCTGGAGGTTGCAGGTGTGCAAGACGTACTGTCCAAGTGTTACGGGTCTACCAACCCGGTGAACGTAGTACGTTCCACCATCCACGGTCTTCATGCCACGAAACCGCCTGCAGCTGTTGCCTCCACTCGCGGTAAATCCGTCGCAGGTATTCTGGGTTGAAGTCATGGCGAACAATACGATCAAAGTAACTCTGACCCGCAGCCCGATCGGCTGTCAGCCCAAGCACAAGCTGTGTGTGAAGGGTCTGGGTCTTCGTAAAATCGGTCATACCGTTGAGTTGGAAGATACGCCTTCCATTCGCGGCATGATCAACCGGGTAAATTACCTGGTTCGGGTTGAGGAGAACTGAGATGCGTTTGAACGAACTTGCTCCGGAACCCGGTTCACGTCAGGCCGCTAAGCGTGTCGGTCGTGGTATCGGTAGCGGCCTGGGTAAAACCGGTGGTCGTGGTCACAAGGGTCTGAAGTCTCGCTCCGGTGGTACCGTTGCACGCGGCTTCGAGGGTGGTCAGATGCCAATCGCCCGCCGTCTGCCCAAGTACGGCTTCACTTCCCGTCAGCAGCGTTTCGTGGCGGAAATCCGCCTGAACGAGCTGGCCAAAGTGGACGGTGACGTGGTCGATCTCGATGCGCTGAAGCGTGCCGACATCGTCCGTGACGAGATCCGTGAAGCGAAGGTTATTCTGTCCGGCGAAATCGACCGTGCAGTAACCGTTCAGGGTTTTCGTGTTACCAATGGCGCACGCGCGGCAATCACTGCCGCCGGTTGCAAAGTCGAAGACTAAGGCCATTCGGGGACTACAGGGCCAAGACCGTATCAATGCCCGAGGGCGCCGGAAAGGGTATT
>JABXHG010000235.1 GCA_013393545.1 Alteromonadaceae bacterium | reverse complement strand
TCCAGCCGGCACCGCGGAACATGCCTTCAAGCTCGGTGACGATGCTGGCGTTACCGCGCACCGGACCGTCAAGACGCTGAAGGTTGCAGTTGATCACGAAGTTGAGGTTGTCGAGTTTCTCGCGAACCGCCACGTGCAGCGCACCCAGGGTTTCCGGCTCGTCGCACTCGCCGTCGCCCAAAAATGCCCAGACCTTGCGGTCCTTCATGTCTTGCAGGCCGCGGTTGTCCATGTACTTGATGAAACGCGCCTGGTAGATCGACATGATCGGGCCCAGCCCCATGGACACGGTCGGCAGCTGCCAGTAATCCGGCATCAACCAGGGGTGCGGGTAGGACGACAGGCCGTCACCGTCGACTTCTTCGCGGAAGCGATCCATCTGATCTTCGCTCAGACGGCCTTCCAGGAAGGAGCGCGCGTAGATACCCGGCGAGCTGTGGCCCTGAACATAAATCAGGTCGCCCTGATGGTCACCTTCCGGCGCGCGGAAGAAGTGACTGAAGCCCACGTCGTAGAGCGTCGCGGCGGACATGAAGCTGGCCAGGTGACCGCCAATGCCCTTGTTCTTGTTGTTGGCCCGCGTGACCATCGCGGCCATGTTCCAGCGAATCAGCGAACGAATGCGACGTTCCATGGCCAGATCACCCGGCATGCGTGCTTCGTTCTCCGGCGGAATGGTGTTGCGGTGCGGGGTTGTCACCGAGAACGGCGCGACGCCCGAATCCTGACGCATACGGTCAGCCAGGCGGGTCAGCAGGTAACGGGCACGCTCATCGCCCTCACGATCCAGCACCGACTCCAGGGCTTCCAGCCACTCCGTGGACTCGACCGGGTCGAGATCTTCTCGTGTCTCCAGACTCATAAAAGTCTCTCCGAATGACGATAAATGACATTGGCCCCGCGAACCCGGGGGCCTGGGTGGCCGCGGTAGTCGTTGTGCCACCACAGGCCTGTGTTCGCCGGCGCGCCTTGCCAGCGCAAAATGGAAATCCATTCTACATTCAAGACGTAGCGTTCGGCAAAATGTAGTAAAGCTACATAAAAATTGAAAAACAACGTTATTTGCTGCCGAGAACCATACCGTAAAGTCACCGTCCTGCCAATTATTCCTGTCACGAAATCCCGCTCAACCCCGCGCCCCTCATGGCAATATCGACCATTTTCAAGGCGTTGCAGGCATACGTTATAAATCAACAAATGTGTAGCTAAACTACCCTTTGCCGCACAACAGAGTGCCCTGCACGGCCACTGCCCTTTCTGCACGCTACTGAAAATGGCAGCGGTACCTACTGAGCCGCCGGAGCAACAGCTGCGGGCAACAACAACTGATAAAAATAGGCCCAGT
>JABXHG010000234.1 GCA_013393545.1 Alteromonadaceae bacterium | reverse complement strand
CCCCCCTCTGTCAAGGTAGTTGGAACCTCACCCGATGTTAGACTCTCTAAATAAAGTGGGGCGAGACAGAGGTTTTCATGAAGTATTCTCCAGAGCGCCGCGAAGCGATCCTGCGTAAATTACTTCCACCCAATAACCGGCCTGTGGCCGAAGTGGCGGAAGAAGAAGGCATATCTGATGCCACGCTGTATAACTGGCGCAGTAAAGCCCGCAAAGAAGGGAAACTGTTGCCAGATCATGGTTCAAACCCGGAGGGATGGAGCTCCCGGGACAAATTCAACGCCGTACTTGAGACTGCCGCACTGAGCGAGTCGGAAGTGGGTGAATACTGCCGAAAACGTGGCCTTTATCCTGAGCAAATTCACCGTTGGCGCCAGAGTTGTGAAACCGCTAACGATCGCGATGAGAAGGTTGAACAGCGTTCTCGCGAAGCGGTCAAGCAGGAGAAAAAGCGTACTCGCCAGCTGGAGCGTGAGCTCAAACGCAAAGAAGCCGCACTGGCAGAAACGGCTGCGCTGCTGACCCTGCGAAAAAAGGCCCAGGCGATCTGGGGGGACGAGGACGACTGACCAGTGCCCTGGATCGCCAGCGTGCCGTGCAGCTGGTCGATGAGGCGCGAACCGATGGTGCGCGCCTGAAAAGCGCCTGTGCCGACCTGGGTATTGGCACCAACACGTACCGCCGCTGGAAAGCTGGCGGTAAGGACGGTCGGCCCGGTGCGCCCAAACAGACGCCGTCTCACGCACTTACTGCCATGGAGAAAGCGATGATCCTGGCCGTTTGCCACCAATCCGATTATGCCAGCTTACCGCCGTCTCAGGTTGTGCCGTTGCTGATGGACGACCATGGGTGGTACATCGCCTCGGAATCGTCGTTCTATCGCGTTCTGAGCGAGCACAACGAGAACCATCGCCGAGGTGCCCGTCACTCCGGGCGAGTCGGTCCGCCACGCCGTCACGAGGCCACCAGACCGAATCAGGTCTGGTGCTGGGACGTGACCTACCTGAAGTCGACCGTTCGGGGGCGATTCTTCTACCTGTACTTTATGCTCGATGTGTACAGCCGCAAAATCGTTGGTGCTGAAGTGTTCGACGCGGAAAACGCGGCCAACAGCGAAGTGGTATTGCGAAAGGCACTGCTGCGCGAGGGCTGCGTAAACAACCCACCGGTGGTGCATTCTGATAACGGCAGCGCCATGAAAGGCGGCACCCTGCCGGCCACCTTCGAAAAGCTGGGGGTTAAGCCGTCTTACAGTCGACCGCGAGTGTCCAATGACAACGCCTATATCGAGTCGCTGTTCGGTACTGTCAAGCAACGCCCGGAGTACCCGCCAGAGGGCTTTGAGAGCCTGCAATTGGCTCGTGACTGGGCGAACTCATTCATCCGGTGGTACAACAAGGAACATCGCCACAGCGCGATCCGTTACGTAACTCCGGCGGATCGCCATGATAAAAAAGATGCTGACATCCTGGCGAGCCGAAAAATGACGTTGCTTAAAGCCCGAAACAAGAATCCTGGCCGTTGGTCAGCCGGTATTCGCAACTGCGACCCCGTGGGAGCGGTGTGGTTAAACCCACTACCCGAGGAGCAAACTGTTAAAGAGCAGTGCGTGGCTCATTAGAGCCGACAGGAATCAAGTTCCA
>JABXHG010000233.1 GCA_013393545.1 Alteromonadaceae bacterium | reverse complement strand
GAGGGGTATCGGGGTTAAGGGTTACGGTAGGAAAGTCGGGGACAAGATCGAAGTGTTCGATGGCGTCCAGGTTGAACGTAAGCGCGAATCCACGGGGGGCTGATGGGACGGGAATACAGTCGCGTTGATGGAATCGGGGATCAGATGCAGCGTGAGCTGGCCCAGCTGATCCAGCGCGAGGTGAAAGACCCTCGCGTTGGGTTGGTCACGATTAATGACGTAAAAGTCAGCCGTGACCTGGGCTACGCCGATATCTATGTGTCTTTGCTCTCCACCGAAGAGCTGACCGAAGAGTCGCCGGAGATTCAGGACTGCCTGCGGGTGCTGAATAAAGTGTCGGGCTTCCTGCGTGGCCAGATTGGCCGTGCCATGAAGCTGCGAGTGGTTCCGCAGCTGCGTTTCCACTTCGATACCCTGCAGGGCGAGAGCCGCAGAATGGACCGCCTGATTCGCGAAGCGGTGGGCGACCAGCCGGCCGTGCCACGCGATGACAACGACGACCCGGTATCTGATAACCCGGAGCGTGACGCTTGAGCCGTAAACGCAAAGGCCGCAACGTAAATGGCATCCTGGTGATTGATAAACCCCAGGGTGTCACCTCCAATGGAATTCTTCAGCAGGTCAAACGTCTGTATGGCGCCGCCAAGGCCGGCCATACCGGGGCGCTTGATCCCCTCGCCACCGGCGTTCTGCCGCTGTGCTTTGGTGAAGCCACCAAGTTTTCCCAGATGATGCTCGACAGTGACAAGGCCTACGTCACTACCGCCCGGCTCGGTATCCGTACCGAAACCGGCGACAGTGAAGGTGCCGTGGTGGAAGAAAATCCGGTACCGGCACTGACCGAGGCCGAAGTGGAGCAGGTGTTGGAGCAGTTTCGCGGGCCGATAGAGCAGGTGCCGTCCATGTACTCGGCGCTCAAACACCAGGGGCGGCCGCTGTATGAATACGCCCGGGAAGGTATCGAGATTGACCGCCCGGCCCGCCCGGTTACCATCCATGAGCTGACACTGCTGGCCATTCGTGAGAACGAACTGGACCTGGCGGTGAGCTGCACCAAGGGCACCTACGTGCGTTCGCTGGTGGAAGACATCGGCAACGCCCTGGGCTGCAGTGCCCACGTCAGCGCTCTGCGCCGCACCATGGCCTCCGGGTACACCCTGGAAAACGCCCACGCGGTACCGGAACTGGAGGCAATACGCGAGCGAGGCGAAAGCCTGGACGGCTTATTGTTGCCGCCGGAAAGCGCCTTGACCATGTTTCCGGAGCTGCAGCTGTCCGGGCCGTCGTTGGTGTCGATATTGAATGGACAACCGGTTAAAATGACTGATCAGCCTCTCGAAGGGTATGTGCGCCTGTATGGCAATCATTCGTTCGTCGGGTTGGCAGAAGCAGTACCGACAGACGGCGGCATCGAGCTGTTGCCCCGTCGGTTGGTCAAGAGCAGCCAGCGGTCGTAAGTTTTCCGCTGGCTGGTTAGCCGGGCTGTAGAGATGCGCGGTTCGGCCGAATTCGATAAGCATCGCAACCAATGAGGTGTAATATGGCATTGTCTGCCAACGAGAAAGCTCAGATCGTCAAGGATTTTCAGCAAGCCGAAAGTGATACAGGTTCCCCTGAAGTTCAGGTAGCCCTGTTGAGCGCCAACATCGACAAGCTGCAGAAGAT
>JABXHG010000232.1 GCA_013393545.1 Alteromonadaceae bacterium | reverse complement strand
GATCAAGAAAATTGATGGATTTTATGGCCACGGAATCCACGGAAGAACACGGAAAGAAAAACGAAAAGAAAAGATGAGAAGATTTTTTTGGCCACTAAAGCCACGAAAGAACACGAAATAAAAAACAAAGATTTTTTGTCAGTTAATCTTTTTTCGTGTTCTTTAGTGGGTTTCGTGGCAAATCGTCTTTTTCTTTGTCTTCTTTCCGTGGATTCTGTGGCAAAACATCTTTGAACTGTCAGAAAATGGAACTGCGATTATGGCCATCAAAAAAATGACCGACCTGGACCTCGCTGGCAAGCGGGTTCTCATCCGTGAAGACCTGAACGTACCGGTAAAAGACGGCAAGGTGTCCAGCGACGCCCGCATCCGCGCCTCTCTGGACACCATCAAGGCCGCCCGGGACGCTGGCGCCAAAGTCATGCTGATGTCCCACCTCGGCCGCCCGGAAGAAGGCGTGTACGACGAAGCCTCCTCCATGAAGCCGGTAGCCGAACACCTATCCACCCTGCTGGGCCAGGAAGTGCGCCTGATCAAGGACTACCTGAACGGCGTGGAAGTGGCCGACGGTGAAGTAGTGCTGTTCGAAAACGTCCGCTTCAACAAGGGCGAAAAGAAAGACAACGAAGAACTGGCCAAACAGTACGCCGCCCTGTGCGACGTGTACGTAATGGACGCCTTCGGCACCGCCCACCGCGCCCAGGCCTCCACGCATGGTGTTGCCAAGTTCGCCCCCGAAGCCTGCGCCGGCCCGCTGCTGGCGGCCGAGCTCGAAGCTTTGGGCAAGGCTCTGGACAACCCGGCCAAGCCCGTTGTCGCCATCGTCGGCGGCTCCAAAGTCTCCACCAAACTGGACGTACTCAACGCCCTGGAAAAAGTCTGCGACCAGATCATCGTCGGTGGTGGCATCGCCAACACCTTCCTGGCCGCCGCCGGCCACCCGGTGGGCAAATCACTGTGCGAGCACGACCTGATCGACACCGCCAAAGACATCGCCAGCCGCGTGGAAATCCCGCTGCCGGTAGACGTCGTAGTCGCTTCCCAATTCAGCGAAGACGCCCTGGCCATGACCAAGAGCATCGCCGACGTCAACGAAGACGACATGATCCTCGACGTAGGTTCCGAAACCGCTAACCAGTTTGCGGAGTTGCTGAAAAACGCCAAAACCATCCTCTGGAACGGCCCGGTCGGCGTGTTCGAATTCGACCAGTTCGGCAACGGCACCAAAGCCCTGGCCGAAGCAATCGCCGAAAGCGACGCCTTCTCCCTGGCCGGCGGCGGCGATACCGTCGCAGCCGTTGACAAATACGGCGTAGCTGACAAGATTTCCTATATCTCCACCGGTGGCGGCGCCTTCCTGGAATTCGTGGAGGGCAAAACCCTGCCAGCGGTCGCTGTACTGGAAGAGCGCGGAAACTAAGCGGATGGTCGTCTTATAAAAGGCGACCACAGATGACAAGTTATAGAAAACCAGAATCGCGAGGAGAGTGAGGCAGGTCTTTCCGGGACTGTCTGCAGCAAGGATGCTGCAGTCAAGCGTACAGGGAAGTATTCACAGCGTGTCCCGGAAAGACCTGCCTTATTCTCCGTAGCAGACTCCGGAGCTACTAAACCTTCTCCCAAGTCTGTGAGACCAGAATTCAAACATCACGAAGTTTAATGAAGGAGAAAACCCATGGCCCTGATATCGATGCGGCAACTACTCGACCACGCCGCCGAGCATGGTTACGGTGTACCCGCCTTTAACGTCAACAACCTTCAACAAATGCGCGCCATCCTGGAAGCCGCCCACAAAACCGACTCCCCGGTGATTGTCCAGCCCTCCGCCGGTCCCCGCAAATCCCCCGCTCCCCCGTTCCTGCCCCACCTCCTCCTCTCCCCCCTCCAACAATGGCCCCACATC
>JABXHG010000231.1 GCA_013393545.1 Alteromonadaceae bacterium | reverse complement strand
CCGAAGGTGAAACCGAGGCCGCGGAAGGCACAGCCACCGGCGGCGCCGGAACACCACCACCAGAAGACGGTGAGACGCCACAAGAGCCCGAACAACCAGAACAGCCGGAGCAGCCAGACCAGACACTGGAAGAGTTCCAGAAAGTAATGGCTCAAGAGATGGTCAACAACGGCAACATCGGTGACACATTTACTATCGATGGCCAGCCCACCGAACTCTGTGTCCACGGCGACGGCTACGGCCTCAACGTTGTCACCGCTGGTGCCAACACGTCTTGTGAATTCGCGAAGAGCGTCATGACTGCAACTACTGGCGACACCGATCCAACAAAGGACAATGTGCGCAACAGCATGCCACAAACTATCAGGGCCGGAAGCCCAGCTACCAATATGGCCTATGACATGGACTGCTCCGTTGACCACCGCAACCTCATCACCTGCGTAGGTGGCAACAATGCGGTTGTCTACATGTATTAAACCAGCATCAGGATCGCACCTGCGAGATAGTCCCCACGGCAAGTCGGTGTTTTCGCACAAGCACAAGCAAAAGCAAGCTTTGCAGAAACGCCGCCGCGCCGTTACCCAAAAGAAGCCTGGTTGCCAGCTTGATGGCATAACCTATGGTGTTATGAACACGGAATTGCGAAAGACTTCAAGGATTCTGCTCGCTGGCATTGTTGCCGCGGGGCTGAGTGTTCCTGCGCTGGCCGGCGCCGCAGAATCCGATTCAGTCAACAATGATCCTGCTGCGACCAAGGCACTGTACGGCCAGATCTATGACCAGTTTAAAGATGGCAAGGTCGGCCAAGGCGACTCATTCAAACTTGGTGAACGTGACGCCACCTTGTGCATGATGGGCGATGGCTACGGTGTTCGCGCCCTGGCTGTAGGCACTAACACCAGTTGTGAATTCGCGGGCGCGGTCTTCACCGAACTGATCGGAGATGCCGTCCCGAAAGACAACCTGCGTGACTCCACGCCAATTACCGTTAATGCTCATAGTCCAGTGACCAAGCAGGACTATGACATGAAGTGCGTAACCGGACAGGATGATTTGATTACTTGCACCGGCGGTATCGGTGCAGCGGTCTATCTTTTCTAAACCGCTTTAAGCACTGGCGAACGGATAAGCCTTAAAACGCGTCTGCACCTGCTTTGCGCGAGTGGCACTCAAAGGCTTGAACTCCTCAACGACCAGCTTGCGCTTGGAAGCGGGGCCTTGGCGCTTCCAGAAGCCTACTACTTCGCCGGAGGCGTAAACCGCTTGGCGGAATACGCCGTTGTTGCCGGGTACCAGGGCGGCGTGGTGGTCTTCGGGGACAATGTACATGCGGTCCTGGTAGCCCAGGATGATTTCATCAAAGGCGGCCAGCAGGCGGGGCTTGTTTGCATCTTTTTCGTATTCAGCAATCAGTTCCAGGGCCGCTTCGCAGACCCAGAGTTCTTCGCCAGGAGCGGTACTGCCCGGCGCGCCCATCACCGCATCCCAGGAGACGTAGTCAGAGGCAATATCAGCAAAGGCTTTGCGGGTTTTGCCCAAGGGCAGTTTGGACCACCAGGCAAAATCGCGCAGCGTCGCGGGACCGTGGCTGTCCAAGTAGCGGCGTAGGAGTTCAGTGATGGCGGCGTGCTGGTCACCATTGAAGGTGCCTTCAAGGTCGGTGCCGGCGGGAAGCCAGTCTTTCGCCAGCATCACGTGGACTTCAACGCGGTTGGAGTCTTCGGCAATCGGCCCGTAGACCACGGTGCCGGCGTGCAGCATAGAGCGCACGAGGTGGTAGCCGTTGCCGGGCCCCATGGGGATGCCGGCCGCTTCAAAGGCTTCAAAGAGCTCGGCGCGGGTGGCGCCGCGCGCGCCGGCGGTCTCGTGAACAATCTCAGCGGCTTGGTCAACGT
>JABXHG010000230.1 GCA_013393545.1 Alteromonadaceae bacterium | reverse complement strand
CCCCGAGGTCCCTGAAATGGGCTTCCGGACTGCGGGCGGGCTATTTACCAAACAGGACAGTTAAGGCAACTGGCCTTTATCGTCGCCACGTCCGTTTCTTTCATCTGCCATTGAAATACCTCTGTTCTTCATTGGCCGGCCCTGGTTGAAAATCCAGGCCGGCCAGGAATGGTGCGATGATTTTCAGTATTAAGTATTCGATACCCGTTTATCAAGTACGGTATCTACCAACCCGTAATCCTTCGCCTGGGTGGCGTCCATGAAGTTGTCACGGTCGGTGTCCCGGGCAATGGTTTCAAGATCCTGGCCAGTGTGGTGCGCCAGCAGGGTGTTCAGGGTATTACGGATTTTCAGAATTTCACGGGTGTGAATTTCAATATCCGTGGCCTGGCCCTGATAACCGCCCAGCGGCTGGTGGATCATAACCCGCGAATGCGGCAAACAAGCGCGCTTGCCTTCAGCGCCGCCCGCCAGCAGAAACGCACCCATGCTGGCCGCCTGGCCAACACACAGAGTGGCGACGTCCGGCTTGATAAACTGCATGGTGTCGTAAATGGACATACCGGCCGTAACAGACCCGCCCGGGCTGTTGATGTACAGGTGAATGTCCTTGTCCGGGTTCTCGGATTCCAGGAACAGCAACTGGGCAACCACCAGGTTGGCCATGTGGTCTTCCACCGGGCCGACCAGAAAGATCACCCGCTCTTTCAGCAGACGGGAATAAATATCAAATGAACGCTCGCCGCGTGCTGTTTGCTCGATAACCATCGGCACCAGGCCGGAGTTGGTAATCATGGTGGGGCCGTCAATCGGTTTCTGCGTCATGTGCGCCTGAACTCCTCGTGGACGTTGGTCTTGGGCCCGGGAGGCCTTATGGGTACTTATACAGTACTTTGCCACCCCTGAGCCCAGATGAAAACAGCCGGACACGCCGGCTGTTTCCAGAAAGCGGTTCCCGGCTTAACCGGGCGTTGATCAGCTCTGCTTCGGCTGACCGGCCTGAACCGCTTCCTCGTACTTCATTTTCTTTTCCTTGACCTTGGCCTGTTCCAGCACGTGGTCAACCACAGCGTCTTCCAGAACGGCAGATTCGATCTGCGCTTTCTGATCTTCATTGCTGTTGAAGTGTTCGATCACCTCTTCCGGCTGCTCATAAGTAGAAGCGATTTCCTGAATCTTCGCGTCTACCTGCTCCGGCTCGGCTTTCAGGTCGTTAGCCTTGACCACTTCCTGGAACAGCAAGCCAGTCTTCACGCGACGGGTTGCCTGATCCTGGAAGATCTCTTTCGGCAGCTGCTGGAAGTCCACCTGGCCACCGAAACGCTGTACCGCGTCCTGACGTAGGCGATCGATTTCCTGGTCAACCAGTGCGTTCGGCACTTCCAGCTCGGTTACTTCCAGCAGGCCTTCAACCACGTCGTTCTTGACCTTGTTGGAAACCGCCTGCTTGAGCTCACGCTCCATGTTCTTCTTCACTTCCTCGCGGAAAGTTTCTTCGTCTTCGGCTTCGATGCCGAACTGCTTGAAGAATTCCGGCGTCATTTCCGGCAGCTGCGGCTCTTCGACCTTGTGGATCTTGATGTCGAACTTGGCTTCTTTACCCGCCAGGTCTTCACTCTGGTAATCTTCCGGGAAAGTCACTTCGATCGGGAATTCTTCGCCGGTCTTACCACCCACGATGGCTTTCTCGAAGCCCGGGATCATCTGGCCGGAGCCCAGAGTCAGGCGATGGCCTTCAGCAGAGCCGCCTTCGAATTCTTCACCGTCCACATAGCCTTTGAAGTCGATGGTCACGATGTCCTTGTTCTTGGACTTACGCTGGACTTCTTTCATGGGGGCCTGCGGACCAAGGAGGTTATCGATCATCCGGTCGATGTCTTTGTCAGTGACTTCAGACACCGGCCTCCCGACATTGATCT
>JABXHG010000023.1 GCA_013393545.1 Alteromonadaceae bacterium | reverse complement strand
GTCTACGCACCCTTTATCAGCGCTAGCGCCAAGCAGGTGGTGGCGATCGTGATCGGTGGCATTGCCGGCGTGATGGTGCTGATCGGCGGCGGCATGCTGCTGTATCGGCGCTTATATAATCCGCGCGTCAAGGCTTCTTCCAGCACCATGGATACGCTGATTCTGGGGATTCTGGTGCTGCAGGCCGCACTCGGCGTGGTGACCGTGTTCTTCTCGCTGGGGCATCTGGACGGCGCGAGGATGCTGACGTTGGCCTCCTGGGCGCAGTCCATCGTGTTTTTCAGCGGCGGCGCGGCGGATTACATGGCCGATGTGTCATGGATCTACAAGCTCCATGTATTCCTTGGTCTGACTATTATCCTGCTATTTCCGTTTACCCGTCTGGTTCACGTCTGGAGCGTGCCGTTTGGCTATGTCACGCGGCGCTACCAGCTAGTGCGCAAGCGGGGCTAAGCGGCGTCATCGCCCAGATTGACCGTATTCAGGCAAAAGGGGTCACCCATGTCAGTACAGATGATTGATATTGAACAGCTTCCGGGGGCTCAAACGCCGCCGCCGGTGACCGTGGGCAACCGCGAGATTCGGGAAAGCGACATTGCTGCTGAGATGCAGTATCACCCGGCGGATAGCGCCGGCAGCGCCCAGCTGAAAGCGGCGCGGGCGCTGGTGGTGCGTGAGCTTTTGCATCAGCGCGCCCAGCAGGTAGGGCTCGCCGCCGAAGACAGCGACGCCGAAGCGGCCGATGATGCCATTGCCGAGCTGCTGGAATCCGAGCTTGCTGTCCCCGTGCCTTCGGAAGACGATTGCGAACGCTTTTATGCCACACACCCCGAACGCTTCAGTCAGCCTGAGCGGCTTAACGTACGCCATATCCTGCTGTCGGCCGCGCCGGATGACGCCGAGGCTCGTGATGCCCAATATCACAGGGGAGTCGAGTTGCTTGCAGAGCTTCGGGAGCACCCGGAGCGCATGACCGAGCTGGCCCAGCGCCACTCGGCCTGCCCGTCAAAAGACGCAGGCGGTGAGCTTGGCTGGCTGTTGCCCGGGCAAACCGTGGCTGAGCTTGATCGTGCGCTCAAACACTTGCCCGAAGGGCTGCACGACCGGCCGCTGGCATCTCGCTACGGCTGGCATCTTGTGATGGTGGATGCGCGAGAAGAAAGCCGCCAGCTGCCCTATACAGCCGTCACCGATCAGGTACGCCGCAGCCTGCACGAGCAGGCCACAAGGCGTGGCCTGCGTCACTACCTGCTGGCGCTGGAAAGTGAAATCGGCTTTAGGCTTCGTGCTTTGGATGCACTCTTCGTTAGGTGGACGATTCTCACCCACCGAAGAGCACTAACGTAAATGTTGAAAGCTGATTATGATTTCGTTGTCAGCGCTTTGACATGACTGGCTGTAGATACACCCAATCTCTGTGCGCGCTTTCGAATAGCGTTTATTGACCTGTTCAGGTATTCAGCAACAACTTCTATACCCTGCTGTTCGATAAAATCTTTAATGTATACTGACGTTCATTGGGGATTACATCAACTATGACTAGGCCGTTGATGAGTTGGAGGCTTTGTTGCATAAGAATATTCGCCTTTTCAATCAAGCTATAAATAATGCACGTACAATTATTATTAATCATAGGTTAGTGCACGTGGATTTATGCTTTGGATAAAAGTGAGACTAACAAGCCAGTCTACTCCGCTTAAACAGCCGATTAGTATATTCGCAGACGAAAAAACTGAATCAGATATATATGAAGCTAATTAATTAAGAAACTGTGGACAGCATGCCGCACAAACTAATACCTGCCACGGCATGCTAGATCAGATTTAAAGACTCTTTCTATGATTATTTAATACTTTTCCTGCGCCCATTTCATAATCAGCCAAGGCTTCCATTATGCTAACCAAGCAATTATCACGTAGATTTTCTAATTCTTTAACTGAACGGTTAGCCGCCTGCTCTTGAGTTCCCAAAACCATTCGTTCGATTAGTGTCTCATTCAATTCAGGAGCTTCTAATTTGGTCCACGGCAATTTTAGAGCAGGCCCAAACTGCGCTAACATGTGTTTCATGCCTGCATTGCCACCAGCCAGATGGTACGTAAGGTTTGTCCCCATCAGAGCCCAACGTAGTCCCGGACCGTATGTAATGGCATCATCCAGTTCACCGGTTGTTGCAATGCCGTCGTTAACTAGGTGCAGGTTTTCCCGCCACAGAGCCTCCAGCAAACGATCCGACAAATGCCCGTCAATTTCTTTGCGAACGTGGAGCGGGTGCATGCCCAGTTTGCGGTAGATGGCCTGCGCCTTTTCTATGGCATCCGCGCTGGTCTTCTCTCCACCCACCACTTCCACCAATGGAAGCAGATACACCGGATTGAATGGGTGAGAGACAATAACGCGCTCAGGATGAACCACTTCGTGTTGCAGCACACTGGGTTTAAAGCCCGACGTTGATGACCCAATAATGGCGTCGATAGGCGCGGCTTCACCAATTTGGCTCAGTAGCTGCGCTTTTAGTTCCACGATTTCGGGGGCGCTTTCTTGTACGATGATCGCGTTTTTGCAAGCATCGTCTAGCGTCTCACAAAACGTCAAGTTGTCTAGGCTGGCGCCTTCTCTCAGCCCAACTTTTTCAAGTGATGGCCACGCATTGCGAATGCTGTTTTCCAGTTTTTCTGCCGCATTTGCGCCCGGATCCCAGGCTTTTACGTGGTAACCGTTCGCGAGGTAACGTGCGGCCCATCCGGCGCCAATCACGCCGGTACCAATAATAGCAACTTGTGGTAATGCCATTAGCCCACCTTCTTCAAATTCAGTTTTTCACGAGTTTGCTGTGGCGTCATGGGTTGTGCGCCCAGGTTATCCAGCAAATTAACGGTTTTTTCAACCAGCTGTTCGTTAGTGGCCAGCTCGCCTTTACGTAAATACAAGTTGTCTTCCAACCCTACGCGCATATTGCCGCCTAAAATAGCCGCCTGGGCTGCCATTGGAAACTGATGGCGACCAATGCCAAACGCGGCCCAAACTGCGTCGTCGGGTAAGTTGTCGACCATAGCTTTCATGGTGGTGGTGTCAGCGGGAGCGCCCCACGGAATGCCTAAGCACAGTTGAAATAATGCAGGAGAATCCAGCAAGCCTTCTTTTTGCATTTGTTTGGCAAACGCGAGGTTGCCTGTATCAAAAATTTCCAACTCCGGTTTTACACCCAATTCTTGAACGCGCTTCGCGCCTTGACGCAGCATTTGAGGGCTGGATACGTATACCAGGTTTTCGTCGCCAAAGTTCAGCGAGCCACAATCCAGCGTACAGATTTCTGGCTTCAGCTCTTCAATGTGTACCAAGCGCTCTTCAGCGCCGACCAAATCGGTGTCTTTGGTAAACTGAGTTGGATCGCTGTCGGGTCCTAAGAACAAGTCGCCGCCCATGCCGGCCGTCAGGTTTAAGACGATATCGGTGTTGCTGCTGCGCACACGATCAACCACTTCGCGGTACAGTGCGACATCGCGGCTGGGTGCGCCCGTTTCGGGGTCGCGAACGTGAATGTGCGCGACCGACGCGCCGGCTTTGGCTGCGGCGATACTGGAGTCAGCGATTTCTTTTGGTGTGACCGGAACCGCTGGGTTTTTGCTGGTAGTGTCACCGGCACCGGTAATAGCGCATGTGATAATAACGTTAGGATTCATAAATTCCTCGAACTGAAAAAGTTTTCCCCCATGCTAGCGGTTCTTTTACGAATAACTATTGATAAATCGAAAGCAACTTACGATTTTGCGACAAGCGTGTCTCTTCTTACGGAGAGGACAGCAAGCCTCTGTCCTTGCTGGGCTGTATGCCGAACTCCTGTTTGTATATCGCGCTGAGGTAGGCCGCCGAGGAAAATCCACACGCCAATGAGATTTCTAACACCGACAGCTCCGTTTGATGCAATAATTGCCGCGCGTACTCCAAACGAAGCTTTCGGTAATACCGTTTGGGTGAGGTGTTCAGCTCTTTTGAAAACAAGCGTTCCAGTTCGCGTTGCGATACCAAGGCTTTTTCGGCTATGCCCTTAATGGATAAGTTTTTGGTGAGGTTTTCCTCCATTAATGCCACGGCTTTAATGAGCTTGCGGTTGGTGGTCATTAACCGGTTACGAAGCTTCATTCGTTGCGAATCGTTGGCCTTAAGGATGCGGTGATACATAAATTGTTCAGCAACATCGGCGGCCAGTTCGTAACTGTGGCTGGCCCAAATGATGTTGAGCATCATATCCAGGCTGCTCAAACCGCCGGAAGAGGAAATCCGGTTTTTATCGATTAAAAAGCGTTCCGGCAGTACCTGAACCGTGGGGTGGCCTTCTTTAAAACTGCTAGCGGCTTCCCAGTGCATGGTGGTGCGTTGGCCGCTCATGACACCGGCTTTGATTAAAATTTGTGAGCCGGTATCAACGCCCCCTAAGCTATAGCCATTAACGGCCAGACGACGCAGCTCCGCTAAAAGTGACGAGGACGTGTTTTCCATGGGATCAAAGCCAGACACCACAATAAAGGTTTGGTAGTCCGACGGACAGGTGTGTATTGAGTGCTGAGCGTCGACCTTCATGCCGTTACTGGCCGTAGCTGGCTTGCCGGTGTCGGTAATAAAGACAAAGTTGAACAGCGACTTATCGGCCAGTCGGTTTGCCACTCGCAAAGGCTCGGAAAGACAGGCCAGTGCGAACAGCGAAAACTGATCCACTAAAATAAACGCGATGTGGATGGTGTCGCTCTCGCTAAACTTAGGCGGCAGAAAGCTATCGCTCAGATTGTAGTCATTTTGATTAGAAGCCATATGAGAAAAAACGAAACAAAGTGTCGCATATCCTAAAGTTTAATCTTAGGTGAGTTATAGCATATCTGACACGAATTCAATATGCCCAAGGCTGAGAAAGCCGTAAATTCGGGGCTGACATCAAAACTCGAAAGGGGAGAGGATGAATAGGTTGTTACAATTTAAAAAATCATATCTTGCTATAGCCGTTAGTGTGCTAACGATTTCATCGCCAGCACTGGCACAAGACGATAACAACGAAACCGAGGCTGAAAAAAGCCAGTACGAAACCATTACGGTGACGTCCAGTCGTCGTACCAAAAGCTTGAATGAAGTGCCTATGGCGGTCTCGGCGTTTGGCTCCATGACCATTGAACGTGCCAATATCCTCGACATTGAAGACATCGCTGGCATGACGCCGGGCTTTTCAATTTCGACGTACAACCCGGTGACCCCGCAGCCCTACATTCGTGGAGTGGGCACGAACTCCAGCTCGGTTGGTGACGACGCCTCTGTGGGTGTGTTCATTGATGATGTGTACGCCGGACGCGCGGGCGGTTTTCGCTCGGACATGTTTGATATTCAGCGCGTGGAAGTACTGCGTGGACCGCAAGGCTCCTTGTATGGCCGTAACGTAGCGGGTGGCGCTATCAGTGTCATCACTAAAGATCCCACCGAGTTCTTTGAAGGCAAGTTGAAAGGCACCTACGGCAGCTATGATCTGATGGAGCTGCAAGGCATGGTCAGTGGGCCTATTGCCGACGACGTGAAAGGGCGCTTTGCCGGTTCGGTACGTCAACGTGACGGCTGGATCGACAACGTGTACACCGGGTCGGAGTTGCGTGACCAGGACAACAAATCGTTTCGTGGGAAACTGGATTTTGATCTCAGTCGCGACGCTGATTTGATGATTATCGCGGATTACGCGAAAGACAGTCTGAACGGTCCCGGCGCCCGCTCGGTCACGCACTTTGATGACGTGTTCGGCAGCAAATACCCCACACAGGGCGAAGTGGACAAAGTTGATCTGTTTAAAGACGGCAAGACAGACCGTGAAATTTACGGGATTTCCGGTAACTTGACGGTGGAATTCGACGATGTGTTGTTCACCTCTATTACCGCGTACCGCGAGCAAGATTACTTTTTCTTTGACGATTTGACCGGTCGCTACTTAGCGGCGGGTGGGCAATCACTGATGAACGACGCGAGCGAGAACTCCAAGCAAATTACGCAGGAATTTCGTTTGCAAAACCTGAGTAACGGACCATTAGAGTGGACCGCGGGGATTTATTTGTTCAACGAGGACATTGAGCGTCTGGAAGCCTGGGATTCGTCTAAATCGTACGAGTTACAAGGGCAGCCGAATATGACGTCGCGGGGTGTATGGGACGCCGCCAACGAAACCAAAAGTTACGCCGTGTTTGGTGAGGGCAGCTATCGCCTGAGCGACCACTGGAGTGTGACTTTGGGTGGCCGTTACACCTATGACAACAAGGACTTTTCGGTAACCGCCAGCGGCGCTCCGGATTTACTGGGCTTTTTGCAGGAAAACTATCAGGTCGCTGAAGAAAAAAGCTGGAACAGCTTTACGCCAAAAGTCACCGTCAATTATTTCACCGATAACGGTGACATGTGGTACATGACGCTGTCGGAAGGCTACAAAGCCGGTGGCTTCAATGGCATTGCAGCAACTGAAGAAGCGGCACGTGTGCCCTTTGATCAGGAAAAAGCGCGTAACTATGAGTTAGGCTTTAAATCGCGCTTCTTTGACCGTGCGTTATCGTTGAATGGTGCGGCGTACTTCCTGGATTACACCGATCTGCAAAACTTCACCACCGATATCGAAACGGGTGAAGTGCGCACGGCAACCGGCGACGCTGAAGTGAAAGGCTTAGAGCTGGACGCAAACGCGTACGTGATGGAAGGACTGAGAATGTTCGCGACCTACGCGTACACTGACTCAGAGTTTACGTCGTTTAATAGCGACCCGACCGTGGTGGGTAACCGTTTAGCCAGAACGCCGGAACACAGTGGTTCGTTGGGCTTCAACTACCAGTGGGTGCTGGGCAATGGCCAAACACTGGACTGGCGCACCGACATCACCTATCAGGATGAGCTGTACTTTAGTGTCGCCAACGAAGAGGCCGCTAAAACCGAGAGTTACAGCTTGGTGAATACCAACTTTACTTGGGAAAACATGGACGGCTGGGAAGTCTCTGTTTATGGTAAAAACCTGACGGATAAAGAATACGTTGTCCATTCCTTCTCATTAACCGGAGTCGGCTTCGCGATTCAAGGGGAACCAAGAACCTTCGGAATCAGCGTCGCTAAGTCGTTTTAATGAATAAACCCAAACTCGATGTCGCCGTTTTTACTCCGGCGTTTGTTATCGCAGCTGCTGTGGCAGCTGCGTTAATTGTTTACCCGGACAGCTCACAGGCCTGGGCCAGTAATGCGATGTCCGCCATCACCAGCAACTTTGGCTGGCTGCTGGTGGCATTTGGCTTTGGCGCGTTTGTGTTTGCCCTATGGCTGGCGTTTGGTCGTTACGGTAACGTCAAACTCGATCGACAACAGGGCGACAAAGAATACTCAGAGGTCAGTTGGGCGGCGATGATGTTCTCGGCCGGTATTGGTATCGGATTGATGAGCTGGTCGTTTGTGGAGCCGGTGTATTACCTATCCACGCCGCCGCTGGGGCTGGAACCGCACTCCGTGGACGCCTTTAACTGGGGCCATATGTACACGCTCTTTCACTGGAGTTTTGTGCCCTGGACTTTGTACGCCATCCCGGCGGTAGCCGTCGCGTATCGGTTGTACGTACGCAACCGCCCTTACCTGCGTATTTCGGAAGCCTGCCGGCCCGTATTTAAAAGCCAAAGCGATGGCTTTTTAGGCGTGGTGACCGACACGTTAATTTTGTTGGGCTTACTGGGTGGTGCCGGTACGTCGCTGGGCTTGGGCGTTCCGTTGGTGTCTGAGTTGGTCAGCCATTTATTTGGCGTAGAAGACTCCATTGGTATGCGCTTGGGCGTCATCGGCTTTTGGGCGTTGCTGTTTGGCGGCAGTGCGTATCGCGGACTGAAGCAAGGCATTCGTTGGCTCAGTGATATTAACATTGTATTGGCGATTATCGTGGTGGCGTTTGTGCTGCTGGCAGGCCCTACGGTGTTTATTCTGTCGCTAACGATGAGCAGTTTTGGTTTGCTACTGGACAGCTTTACGCAGATCAGTTTCTGGTTGGCCCCCATTACCGGTGACAGCTTCCCCGACAACTGGACCTTGTTTTACTGGGCCTGGTGGGTAGCGTATGCGCCACTGATGGGGCTGTTTATTGGTCGTATCTCAAAGGGCCGTACCATTAAAAGCCTGGTGTTGGGCACGCTAACTTGGGGCAGTCTTGGGTGCATGTCATTTTTGGCGGTGTGCGGCGCGTATGCGTTGAACCTGGAGCTGACCGGTGTGTTAGCGGTATCAGAGTTACTGCAACAGTCGGGCATTCCATCGACCGTGGTCGCTATTCTGGAAACCTTACCGTTCAGTACGCTGGTGATTTCGGTCTTCACCCTGCTGAGCTTTGTGTTTCTGGCGACAACGCTGGACTCGTCGGCCTATGTGCTGGCCAGTATCAGTACCAAACGACTGGCTGGCGGAGAAGAGCCCGCGCGCTGGAACCGGGTTGCCTGGGCGGTCATTTTAGCTGCACTGGCCGTGGGCCTGTTGGTGATTGATGCGTTAGATACGGTCAAAGCGTCCACTATTGTTCTGGCGTTGCCATTGATACCCGTGCTGTTGGTGTTATTTAAATCGTTATTGAATCAATTGCACGAAGACTTCGGTCGTCGTGTTAAACCGCCGGAACTGATTGTGTCCGGCTCAGAAAAAGAATCAATTAAGGGAGAATCGAGATGATGAATTCTACATGGGGACGCCTTGGCGTCATTGCGTCCGTTGTTTTACTCAGCAGTTGTGCGTCGGGTGTGGGTGATAACCGTGCCAGTCTGGAAGAAGTGGTGGATAATGGCATTCAGGGAGACTGGTTGATGCAGGCTAAACAACAAGCCGAACAAACCGTTTCAACTAAGTCGATGGACCAACTGCAAGATGAACTGCTGCCCCACGAGACCATTTACTTGCCGGATACTCAAGGTTCTGACCCGTACCCCACACTGGTCTTTTTGCACGGGTGCAGTGGACCAACCGCCAGCCATGAAATGGACTGGGCTGAGCATTATAACGATATTGGCGTTGCGGTGATTGCCGTCGACAGTTACAGCGGTCGCGACATTGACTGGAATGACGCGTGTAATT
>JABXHG010000229.1 GCA_013393545.1 Alteromonadaceae bacterium | reverse complement strand
GGGAAAGGATGAAGGGAAAAAATGTGGGAAGTGGAAAGGTGAGAGATGACATGCGGGAACTGTAAAGCGAAAGGGAGAGTGGAAGGAAAACGAAGAGGAGATTTACGGATTTAACTAGAAGAAAACAGTTCAAAGGAGGAAGTGATAATAGGAGTGCTCTTGATGCTTCCGATCTGATTACGTATTTCTTTTCCGACGGCCATAAGTCACTGCCTTTTCAAGTTAGACACTCAAATGCACCATCAGGCCCGCACTCGGCGGGCCCGTTGGATTTACCAGCTCTGAGTGGTCTTGAATTTTTCCAGAGCAGCTTTCAGGCCAGCGGTGATGTCGTCGTTGTACTTGCCTTCCGGACCGATCTGATCAAGCAGTTCTTTCTGCTCAGAACGCATCCAGTCCAGCAGTTGTGCTTCAAAGGCCACAACCTTGTCTACGTCAACATCGTCCAGGAAGCCTTCGTTGGCTGCGAACAGTACGGTACCCATTTCCGCAACGGACATCGGGCTGTACTGGTTCTGCTTCATCAGCTCGGTTACGCGCTGACCGTGCTCCAGCTGCTTACGGGTTGCTTCGTCAAGGTCGGAAGCGAACTGGGCAAACGCCGCCAGTTCCCGGTACTGGGCCAGGGCCAGCCGGATGTTACCGCCAAGCCTCTTCATGATCTTGGTCGGGGCAGAACCACCCACACGGGATACGGAGATACCCGCTGTCATCGCCGGACGGATACCGGAGTTGAAAAGGTTGGTTTCCAGGAAGAGCTGACCGTCGGTGATGGAGATCACGTTAGTTGGTACGAACGCAGAAACGTCACCGGCCTGGGTTTCGATGATCGGCAACGCGGTCAAAGAACCGGTTTTACCTTTCACTTCACCGTTGGTGAGCTTTTCAACTTCGTCGGCATTGATCCGCGAAGCACGCTCCAGCAGACGGGAGTGGAGGTAGAATACGTCACCCGGGAATGCTTCACGGCCCGGCGGCCGACGCAGCAGCAGGGAGATCTGCCGCTACTCACCGGCCTGCTTGGACAGGTCATCGTATACGATCAGCGCGTCTTCGCCGCGGTCGCGGAAGAATTCACCCATGGAGGTACCGGCGTACGGTGCCAGGTACTGCATGGAGGCCGGGTCGGCAGCGCCGGCGGCAACGATGATGGTGTGATCCATGGCATCGTGCTCTTCGAGCTTACGTACAACGGCAGCAATGGAGGATTGCTTCTGGCCGACCGCTACGTAAATACACTTGATGCCGGTGTTCTTCTGGTTGATGATCGCGTCAATGGCGACGGCGGTCTTACCGATCTGACGGTCACCGATGATAAGCTCACGCTGGCCGCGACCGATGGGTACCATGGTGTCGATCGGCTTCAGACCAGTCTGAACCGGCTCGTCAACGGACTGACGAGCGATAACGCCAGGCGCTACCTTCTCGATCGGGGACGTTTCGCTGTTACCCAGCTCACCCTTGCCGTCGATCGGGTTACCCAGACCGTCAACAACACGACCCAGCAGTTCGCGACCAACCGGAACTTCCAGGATACGACCGGTGCAACGAACTTTCTGGCCTTCAGCCAGATCTTCGTAGTCGCCCAGTACAACAGCGCCCACAGAATCACGCTCCAGGTTCAGAGCCATGCCGTAGGTGCCGTTGGCAAATTCAATCATCTCGCCATACATAACGTCGGCAAGACCGTGGATCAGTACGATACCGTCAGAAACCGACAGGATCGTACCTTCGTTTTTAGCTTCGGAAGAGATATCGAGTTTCTCGATTCTCTTCTTGATGATGTCACTGATCTCGGATGGTTGCTGTTGCTGCATGCCTTAGTCCTCATACCTTATTCTGATCTCAGTAGCCTACTGCCTTAGCCTGCTTGGCTACCTTCTAACGTTCCGCAGCCTCCTAAGCTCTTCCTCTTCTCCGTTCTACCGCCCCCTCACAACATTT
>JABXHG010000228.1 GCA_013393545.1 Alteromonadaceae bacterium | reverse complement strand
AGTGATCAGGCTGAAATTGCAGATGTCGCAGTCAGCATTTGCCGGCTTAATGGGTGTGAGTGTGCGAACCCTTCAGGACTGGGAGCAGGGTCGACGTGACCGATGGTGCCCACGTTCAAGTTCGGTTTACTACGCTCAAATTTTTCTTTAGACACGGTTACACCTCTTCCTGTTTCTTAAATTCTGGGGATCAACCCTGATTAATGATCGCATCGGCAATGTTCGAAGGAGCCTCGGAATAACCGGCAAACTCCATCGCATATGACGCCCGGCCCTGAGTTGCAGAACGCAGGTCGGTGGCGTAACCAAACATCTCCGACAACGGAACTTCGGCGCGAATCTGCTTACCAGCCGGCACGTCTTCCATGCCCTGGACCAGACCACGACGACGGTTCAGGTCGCCTACTACATCACCCATGTAGTCTTCCGGGGTGATAACTTCGACCTTCATCATTGGCTCCAGCAACGCGGGATTCGCTTCCAGCGCGCCTTTTTTCATTGCCATGGAACCGGCAACCTTAAAGGCCATCTCGTTGGAATCCACATCGTGGTAGGAACCGTCATACAGGGTTGCCTTGATGCGCAGCAGCGGATAACCGGCCAGACAGCCGTTCTGCATCTGCTCTTCAATACCCTGCTGAACCGCCGGGATGTATTCCTTCGGAACCACACCACCCACGATTTCGTTTACAAAGATGAAGTTTTCGCCTTCTTCATCATCCAGCGGCAGCGGCTCAAGCTTGAGCTTGACGTGACCATACTGACCACGACCACCAGACTGGCGAACGAACTTGCCTTCGACATCGACCGGCTGACGAATGCACTCACGGTAAGCAACCTGCGGCTTACCAATGTTGGCCTCAACCTTGAACTCGCGCTTCATGCGGTCAACGATGATATCCAGGTGCAGCTCACCCATACCGGAGATGATGGTCTGACCGGACTCTTCGTCGATGCGCACACGGAAAGACGGATCTTCCTGGGCCAGCTTAACCAGGGCAACGCCCATCTTCTCCTGATCGGCTTTGGACTTCGGCTCAACCGCAACGGAGATAAGCGGTTCCGGGAATTCCATGCGCTCAAGAACGAACTTGCTGTGCTCGTCACACAGGGTGTGACCGGTGGTTACGTTTTTCAGACCGATGGCAGCGGCGATGTCGCCGGCCAACACTTCTTTGATCTCTTCGCGATCGTTGGCGTGCATCTGAACCATACGGCCCACACGCTCTTTCTTCTGCTTAACGGAGTTGTAAACGGCGTTGCCGGATTCCAGCTTGCCTGAGTACACACGGAAGAAAGTCAGGGTACCCACGAACGGGTCGGTCGCAATCTTGAACGCCAGTGCGGAGAACGGCGCGTCGTCGTCGGCCTGACGAGTTTCTTCAGTGCCTTCGTCGTCAACCTCACCACGGATCGCTTTAACTTCATCCGGGGCCGGCAGGAATTCGATTACGGTATCCAGTGCTGCCTGAACGCCCTTGTTCTTGAACGCGGAACCACAGGTCGCCAGAACAATTTCGTTGGCAATAGTGCGCTGGCGCAGACCGGCCTTGATTTCCTCAAGAGAAAGCTCGCCGCCCTCGAGGTATTTTTCCATCACCTCTTCATTGGCTTCGGCAGCCGCCTCAACCATCTCTTCATAGGCAGCGTCGGCTTCGGCCTTCATTGACTCGGGAATGTCCTTAGATTCGTAGGTCATACCCTGGTCGGCGTCGTTCCAGTAAATCGCCTTCATGCGAAGCAGGTCGACCACACCCTCGAACTCATCTTCAGCGCCGATCGGCAACTGGATGGGGATGGTGGTCGCACCCAGGCGATCACGAATCTGCTTAACAACGCGCATGAAGTCTGCACCGGCACGGTCCATCTTGTTGACGAACACCATCCGCGGCACTCCGTACTCGTTGCCCTGGCCCCATACAGCCCCGCACTGCGGCCCCACGCCTCACGACGCCCAGCACCCCACCACCGCACCGCCGCGCACCCGCACGGCACGTTCACCTCCGACGCTCCAGC
>JABXHG010000227.1 GCA_013393545.1 Alteromonadaceae bacterium | reverse complement strand
CCCAGCTGAATCGTTCACCTGGTGTGTTCTTCGATAACGAAAAGGGCAAGACCCACTCATCCGGTAAGCTGATGTATTCGGCGCGGGTGATTCCTTACCGTGGTTCCTGGATCGACTTCGAGTTTGATCCGAAGGACAGCGTCTTTGTTCGTATCGACCGTCGCCGTAAACTGCCGGCCAGTATTCTGCTGCGTGGTCTGGGCTACACCTCCGAGCAAATGCTGGAGATGTTCTTCGAGACCTCCAAGTTCGCCCTGGGTGAAGAGCATTGCAAGCTTGAGTTGGTTCCCAGCCGCTTGCGTGGTGACATTGCCACCTTTGATATCAAGGATCAGGACGGCAACGTCATCGTTGAAGAAGGCCGTCGTGTTACCGCGCGCCATATCAAGCAGCTGGAAAAAGCCGGCATCAGCGAGCTGGAAGTGCCGACCGAATATCTTTACGGCCGGGTGCTTGCCAAGGATATGATTGACCAGGCCACCGGTGAGGTGTTGGTTGAATGTAACACCGAGCTGACCGAAGAGGTTGTTCAGAAGATTCTGGACGCCGGTGTTACCGATATTGAAACGCTGTACACCAACGACCTGGATTGCGGTCCGTTCATGTCCGATACCTTGCGTATCGATCCGACCCGTACGCCGCTGGAAGCGTTGGTGGAAATCTACCGCATGATGCGCCCGGGCGAGCCGCCCACAAAGGAATCGGCGGAAAACCTGTTTAACAACCTGTTCTTCTCCGAAGAGCGGTATGACCTGTCGTCGGTTGGCCGCATGAAGCTGAACCGTCGCCTGGGTCGTGAAGAAAGTACCGGTGAAGGTACGCTGACCCACGAAGACATCATCGATGTCCTGAAAACCCTGATCTCTATCCGTAACGGCCAGGGCCAGGTGGACGACATCGATAACCTGGGCAACCGCCGTGTGCGTTGCGTGGGTGAAATGGCGGAAAACCAGTTCCGTGTTGGTCTGGTACGAGTTGAGCGTGCAGTACGCGAACGTCTGAGCCTTGCCGAAAGCGAAGGCCTGATGCGGCAGGATCTAAGCAACGCCAAGCCGGATGCGGCGGCGGTGAAAGAATTCTTCGGCTCCAGCCAGTTGTCCCAGTTCATGGACCAGAGCAGCCCGCTGTCGGAGGTAGCTCACAAGCGTCGTATTTCCGCGCTTGGACCAGTGGTCTGGCCCGTGGGCGTGCCGGCTTCGAGGTGCGGGACGTACACCCGACCCACTATGGCCGGGTATGCCCGATCGAAACGCCGGACGGCCCGAACATCGGGCTGATTAACTCGCTGGCGACCTACGCCCGTTCCAATTCTTACG
This sequence comes from Alteromonadaceae bacterium, assembly GCA_013393545.1. Next base: position 710 of record JABXHG010000227.1, on the reverse strand, counting down.
GCTTCCTCGAAAGCCCGTACCGTAAGGTAGTCGAAGGCGTGGTAACCGATGAAGTGGTTTACCTCTCTGCCATTGAAGAGAGTAACTACATTATCGCCCAGGCCAGCGCCGAAACCGACGAAAACAAGCGTCTGACGGATGAGTTGGTTACCGTACGTCACCTGAACGAATTTACCGTGGCGCCGCCGGAAGCGGTTAACTTCATGGACGTGTCACCACGCCAGGTTGTATCCGTCGCCGCCTCGCTGATTCCGTTCCTCGAGCACGATGACGCCAACCGTGCGTTGATGGGTGCGAACATGCAGCGCCAGGCCGTGCCGACACTGAAGGCCCAGGTGCCGCTCGTCGGTACCGGTGTTGAGCGTACCGTGGCGCAGGATTCCGGTGTGTGTGTAACCGCTAATCGCGGCGGCGTGATCGAAAGCGTTGACGCGGCTCGTATCGTGGTACGTGTAGATGACGCGGAAACCGAAGCTGGTGACGCAGGTGTGGATATCTACAACCTGACCAAATACACCCGCTCGAACCAGAACACCTGCATCAACCAGCGCTCTATCGTGCGCGAAGGTGATGTGATTGCCCGTGGTGACGTGCTGGCTGATGGCCCGTCCGTTGATCTGGGCGAGCTGGCGTTGGGCCAGAACATGCGCATCCCGTTCATGCCCTGGACCGGTTACAACTTCCAGGACCCCATCCTGCACCCCGAGAGG
>JABXHG010000226.1 GCA_013393545.1 Alteromonadaceae bacterium | reverse complement strand
AATGGCCCCAGCGAGGCCACCACCGCCCAGCAACGATGAATTAGCAGCAGTGACAATAGCGTCAACACTCAGAGAAGTTATGTCACCACGAATAGCACGCAATTTTGTTGTCATAAGCCAGAGTGTAACGCAAAAATGCCATGCAGGCTGCTGCCTGGCCGGGATACCTGTCTGTTCGGTGATACACTGACCGGATTGCCCGAAACCCGGGCAGTCACGAGCATAATGATACGACTGGAGATATTGTGGAAATCCTGCTGATCGGCCTGTTGATGATTTTCGGGCTAACGCTCGGTGTGCTGGGCAGCCACTTCTTTCAGCTACCCCGTGTTGTGGGCTATATCCTCGCAGGCATGCTGTTTGCCCCTGACTTTCTCGGTGGGTACCTGGGGGCTGACACAACCGACTGGACGCGCTCGATTGTTGCGGTCACCCTTGGGGTCATTGCGTACCTGATTGGTGGCGCGGCGACAGTTTCACAGCTGCGCCAGCTGGGCTGGACCATTGTTACAGCTACGCTTGGGAAGGTTGCAGGCAGCTTTGCAGCGGTGGTGGCCGGGTTCTGGCTACTGGGAACAGCCATAGACGGTGTACCGGCTTTAACTCTGGCAGTGTTGCTGGCAGCAATCGCCACATCGACTGCGCCCGCCGCCATTGTTGCCATTATCCACCAATACCGGGCCCGCGGCCCTCTGACCTCTGCCTTGCTGGGAATGGTTGCACTGGATGACGCACTGGCACTGATCATTTTCTCCCTGGTGCTGGCAGCAATCGACAGCTCTGCCTTCAGTACAGCCATTCCGGCAATAATCTGGGAAATTGGTGCCGCCATCGGCTTCGGGATGGCCAGCGGTTATATAATCGAACGTATCGCCCGATACCTTCCCGAACAGGAACTAAAGCTGGTGGCGCTGCTTGGCGGCATTATCCTGCTCACCGGGCTGGCGGAAGCCTGGCACTTCTCGCCACTCCTGGCAGCGATGGCGCTCGGCTTTTCAACCCGTATGTTTGCAGGTGCCCACTCCGAACCCTTATTCCGGCCACTCGAGCAGCTTCAGGAAGTGGTTTTTGTTCTGTTTTTCACGCTCGCCGGACTGCATTTCGCACCAGCTGTTGTGATCAGTCACGCGGGGCTGATCCTACTATACTTCCTGCTGAGGGCTGGCGGTCAGATTGTCGGCGCGATGGCCGGTGCCAGCCTGGCGGGTGCACCAAGAACAATCAGCCACAACGTAGGTCTGGTTATGCTGCCACAGGGAGGGGTTGCCATAGGCATGGCGCTGATACTCACCAACGTGCCAAGCCTGGGTGACTCTGCCATTCTTGTGGTCAATATTGTGACAGCAACAACGCTGCTGACTGAAACACTGGGTGCTGTGGCCACACGCTTTGGCCTGGAGCGCGCAGGTGAGCTAGGCCAGGCCCCTGACACCCATGAGAACTGAGGAGGCAACATGAAGACCCGTGAATGGCTCAAAATGTATCCGGTCAAGGCATTGACCACAACTGGCGATTGCAGCCTTCAGGATGCAGCCCGTATGCTTCTGGACGATATTGAAGGGCGGGATCTGTTTATTCTCGATGCCGACGACCGGGTCTGCGGGCACCTTGGATTCTGGCATGTGGCCACCCTGCTTCTGGCTGAGCTGCGCCCTACCCACAGTCTTCGCCAACTGATCGAACGAATCACCCTCGGGGCTGTGGCTGACCATATGGACGATCAGGTCATGTGTGTTGGCATCGAGGAAAATATCGAAGATCTTCTATATCAGCACGATCTGTTTCAGCAACACGTGGAACGCCGCGTTGAGGACATCCCGGTTGTCGATGAACAACAGCGATTACTGGGAGTAATCCGCTTATCGGATTTATTGCGCGACGCGATCAATAACGCGCCCTCTGACGAGTGAGGGGCTGACAATATCAGCCCTCTGCTGAGGGCAGGTTTCCACCCAACATATTTTCAACCACGGCGGCGTTATAGAATGCCTCCACCGTATGAATTTTTCCGTCACGGACACGAAACCAGACCGCGAGCCGCACATCCCCGATTGGCTCAAAGTTCGTCTGGTAGTCCAGGATTGCGAACACATGCTCACCGTCCGCGCTGAGCTGGCGCACAAGCAAACCCTTCTGGATACCAACCATTCC
>JABXHG010000225.1 GCA_013393545.1 Alteromonadaceae bacterium | reverse complement strand
GGGATTTGAAAATTGGCGTGCCCTTGGGGGTGCGAACCCTGGTTGCCGCGGTGAAAGGGCGGAGTCATGGGCCACGAGACGAAGGGGACGCAACGTTTTCAAAAGCTTGCCTCGTCGAGGTGGTGCGTATAGTAATGAGCAGGCTGGGGGCTGTCAACAACTTTTTCGAAAAAAAGTTCAGTTGTTGACGCTATCGGCCAGCGCTGCCTCCAGTTCCGGGTACCGGAACTCAAACCCTTCTTTTTGTAGCCGCTGTGGCACTGCTTGCTGCCCGGTCAACAAGAGCCTTGCCATTTCCCCCAGGGCCAGATTGAGCACCGGCGCTGGTGCCGGGAAAATAGCCGGCCGATGCAGTACGCGGGCGAGTGTCGCGGTAAACTCCCTGTTGGTCACTGGGTTGGTGCTAACCATATTGTAGGCGCCGCTTGCTGCATCACTTTCCAGCATCCAGATCAGTCCGTTTACAACGTCTGTTCGATGAACCCACGGCATATACTGGGTTCCGGAGCCAAGCCGGCCCCCCAATCCCAGCTTAAAGGGCAGTAGCATCCGCTGCAGGAATCCACCGCCGGGTCCAGCAACCACACCGGTACGTGACAGGCACACCCGCACTCCGTCCTGTTCCAGCGCCAGCGCCTCCTGTTCCCAGTCCTGGCACAGGCGGTGGGTGAACTCATCATTGGGTGGGGTCTGTTCAGTAACCCGTTCGCTGCCCTGGTTGCCGTAAAAGCCGACGGCTGAACCCGACACCAGGACTTTCGGTAAAGTCGCCCAGCTCCTTGCTATCGCTACCAGCTGCCGGGTCAGGTCGATGCGGCTGCTTCTTAGCGCCTGTTTCCGGGCGTCGCTCCAGCGTTTGTCGGCAATGCCCTCTCCGGCCAGATTAATGATTCCGCCAAAACCCTCTGCGCCACGCAGCTGCTCCAGATCATTGATGACTTCAACGCGACCACAAACAGAACGGACTGCGTCGGCTGGTTGCCGGCTCAGTACCGTGAGTGTATAGCCTTTTGTCATTAGCTCCCGGCAAAGTACTTTGCCGATGAAGCCGGTTCCGCCGGTAATCAGTAGATGTTTATCCATAACACTCTCCATACTCCCCGTTTATCCACCCGTGCCGGGGGGCAAAGTCACGCTAGTTCTTCTTCAACCACATCCCGTATTGCATCGCCAAGCCTGGGATTCATGCCGATGGGGTCCGCCAGACGAATGACCACCTGGTGCTGCTTTTCCAAATCCTCGATCATCGCTGGGACATCCTTTCTCAGATGCCGGCCGGCGGCGAGAAACAGGGGTACGATGGTAAATTGTTGAATACCATTTTCCCGGCCCTCGGCAATAATGGTGTCCAGAGAAGGCTCTGCCAGCTCCATGTAAGCAATAGCAGAATTTTCCACTGATTGCAGAGTCGGCTGTGCCAGCTTTTCAAAAGTCTCGCACCAGCGTTGGTCGCTGCTGCCATGAGCCAGCAGAATGACCTGGCTATTATCGGACATGATGTGATCCTCGTTGCGGTTGCTGTCGGATTCTTTGTCGGTTCGTAACACTGTACGATTAACCTATCCGAAATGTATCAGGGAGCACCTGTATGTTCGATTGGAAAGAGCTTTTGGATTTCTGGTTCGGGCCTCTGGATGAGCACGGCTTGCCGGATGCTGAACATCGCAACCGGTGGTTTCGCAGCACTCGTCGCTTTGACCAGGAAATTCGCCGTCGTTTTTTATCTCTCGTGCTTTTCGCCTCCGAGCAGGGGCTGGATGACTGGCGAAAAGAAGCCGGTGGTGCGCTGGCTGAAATCCTGTTGCTTGACCAATTCACACGCAACATTTACCGAGGCGGTGCCATGGCCTTTGATAATGACCGCCTGGCGCGCCAACGCTGCCGGGAGGCCATGGACCGGGCGTTTGACGTACGCTTGCCAGGCATTCAAAGGGCGTTTGTCTACATGCCCCTGCAACATTCGGAGAAATTGTCGGATCAGAAGCAGAGTGTGGCGTGTTATCAGCAACTGGCAGCCACCCACGACGGCTTGCTTGGAGAATTCCTGCAAAGCTTTGTTCAGTCGGCAGAGGATCACCTCGCGGTGATTGAGCGATTTGGCCGTTTCCCGCACCGCAACCAGGCCCTGGGCCGACCTTCCACCGAAGAGGAATTGGCCTGGCTGAAAAATGGCCGGCGTTTCGGACAATGAATTTTTTTGAAAAAAAGTGTTGACGCCCCGTCGGTTATCAGTAGAATACGCACCCGTTGAGAGGCAACGCCCTCACACAACAAGCGGGAATAGCTCAGTTGGTAGAGCACAACCTTGCCAAGGTTGGG
>JABXHG010000224.1 GCA_013393545.1 Alteromonadaceae bacterium | reverse complement strand
GGATACCCGGGGGTTCATTTCGATAACGACCATGCGGCCGGTGTCCGGGTTGATACCGAACTGGACGTTGGAGCCGCCGGTTTCCACACCGATTTCACGCAGAACCGCCAGGGAGGCATTCCGCATGATCGGGTATTCCTTGTCGGTCAGGGTCTGGGCCGGCGCCACAGTGATGGAGTCACCGGTATGCACGCCCATGGCGTCGGAGTTCTCAGTCGGGCAGAGGATGATGCAGTGGTCGGGTTTGTCGCGGACGACTGCCATCGCGTACTCTTTCCAGCCGATCAGGGATTCGTCGATCAGCAGCTCGTTGGTCGGAGAAAGGTCGAGGCCGCGAGTACAAATTTCCTCGAACTCTTCCTTGTTGTAGGCGATACCGCCACCGGAGCCACCCATGGTGAACGACGGACGGATGATGCAGGGGAAGCCGATGTCTTCGGACACTTCCCAGGCTTCGGCCATGGAGTGGGCGATGGTGGCGCGCGGGCATTCCAGGCCAATTTTGCGCATGGCCTTGTCGAAACGGTCCCGGTCTTCGGCTTTATCAATGGTGTCGGCGTTGGCACCGATCATTTCCACGCCGTGCTTTTCCAGGATGCCGTGTTTTTCCAGGTCCAGCGCACAGTTCAGTGCGGTCTGGCCGCCCATGGTGGGCAGCAGGGCATCAGGCTGTTCTTTCTCGATGATCTTTTCGACGGTTTTCCAGGTGATCGGCTCGATGTAGGTGGCATCGGCCATGACCGGGTCGGTCATGATGTTGGCCGGGTTGGAGTTCACCAGAATCACCCGGTAACCCTCTTCACGCAGCGCTTTACACGCCTGCGCACCGGAATAGTCGAATTCGCACGCCTGCCCGATCACGATGGGGCCGGCGCCCAGGATCAGGATGCTTTGGATGTCAGTACGTTTTGGCATGTCTCGGTAAACCTGTCAGCAACTTTGAATTCTTTCGCGCTGTTGGCAGCGCCCATGAGTTATCCGTGATGGCCTTGCCCTCAGGCAGATCGCTTTTCCATCAGCTGGATAAACTCGTCAAACAGCGGTGCCACATCGTGCGGGCCCGGGCTGGCTTCCGGGTGACCCTGGAAGCTGTAGGCCGGCTTGTCGGTGCGGCGAATGCCCTGCAGGGTGCCGTCAAACAGAGACTTGTGGGTGGCTTCCACGTTGTCCGGCAGGCTGGCCTCGTCCACGGCAAAGCCGTGGTTCTGGCTGGTAATCATTACCGTGCCCTTGGCGACGTCCTGCACCGGGTGGTTGGCGCCGTGGTGGCCATGGCCCATTTTCATGGACTTGGCGCCACTGGCCAGGGCCAGCAGTTGGTGCCCCAGGCAGATACCAAAGACCGGGATATCGGTTTCCAGCACTTCCTTGATCGCGCTAATCGCGTAATCGCAGGGCTCGGGGTCGCCCGGGCCGTTGGACAGGAAGATGCCGTCGGGATTCATGGCCAGCACTTCGGAGGCCGGAGTCTGGGCCGGCACCACGGTGATGTCACAACCACGCGAGGCAAGCATGCGCAGGATGTTGTATTTCACGCCGTAGTCCCAGGCCACCACCTTGAATTTGGACTCGGTGCGTTCGCCGTAGCCGCCACCCTTCAGACTCCATTCGGTCTGGCTCCACTGGTAGGGCTTTTCACAGGTGGCTTCTTTGGCCAGGTCCATGCCCTTAAGGCCAGGGAAGGCGTTAGCCAGTTCCAGGGCGCGCTCTGCGGTGGCGTTTTCGCCGGCCACAACGGCACCGTTCTGGGAACCCTTATCACGCAGGATGCGAGTCAGGCGGCGGGTATCAATATCCGCAATACCAACAACGTTGTTGCTTCGCAGGTAGTCATCCAGGCTCTGCTGGTTGCGCCAGCTGCTGGCGAGCAGCGGCAGATCGCGGATGATCAGGCCGGCGGCCTGAATGCGGTCGGATTCTACGTCTTCTTCGTTAACACCGGTGTTGCCAATGTGCGGATACGTGAGGGTCACGATCTGGCGCGAATAGGACGGGTCGGTCAGGATTTCCTGATAGCCGGTCATGGCGGTGTTGAACACCACCTCGCCGCTGGTTTCGCCGTCTGCGCCAATGGCGGTGCCGTAGAAGAGGCTTCCGGCTGCGGGTGCAAGGATTGCTGGTGGGCTCAAGGCGTGGATCCTCATCGAGTGGCGGTAAGTTCGTCACGAACAGGAACGCAAGCGCATATTCAGGTTGCAAAAAAGCGAGACTGAGTGAAACCCGGTCCCGCTTTTTCAAAAACTTGTTAATGTTACGCTTGGTGCAGTCAAATCGCCTTATTGTAAGAAATCTGGCGATTTTTGTCCACGGGGATTTGCATTATCGTCTTTGACGCTAGTCCGGCCGAAGCTTGGGGTCTCCCTTCCGAAAACCGCTACGAGCACATATATGTAGACCTCTTGTTGTGCAAGCCCCCAAAGCTTTCGGTGGAGTAAAAAGTTAATCAGGTAAAACTGCGCACGTATATCCGGCCTTTACGTTGAACCATCTGGTTGGTTCTGGCCTCAAT
>JABXHG010000223.1 GCA_013393545.1 Alteromonadaceae bacterium | reverse complement strand
GTGGCCGCATCGAGCATGTTGTTACCCGCCTGCGCCAGGGAGATGTCATTGGCACCTTGTTGCTGCCGGAACAGGGCCGGGTAGCCGCCGCTATCGAGCAGAATCACGACGCCGCCGGCATTATCTGGCCCAACGCCCTCGCTCCGTTCCAGGTGGCACTGGTGCCGATGAACGCGCACAAGTCCCAGCGCGTACGCGAAGAAGCCGAGCGGCTTTATCAGACGCTGACCAACGCCGGGCTTGACGTACTGCTGGACGACCGTGATACCCGCCCGGGCGTTAAATTCGCTGATTTGGAGCTGATGGGCATTCCCCACCGTGTAGTGATTGGCGACCGCGGGCTGGACAAGGGCGAACTTGAATACAAGGGCCGCCGTGACTCTGAGGTCACCATGACGCCCGCCGATCAGATCGTGGAGTTCCTGCAGGCGAAAGTTGGTGAGAATTAAAACTGGTGAAAATAAAGCCTGTGCGGATGTCGCGTAAGACAGGTTGGTCTTGCTGACGCCGGGCAAACCGGTCACGCACAAAAAACGGTGTCCGGCCGCATGGCTGGGCACCATTTTTATGTGGGCCGCGCTGAGCATTGGCGCACCATGTGCTCATGCGGCTGTTTCCAGCGCCGTTCAGCCGACCTTCGACGCCGCCGAGCCCAGTGCCCGTCAAACGGCGGAACTTCGCCGCTTTCGCTCCGCCATGGACAGCCGGCTGGCCCCTTTCATGCCGAGCGCCAAAGCGCGCCGCCATTTACTCGAACGGGTCCACCGCGAAGCCCGGCTGGCCGGACTGCCACCGGCATTGGTGCTGGCATTGATCGAAGTTGAAAGTGCGTTTCGGCCGGCGGCGGTGTCACCTGCCGGTGCGGTGGGATTAATGCAGATCATGCCTTTCTGGATCGCCGAGCTGGGCCTTGCGACTGACGATCTCAAGGCACCGACACGCAACCTGCGCTACGGCTGTACCATCCTTGCCCACTATCTGGCCGTGGAAGGCGGTGATTTTACCCGAGCATTGGCGCGCTATAACGGCAGCCTGGGGAAAACCCAGTATCCGGAACGCGTACTCAACGCCTGGCAAGCGCGCTGGCACCTACCCGCACCTGAATACCCCCGGCAGCGTTAGCAGCCGAGGGCAACATAATGACCTTCCAGCGATGGAATGGCAGCGGCGCTGCTTTCTTCTTCCGTTATCTTTTTGGCTATCCTCTTCCCTTGATGAGCGACACCACGAACAGGATAAGGAAGATAACAAAGAGAACCTTGGCAATTGTCGCGGCGACACCGGCAATACCACCAAAGCCAAAGAAAGCAGCAATGATGGCAATAATCAGGAAAACCACAGCGTTATTCAACATGAGTCACTCCTTCTGAATGGGCGTTTGTACACCGGTACATGCTGTTCTTCTTTAGTTGTAACCGCATGAGTAAATATCTGTCAATCCTATTCGCTGTTGCGTAATGCCCTCGCAAAAAAAGCCGGCTCCGAAGAGCCGGCGACTGGAGGCATTGGCCTCCTCCCCCTGACGACTTGTTAGCGCCTTATGACGCCGTGCTTTCCTGTTGCTTGTTCTCTATCTTTTTTACCGTTTACGGCGATGATCCCGAATAATAAAGCCGACCCATCCGACCATGAAAGCAATCATCAAACCGACGGTGACCAATCCGAAGATTACTGCATCATCCCAATACATAGCCTTGCTCCCGCCGCGATATGTTGTCCCCATACTAGGCAGGAAACGACGGGCAAAACCTGACGCGGATCAACTCCTGCATTATGCCTGCAAGGCGCAGCATGGCTATTTGACCCACGTCATCCTTACGCTTAGCGCGCTATTTTTCAGGCACCACTGTTAAAGCACCTTGCGATCTTCAACCGTTGAAGCATCCACTTCCGGGGCCAGCGGATGCCCCTTGGCCAGTTCGGCGCGGGTCGCCTCACGCACGCCAAGAATTCGTACGTCATAACGCAGCGTGCGTCCGGCCAACGGGTGGTTGGTATCCACCGTGACCTGATCAGCACCCACGGATAACACGGTAACAATCTGGGGGCCGGCTTCGCCCTCGGTCTGAAAGCGGTCGCCCGGGGACAGCTCGGCACTGCCAAAAGCGCTGCGCCCGACCTCCCGTACCAACGCCTCCTCGCGCAAGCCATAAGCCTCTGCGGGCATCAGCGTCACGCTGAGTTCGGCATCTTCCGGCTGTCCTTCCAGCGCGCGCTCAAGGCCCGGCACGATGTTCTCATGGCCGTGAAGATACTCAAGCGGCTGACCTCGCTCGGCGGAATCGTCCAGCACATTTTGCTGGGCGCGTTTTTCAGTGGAGCCCCCGGTGACATCACTTGCATCATCACGGGAAACGTCACTGAGAACGTCACTGAGAACATAGTGCAGCGTGACAACACGGTGCGCGGCAATCGACATACAAAACTCCTCTCCGGTAAGCTGGCGGGCGTTTTCTTCCACGTTTTCTTCAATCGTCGCAGTTTAACAGCTGCCGGTGCGCGCGTATTTTAGGCGTTCGCCCAAGCTCAGGAGCCTGTCTATGCCCATTCCCGCCACTCAGCGCAGCTGGCGCGCATCACTGGCGGTTTATTGGCACGCCCCGGTCATTACCATGCTGTTTCTGGGCTTTTCTGCCGGTCTGCCATTTTTACTGGTATTTTCCACGCTGTCGGCGTGGCTGAGAAGTGCTGGTGTGGAAGTGGCC
>JABXHG010000222.1 GCA_013393545.1 Alteromonadaceae bacterium | reverse complement strand
GCCGTGTTTTCGTGGGTTGTTCAAGGTGACCGGAAACGCTTCCGCGGTTGTCGGGCCTGAAACGTGTAAAACTTTTTTCGTTTGTCGTTTTCCTCTGGATGCTCGGTTATCCGGCTTTTCGACCGGCCACTCTCTTTTTTTTCCTGGTTTTTCTTCTTGCCCTTTGCTGGCCCTTTTTTGCCCCGTTTCCTGGCGAACTTTCCTTCACGGTATTCTTTACGCCAGCGTGACAGGATGAAGGGGTGGATATCCAGCGCTTCCGCGACGCTTTTTACACTGCGGTGAGCCTGGTGACTCCATTCCACCGCTTTGACCTTGAACTCAGTGCTGTACTGCTGAGTTTTCTTCCCCGTGATCATCTCCGGCATCGCTTTTCTCCTCGTGCGGAGTTATCGATGCGTGTCTACTGAACTGGGGGAAGTCCAGTGGCCTCAACGGCCGCTTGTTATAGGTCAAAACTGCCATACAGCCTTACACTTTTCCCTAACTGAACCATACTTCTCGTTCTTAAACTTAACTGAATACGAGATTCCTGCAGTCCCGGCAGATGAGCTATAGAAAACATGTTCAGAACTATTAAACGAGATATACAATGCTCTGGCAGAGGCTCCACTACCATCACATTCGACAAACGCATGCGTGGAGAGTAATTCTTTATCTTTCAAATACCTTTGAGCTATGGGCAGGCGAACCTCAAAGCTATTGTCTGAGTTACGTTTGTAAAACCAAGTGGTTTCCACAACCTCGTCATCACTACCCATGAAATAGGCTTGATCTGAAATACGTACAATTTTACGTCCATTCAAAAGATCCGTATGCTCTGCCGCAAGATCATAAACCGCTTCAAAACCACGATCTCCAAATGTAGCAATCAACGTACTTAGAGATACTTCTTCACCAACTGCGGATAGTGAGTACATGAGGGTTATGATGATGATTAAATTTTTCATTACGACCTATAATCGGGATAGGGAGGCACCTCTCGATGCCCCTCCTCCCACATCACCGGGCATACGGATCACGTACCACGGCGATTCAGTGACTTGATTCAACCCCTTCACCGCACTGCCAGTTCCGGCAGTCCATAGTTCCGGAACAGCCGGGTGGTAAGGCTTGCCGCAGCGCCGGCGAATGGCTCAGCCGCCACGGGCCGTGGGCCGATTTGGCGGTGTTCCAGGCCAATCTGACCGAGACACCCCGCTTTCTCAGCTCACGATACCCTCTTCGGCCCCATTGCTTCCACACGTAACATCGCATTCTCCGCCGTATCCACTTGTCCAGTTCCCGCAGCGGGCTCAGCACTTCGGCTGCGTCGAAGTATGCTTTCCAACCAAGCAGGGTCTCTTTCAGATCTGCGATCACCTGGGGGAATGAGTGGCCCCGTGTTCGGCGGGTCAGTGTCCGGATCTGGGTTTTCAGCTTGGTGACGGCTTTGTCAGCCACTTTCAATCGCTGCCCTTTCCGGCTGAGAGTGAAGCCCAGAAAGCTTCGCTTCCAGGGCCGATCCACCGCGCTCTTTCGTGTATTCACTGTGAGCCTCAGCGAGTCCTCGATAAAGCGCGTCAGATTCACTATCACCCGCTCTCCTGCGCGGCGGCTGCCAACGTAGATCTGGCAGTCATCGGCGTAGCGGGCGAAGCGCAGGTTGCGCCGTTCCAGTTCCCCATCCAGCTCATCCAGCACCACATTGGCCAATACCGGCGACAAAGGGCCACCTTGCGGCACGCCCTTGGGTGTCGGAGCTTTGCGGTCGTCGATCTGGACTCCTGCTTTCAGGTATTGGTTGATCAATCTGAGCAGCGGCTTGTCCGGCGTATACCGTTTCAGCCGCACCATCAGGCGATCATGATTTACCCGATCAAAAAAGGCTTCCAGGTCCAGATCCACCACCCAGTTACGGCCTTCCCGGGCGCAACACTGCCCGAATCGGACTGCTTGGTGGGCAGAGCGCCCCGGACGAAAGCCATAGCTGTGTGGATGGAAGCGGGGCTCCCAATCTTGCTGGATAACCTGAGCGATTGCCTGCTGGATAAAGCGATCCAGCACCGTCGGGATACCCAGAGGGCGGGAACCGCCGTTGGCTTTGGGAATGGTGACCCGCCGTACCGGTTTTGGTCGGTAGGTCTGCTGAAGCAACTGCTGCCGGATCTCCGGCCAGTGTTGGCGCAAATAATCCGGCAGTTCATCCACGGTCATACCGTCGATGCCCGGCGCTCCCTTGTTACGTCGAACCTGTTTCAGGGCGCGATTGAGGTTGTCCCTGCTCAATACACGCGCCATCCACGGTGAGGGTTGAACGGAGTGCGAGTCTTCCCGATTTCCGGCAACGGGTTCATCCCCTGGATTTCCCAGGGGCAGCGCAAGCTGCTTTGCGGATGCCATCCCGTTGCCCTGCACGGATTCTCGACTCCTGTCTCTGTTCGGGCCTTCGGTTCACGGGCGAACCTACTATGCCCTCGGCTGATTTCTGCCACGCGATCAGAGGCGATCGCTCGTCTCTCAGTGGGTCCGTCCACACGCGGCAGACCTCCCGGGGTAAGGCACAGAGCTTTCACGGCGTAAGCGCCCGATTTATAAAGCACACCCCAGTCGCAGAAGGAGGGCTTCGCGGTCACGTGCCCGCTCGCCCCGGATGTACCACACCTCGTATCGGGTTCCTGTTCATCGCCCCGCCGCTTTGGATTGGGCTTACTTCCGGCCGGCGCTCCGGAGACCCCACCTCGCGATGACGCCCTCGGTGTTTTTCAAGACAGTTGGCACTGATTTCTCTGTTTAAGCGACGTCTTTCTCTGCCGCTCTCTTTTCCGGATTCAATGTTGTTGAGCCAACGGGCTCACAGTTTCTGATGGGGCGACGGCCCCATCGGCCTGGAGTTCTCTTTTTCGCCTGCTCCAGAACCCGCTGACGCTGGGCGAGGATAGCGGCATCCTCACCACTGTGGCGCTCATGCGGTGTTACGAACCGCAGCT
>JABXHG010000221.1 GCA_013393545.1 Alteromonadaceae bacterium | reverse complement strand
AATGTTTCCGGCATTTTCTCACCCTGCGCATCCACATACGGAATAAAATACGCCTGGCGAGTACCACCGCGCTGCACCCCGATAGACCGACCAACAATATTCGACGCCTCGAAACGCCCCTGGTCATCGAAAGTGCCCAAGTCAGGGGCAATCAACTCATCGACCATCGTGGATACGCCACCAGGCTTCATGCCATCATGGTCGAAACTAAGCTCAGGCGATGCTAAACGCGTGTTCATCTCGGAAACATTCGACGGCGACAGCGTGGCGATCGGTTCCCAATTTTCATCAAGCAAACCAAACCACACGCCGTTATCTTCCGCATGGGCATCAATCGTGGCGCGCCAAGAATCCCAATCTACCAAGGCGACTCCCCAATCTCATAGAACAAAACCGCACCGTTGGGCAAACCAAATTCACGGTATTCATCATCCGCAGGAAGCACTTCCGGAAAAACACTGCCCCGCAAAGCAAGCCATAATTCCCGGTCAATGTTCCCCGCATCGTCTTTCACCACACACGATTCACGCGGATCGAGCCAAATCGTGCGCGCCGACTCAACCGCAGGAAGATTAATCACCGCACCTGATGGCATCACCAACCGGCCAGCATCCACCCACCTCACACGCGGCCACGCATCAACATCCCCGGTATTCGCTACCCGAACAACATCCCCCTCATGGCGCACGGTACGCAACCAGGAGCTTGTTTTACCTCGGACAGCCTGCGAAAATTCCACAAAGCCATCCGGATCAACCTCAGGAAAATCCGGAATAGGCGCAGACAACTGCACATCAAGAAAGTAACCCAAACCGACATCCCCACCGAAGACAACAAGCTTCGACCACTTCCGCAAAGACCAGGCGTTGCGCCACCTCCGGCTAGTTTCCCGAATCGGGCGCAGCTGACCACCAAAAGGCAAATTATCAGCCGCTACCAACTCCAGCTGGCCAGTCACCCCATCATCAACATCTGCCGCCAGAGCTAATGGTTCCGCTTTCAAAAACACGCCATGATGTTCAACGGCGGTCAACGGCCACACCGACCCATCGACCCCCACCAGCTCCACCGACTTCATCTAATACCTCCTTGTAATATCCTGCAAAACCTGATTAGCGCCAGGCTTCGCCGGAGTCTCCAACATCTTCACACGAGCATCAATCGACCCGATTTGCTGCACCGCAGCCAACAACGCCTCAACCTGCTCACGCGAATATGTGTCCTGCTCCGGAATCGTGATCTCAACAACCTGCTTTTGGCCAGCTGCAACAGCCCCATACTCAGCAGACCGTTCAGCTTCAAACCTCGCCAAAGCCTCCAAAGCAGCCTTAACCGCTGGATTATCCTCACGAAAAGAATCAGCCTCATACTGCGAAGCCGAAGCACCAGCCTTCAGCGCCTCAATCTCAGCAGTCAGCTCACCAATTTGCTTCTGGTACTCCTCAAACAGCTTATTTTGCTCAATCTGCTGCTCAAGTTGCTGTTTCTGAATCTCAATCTGCTGAAGTTGCTGCTGCTCCTGCAACTTCCACATCGCAGTTTCAGCATCGCCATAGCCAGAGTTTTTCAGCGCATTCGCAGCCGAATCACCATAGCCGAAGAACGACATCCAATCAGTGCCACCAACGGTTTTACCGATGCCTGCACCAGATGCCTCACGCTCAGCGATGAGCTTGTCCAGCTCAGCAATACGCTTTTTATCCGCAGCCGACGCACCGGTCAAATGATACGACAAACGCCAAAAGTTCTGGCCCATCTGCTGCTGAATCTTCGACCGCTCTTCATACAGCTTCGCCGTATTCATAGCCTGTAAAGACCCGGCCTGGCCGAAGCCACCGAACTCAGACTGCATCAACGCAAGCTGCTGCGTCTGCATCGCAAGATTCGCCTGCACTTGCTGCAAATTCAACGCCGCTTTTTGCTGCTCCCACGACGCCTCCAACGCAGACAACGATGCAGAGCGCTGGTTAGCTAAAGCAGTCAGTTTCGCAGCGTTAACTTCCGCTTCCAAAGCAAGAATCTCCGGGGTAATTTGAGCCGCCAAATCAAGACGATCAAACATCCCCTCGTATTCCAACCAACGGTAGCGGTCATACATCAACGATAAATCATCGAGATGCAACGCCGCCGCACGCGCAACCCGCTTACGCTCCTTTTCAAGCGCAGCCTCAGCATCAGCAACAGACCGAACACCCTCAAGCTGCGCGCGCACCACATCGGCCTGCGCCAAACGTGTCTTCCACGCTGCATCACGCAACGACACCTGCGCTTCAACCCACGAGATACGCAACCCAACAACTGACGCACGCAAATCATCAACAGTTTTCGCCGCGTTGTACACCGACTCAAGACCTTGAACTGTCAAGGAATACATGGCGGTACGTGCCGCAAAAATCGATGACACGAAATCACCAATCGCAGTACCAATCTTTTGGACAAGGTCAATTGCCGTCAGGATGCCCTGGACAGCCACCCCTACCGAAATCCCAGCAGGGCCAGCCATCGCAGCCATCCCAGCAAGCGCACTCGACACCTGAGGAATCGCAGAAGATGCTTTCGCAGCCTGTGACAACATGCCCGAAATTTGCGGAGCAACCTCAAAAATCGTGACATCCAAAGCTGCCACCGACTCTTTACGCTTCTGCGCTAAATCTTGCTCAGCAGCCGTAACGCGCTCAGTCGCCTTGACCACCTCATCAGCATGAGCCTGCGCATCTTTATCAGCATCTTTAGCGATATCCTCACGGACTCGCTTTAACTTTTCTTCTGCGTCCGCAACCTTTTCAGCTGCCGCCGCTTGCTTGTCGGAAGATGCTTTAGCCTGCGCAGCCTTAGCCTTATCGACAGCCTTTTGAGCATCTGCAAGCTTGCGCTGATTCTCCACGCTCATCTTAGAATCAGACTTGCGCAAAGCGTCAAGCTCTTTCAAAGCTTCGGCATGCTCTTTTTCGGCTTCAGAAATAGCGGCAATGCGAGTCGAATATCCCTCGCGGGCTTCCATCAGCTGCTGTTCAGCACCAAGCACCGAATTGATG
>JABXHG010000220.1 GCA_013393545.1 Alteromonadaceae bacterium | reverse complement strand
GGGGTGTAAGAGGGAGGTAAGGGACATTAATAAACGCGCTCCGGAATAAGTGGAGGGTCCCCGATAGCTCAGGTGGTAGGGGAAAGGAATGTTAATGCGTTTGTCGCTGGTTCGGGCCCAGCTCGGGGAGCCACTATTTCGAAAGCCCGCTAGTTCTCTGAATTAGCGGGCTTTTTTCGTTTCGGTCAGACTGACAACACCTCAGCATGAATGGCTTCCAGGGCAGCCAGAGGATCCGGCGCCTGAGTAATGGGGCGGCCGATAACGAGGTAGTCGGAGCCGGCATTGAGGGCATCGGCAGGAGTCATGATGCGCTGCTGGTCGCCCTTGTCGGCGGTCAGCGGGCGAATGCCCGGGGTGATCAGCTGAAACTCTGCGCCCTGCTCTTTCTTCAGACGTGGTGCCTCCTGGGCTGAGCAGACAACGCCATCCAGGCCGCAGTTTCGGGTCAGCGTGGCCAGACGGGATACCTGGGCTTCCGGAGAGTTGGGAATGCCAATGGCCGCGAGATCATCGGCAGTCATGCTGGTGAGCACCGTTACCGCGATCAACAGCGGCTTATCCTTTCCGTAAGGCACCAGTCGCTCACGGCAGGCGGTCATCATTTTCTCGCCACCGGAGGCGTGCACGTTCACCATCCACACGCCCAGGTCGGCCGCCGCAGCCACCGCCGCAGACGTGGTATTGGGAATATCATGGAATTTCAGGTCCAGAAACACCTCGAAGCCCCGGCCCTGCAGTGCCTCCACCAATTGGGGGCCGGAACGGGTAAACAGCTCCTTGCCAACTTTCAAGCGACACTTTGATGGATCCAGCTGATCCACCAGCGCCAGGGCCGGCGCCTGGGAGGGGAAGTCCAGGGCTACGATAATTTTGGGGTCGTGAGGCATATGCACGTTTTACAGTCCAGGTGTCAGGTTCAACATTCGGGGTTCAGGGATTATTCAGCTTCCACGCCCTGTATCGGGCGAACGGTTTCCCACTGTTTGCAACTCGGGCACAGCCAGTGCAGCTGTTGCCCGGAGAAACCACAACTCACACAGCGGTATATGGGGCGATTGACCAGCAGCAAATGGCCAATGCGACTGATCAGGCGGCCCTCGTCCGAGGCCATGCCTTTTTCATAGCCGGCCATCTCCACCAGTCTCAACAGGCCGCGGACCGACGGATGGCTTTCCAACTCTTCCCGCAGCAATTCAATGGCAGCCATCCGGCCCGAGGAGCGCTCAACAGACTCCACCAACGCAAGCAGCAACGTCGTGCTGGGGTATTGTTGATAGAGCTTTTTCAGTTTTTTCGAAAGACGGCCAGGATTGCCGTGCTCCCGCTCAAGTCTCATCAGCCGGTCGACCGCCTCTGGCCCAAATTGCGGGTTCTGCTCAAATACTTTCAAACACTGGTTGCCGGCATCCCGGAAGTTGCCCTGGCGTAGCTGCAGCTTTGAAAGAATAAACGTTGCGCGCACGCACTCCCGGTCATAGTCCAGAGCTTCTTTGGCTTGCTTCTGGGCCTGCCACCGGTCGTCACGGGCCAGCGCTTCTTCCGATAGCTCGCAGGTGAGATAGGCCAACGTCTTGATCATCGCCGGATCGGCGTCGGCCCGTGTCAGCGTACGGGCAATTTGCGCCGCCTTCTGCCACTCCTTTTCCTGCTGGTACAGCTCAATCAGGGTTTTGGCGGCCTGCTGCCCATAGTCGCGATCCCCCATCAATTGATGCAGCAGCGCTTCCGCTCGGTCCAGCAAACCAGCATTGAGGTAGTCGCTGGCCAGCTCAAACGTCACCTGGGGTTGGTAACGGGCGGGCAGTTCTGGCCGTGCCAGCAGGTTCTGGTGGATAAGGATAGCCCGGTCGGTCTCGCCTTTATTGCGAAAATGACTGCCAACGGAAAGGTGAAGATTGACGGTATCGCGATTTACCGCCAGGGATTGCACAAAGTTTTCGACCGCCTGGTCCGAGTAATTGGTGAACAGGAATTGAAGCCTGTCACGCACGGAATCCTCGTCAGCGATGACCTTTTGTGAATCGGATCGCCGGCCAAAACGACCAACAGCCCAGCCTACTGCAACAGCCGCTGTAATCAGCAGCCATTTCCAAAGGAACTCCATCAAGGCGCCCGATCGTTCTCAGCCCTGGACTTCTCCAGCGCTTTTTCGGTTTTTTCCAGCTTTTTCTTCAAGCCACGACGGGAGACCTGGCTGCGAAACGTGGCCAGAAGGGTCAGTACCAGACCACACAGCGCCCCTACCACGAAGGCCATGATAATCCACACAGCAACGCCATGAGGCTGCGTTTCAAACAAAAGAAAATTGAGGGAAACGTCCGTCTGATTATTGAGGGAGAAAACCAGCGCCACCAGGATCAGCGCCAGAACCAAAACGGTAATAAGGATTTTATGCAACCCTGCCATGCTTCAAGTGCTCCAGAGACGGAAGCGCTATCCGTTTTCGCCCAACGGATGCCCAATCCGCAAGTTGATTAAAAGCCCTTCTTCATGCTCTCGTTAACCTGCTCCCTGAGCTCCTTGCCCGGCTTGAAATGCGGCACGTACTTGGCTGGTAACTGAACCGACTCACCCGTTTTCGGGTTACGACCAACGCGGGCTTCTCGATGGTGGAGGGAGAAACTGCCAAAGCCCCGGATTTCGATTCGTTGGCCGTCGGCCAGGGACTGGGACATGTGTTCAATGATGCTCTTCACAGAGAGCTCAACATCTTTGACTGACAGCTGGGTTTGTTTCGAGGCAATCAGTTCAACCAGTTCGGACTTCGTCATGAGGCTTTCCCTCTGTCGTTATTATTCCGTGGCGCTTACCGGATTGTATTGCCTCTAGTTTAGCCAAACCAGAAAAAAACACAAAAAAAACGCGCTCTTATATCCCGTTTTTTGATCCCGATCGACTTTTAGTCGTTATCGGACTTCTTCTGCTGCATCTTTTCCTTCCTCAGTTCACCAATGGTGTTTGCACCACACGTTTCTGCAGCTTTAGCCCCCACGCTGTCCCGCGCCTCCTTTTCTTCTTCCACTTCCTTCCCCTTGCTTCACCTCTTGCTCCCCCGC
>JABXHG010000022.1 GCA_013393545.1 Alteromonadaceae bacterium | reverse complement strand
GGCGACGGAAGCGCGGGGGGCGTGAGCGAGGGAAAGGTAGAGGGAGGTAGGGGTGGGCTTAGTGATTTCAACAACAAGGTTGCCCGGCGGAGGTTTGGAGTGAGATTAAAGGGATGCAGCTTGCAGATCTGGATACATTGCCACTGTTCCGTTTGTCACGTTTTAGAGTTAGATCCCGCCTGCCTTCTGCAAAGCGGGAAAGCCATTATGGCTCGCGGACACACAAACAACAACCCGCACGAAAGATCCAAATTCATCCGTCAATAGTGCATTTTGCTTACAAACACATTTACCGGTGCCTGAACGCAAAAAAGCGCCCTTAGGCGCTTTTCTTCATCTCGGTGTGACGAATTACTTCTTGCCGCCGATACGACCACCGAAACGCTTGTTGAAACGCTCGATACGACCGCCGGTGTCCATCACCTTCTGCTTGCCGGTGTAGAACGGGTGGCACTGTGAACACACGTCCAGCTGCAGATCCTGGGTAAAGGTGGAGCGAGTCTTGAAGCTGTTACCGCAAGAGCAGTTAACAGAAATTTCTTCGTACTTCGGGTGAATACCTTCTTTCCTGGTGAACCTCTTTCCGTCATGCCGCTACCCAATCACTCGCTGTCGCTCAGCGTTGGCGCCGGGCACCGCATGTTTGAATCCATTGAAAAGACCGTGCACAATCAAGCCCGGCCATAAACAGACCGCGAATCTTACTGACAAACCCGGCTGCAGGCAAGCCTCTTCAGCCGTTTTGACCGGCCGCAAACACCCGCGCCCGGCGTCTGCGCTCGTTTTCAGCCTCTTACCAGGATACGCACATACCGTGACACGGCCAGCCACTGCCCGAATTGCCCTCAACCGTCCCCTGCGGCGCCTGTTTGACTACCTGGTGCCCGCGCACCTTCAGGTACACCCCGGGCAGCGGGTAAAAGTGCCGTTTGGGCGGCAGGCACTCACGGGGCTAGTGGTGGAAACCGGCGTTGAGCCACCGGCAGGCATTACCTTAAAGCCGGTCAGGGAGGCACTGGAAGGCTGGCCCGCGTTACCCGAGAACACCTTCCGCCTGCTCACCTGGGCCAGCGACTATTACCAGCACCCACTGGGTGAATGCCTGTTCACTGCTCTGCCGCCATCACTGCGCCGCGGCCGCCCGGCCCATGAAAAAGCCGAGGAATACTGGTTTCCACTGGAACCTGAAGCGACACTGGCGGCCAATGCACACAAACAAAAAGCCTTGTTCGAAACCATAAAAGACAGACCCGGCATTCCCTCCGGCACACTGATTCAACTGGGCTATACCCGTGCGCAAATTCGCAACCTGCAGAATAAAGGCCTGATCTCCCAGGGAGAAGCACCGCAGCAACCAGCCGCCAGCGAGACAGAAGAGTTGCCCAGGCCGGTACTGTCACCCGCCCAGCAAAAAGCCGCCAACCAACTGCCAGACCGCACCGACCAGTTCTCTGCAAACCTGCTGCACGGTATTACTGGCAGCGGCAAAACCGAACTCTACCTTCATTATTTAAAGAACCACTTAAAAGATGACCAGCAGGCGCTGGTGCTCGTGCCGGAAATCAACCTTACCCCGCAAACCCTGGCCCGCTTCCGTCGTTATTTTGGCGATCGCATCGCCGTCTGGCATTCCGCTCTGAACGACGGTGAACGACTACGCACATGGCTGAAAATCCGCAACGGCGAGCCGGTTATCCTGATTGGCACCCGCTCTGCCGTGCTGCTGCCCTTTACCAACCTGCGCACTTTGATTGTCGACGAAGAGCACGACAGCTCCTATAAACAGGGCGAGGGGTTCCGCTATTCCGGGCGCGATGTGGCGGTGTACCGCGCGCACCTGAACCAGTGCCCGGTGATTCTCGGCTCGGCAACGCCATCGCTGGAGTCCTGGCACAACGCCAAACAAGGCAAGTACAACCTGGTCACTCTAAACGAACGTGCCAACAACGCCCTGCCACCGGAACTGGCCCTGCTGGACATACGCAGCCGCCCGCTGGAAGCGGGCCTGGCCCGCCCTGCCCTGAGCGCCATCAAGGAAACCCTGGAGCGGGGCGAACAAGCCCTGGTGTTCGTGAACCGCCGAGGCTATTCCCCGGTGATGATGTGCTTCGATTGCGGCCACCTGGAAGAATGCCCCCACTGCGACACAAGGCTGACCTACCACCGCCGCGATCGCGCCATGCGCTGCCACCATTGCGATTACCAGCAGGCCGCCAGACACACCTGCCCGAAGTGCCAAAGTGAAAACTACAAACCCGTAGGCCAGGGCACCGAACGCGCCGAAGAAACCCTGGCTGAAAACTTCCCCGACACACCATTGATAAGGGTTGACCGGGACAGCACCCAGCGCAAGGGCAGCATTCAAAGCATTCTAAAAAAGGTAAACAGCGGCAAGCCCTGTATACTGGTGGGGACACAGATGCTCGCCAAGGGCCACGACTTCCCCAATGTAACGCTTGTTGTCGTGGTCAACGCCGACGGCGGCCTGTTCAGCGTGGACTTTCGCGCGCCCGAACAGATGCTGCAAACCCTGCTGCAGGTCAGTGGCCGCGCCGGCCGGGGGGACAAGTCCGGCAAGGTGCTGATACAAACCTGCCACAGCGACCACCCCTTGCTACACAGCCTGTGCACCGGCGATTACCCAGCCATGGCGGAACAACTGCTGGCCGAACGTGAAAGCGGCCAACTCCCCCCTTTCCGCGCAATGGCGATACTACGGGCCGAAGCCAACACCATGCAGGCCAGCGTGCAACTGCTGGATGCCATCAAACCCATGGCGCAGACCGGCGGCACGGAGGTCTGGGGCCCGCTGCCCGCCGTCATCGCCCGCAAGGCCAACCGCCACCGCGCACAGCTGATTCTGAACAGCGACAACCGCAAACACCTGAACCATCTGCTCAGCCACCTTTGCCTGCACCTCGACCAGACCAAACTGCCCCCCGGCAGCAAATGGATGATTGACGTGGACCCACAGGAAACCGGCTAACCTCGAAAACGTGACCCAGTACAAACTTCACAAATCAACCACCTGATTTTGTGAAATTTGATTCCAGCACCCCATACAGCTGGATTGACTGTGCTATGATTTTCAACCATCTGACGGATAAAGTTGGAACACTATCTGAGGTTGCGGTTCTCACGCGAGGGAACGCGCAGCGAATTGGCTTTTGCTGTAGACGAAAACGTGGAGATTAGAAATGTCAGGGAAATTCCTAGCGCGTGCGGCGGCTCTGTCGCTGGCTATGCTTTTGGCAGCTTGCGGGGGCGGAGGCGATGGCAGCGTCACCTCCGGTGGTAACGGCAACGAGGATGGGACTGAGTCTGAACAGCAGGAATCAGTTCTTGCACTGGGCACGGGCAGCGAAGCTTCATTCCAGGAAGGACAAATGAATTTAACGGCTACGGAGCTATCTTCAGGTGGAACTACACGAATCTCATTCAATGTTGTTGATAGCAACAACAGGAATAACTTATACGTGGGTGAGGAAGCTTCTGTTACTTTAACATCACTGTGCGATAACGCGACTCTCGATTCACCTATCACAACAACATCGGGATCGATAAGCACAACGTACACGGCTGGCTGCTCAGGAGTCGACACTATCACGGCTCGTCTCGACAATGGCGCAACAGCAACAGCAATAGTCAACGTGGCCAATCAAAACGTCGACGCCCTTGAGTTTGTTGGCGCCAGCCCAGAGGTCATCGCCACGGACGGTAACTCCGACTCAACCAGGAGCAGTGTTTCAACTATTACGTTTAAGCTTGTCGATGTAAACGGAGCCCCAGTCTTAGACGAAACCGTCACATTCGGCCTTTCCAGCACAGTAGGTGGGGCTGCATTAACGGAAACCATCGTACAGACTCGCAATGACGGAACGGCACAAACTAAAATCAATGCGGGCTCTGTGGCGAGCGTTGTGAGCGTTACAGCCACTTATGAACTTCCATCAGGTGAGAAAATTCAAACCACGTCGGATCCCGTCTCCATTAGCGCCTCCATAGCTGACACTGACAGCTTCTCCATTTCTGTAGCAGAAAACTTTTTGCCTAACGCTCGCTTTTATGATGGACAAACGGTTGGCATAACAATTCGAGCTGCAGACAGAAACAACAACAGCATCAACAACACCATCGTAAACTTTGTAACCTCGGGGGGAGCAATCGCCAATGAATGCACACTTTCGGCTGGAGAATGCTCCTTACAGTGGGTAAGTCAAGATCCCCGTCCAGCGGACACTGGAGTAGTAGCAATCTTGGCCAGGACCACCGGAGAAGAAAGTTTTAGAGACAAAAACAGCGACGGAAAATATACAGCGAATGAAGACCTGTTCTCTGCAAAAGAAGGTCATGACGCGTCTGAAGCCTTCCTAGACCGAAACAACAACGGAGCTCGAGACCCGGACGAAGAGTATTTTGATTATAATCAAGACGGAGCTTTTAACGGGGAAAACGGAATTTACGACGGCACTGCTTGCTCCGAGGAATCCGAACAAGCGGGATCTTGCACTAATACAGTAAAAGAGATTTTTAAGTTGGCGCATATCTATATGGCTAGCGATCGGATTACAATCACCCCTAGTGGTCCAGCTACGTACTCCCCAGGTACAATTTGTTTTAGCATCTCAGGTGATTTTACCGATAGCTCCGGTGCCACCATTAAAGGCCCTCCGCCCGGGAATACTTCTGTCAGCTTTGAGACCACCAATGGCTCCATTGTTGGCGATAACAGCTTTGATACCACAACTAGCTACAGAACCACACCTGTGGAGCAGTGTGTTATAATTGAAGCAGATGACACCTCCGATTCGGGTACTTTGTCAGTTAAAGTTACGCCTCCAACCCCTTACTCGGGGCCAGATTTTATAGAAACCTACACACTCACTGATTAATCTACCGATGCATCAAAGCCCGACTACCAAGTCGGGCTTTGACCTTCCTTTTCATAATTGAATAACCACTGCTTTTAATCCGTATAGGCATGATGCCCTCGATAATTCGGCACTTCCACATCGCGTACCCAACGGGTAAAACTGCGACCTCGAAAACCTCAATACAATTAACAAACTACCAACAAAAATGAACTTCTCTTCATAAGCTTAAGCCATTACTATCTTGTGGTGCTTTTCAGTACATATCTTCAACTCCCGAACTCAAGGAAACCAAATGAAAAAGCTAATGGTAGCCCTGATGGCCCTGGCAATGGCCGGGTGCGCCACTCACGCCAATATTGAAATGCCGGCTGTTTCGCAGGTTTATGACACGGCCTATGAGGATAAATCCATCAGCCATGAGGTGTTCTACAGTCAACCAAAACCAGGCATTTTCACTGGCGGTGAACAGCTGCCCATGACACCTCTTGAAGAAGCTGAACTTTCGGTTGCCTCGGCATCAGTGCTGCGAGACCTGCCCAACTACATTTACGAGCAGCTGCCGGCTTCGGTAAAACGCGCCAATCCCGGTGAAGGCGACTACAACCTGATGGTTGAACTAACCGCCCGCGACAAGAAGGGGCCCGCTTATGCCGATTATGAGGCAGGCAAAAGCATTGGCAAGAATCTGTTAACGCTAGGCTTTGGCCCGTCAGAATACGATATCATTGCAGACTTCGACGTCGCTTATCAGCTGATGAAAGGCTCCGAGACCGTTTTCGAGAAAAGCTATACCGTCGAGGAAAGCGTCGACCACGAAAAAGGTGACCTGGAAAGCTATAACTCTCTGAATGAGTTCACTGGCCAAATGCTGGAGAAGCACTTGATTCTCACTCTAAACGACTTCTTCCAGGAAGCTGCTTCGAACCTTTGATGCAGCAGTAATTAGGGTAAGAGCCCAAAAACACTTGGGCTCTTATGTTCACAGCAGCCTCTCCCCCCACCTTTTGCTTACACTCCCACTTTCCGCGATAATACGCCTCTTCTATTTTCAACGGGCGCCCCGCCCGACACCCATTTTCTGTGAACCGAGTCGTCTGACAGCATGAAAGAGACCGTATCCGAGCTTCTCCAGTCTGCGCTGGCCGCGCTGCAATCCGATGGCACCCTGCCGGCGGACCAAACCTTTACCCCGCAGATCGGTAACACCAAAGACAAGGCCCATGGCGATTACGCCTGCAACATTGCCCTGGCTGCAGCAAAGGCCGCCGGCTGCCCGCCACGACAACTAGCCGAGGCACTGGTGACCAACCTGCCGGAAAGCAAGGCACTGGATAAAGTGGAAATTGCCGGCCCGGGCTTTATCAACTTCTTCATGAGCACCGCCAGCGCCTTCGAGATTGTCGAGACCATCCTGGCCGACGGCGAACAATTCGGCCGCAACCAGAACGGCAAGGGCGAAAAAGTGCAGGTGGAATTCGTCTGCGCCAATCCCACCGGCCCGCTGCACGTGGGTCACGGCCGTGGCGCGGCAATTGGCGACAGCCTGTGTCGCCTGCTGGAGGCCAACGGTTGAGACGTTACCCGCGAGTTCTACTACAACGACGCCGGCGCCCAGATCAACAACCTGGCGCTGTCGGTTCAGGCTCGCGTGAAAGGCCTGACGCCGGAGCACGAAAGCTGGCCGGCAGATGGTTACCGGGGCGACTACATTACCGACGTGGCCAACGCCTACCTGGCCGGCGACACCGTCATCGCCGACGACCGTGCCGTTGCCGCCAAGGGCGATGCCGACGATCTGGAGGCCATTCGCCAGTTTGCCGTTGCTTACCTGCGCCGCGAGCAGGATCTGGACCTACAGGCCTTTGGCGTGAAGTTCGACGTCTACTTCCTGGAATCCTCCCTATACGAGGATGGCAAGGTAGAAGCCACCGTAGAGCGCCTGAAGGAAAACGGCTACACCTATGAACAAGACGGCGCCATGTGGCTGAAAACCACCGAATTCGGTGATGACAAAGACCGCGTCATGCGCAAGAAAGACGGCGGCTACACCTATTTCCTGCCGGATGTGGCCTACCCCCTGGACAAATGGCAGCGCGGCTTTAGCACCGTGATTAACGAACAAGGCGCCGACCACCACTCCACCGTTACCCGTGTGCGTGCCGGCCTACAGGCCCTAAAAGCCGATATTCCGCAAGGCTGGCCAGACTACGTACTGCACCAGATGGTGATGGTCACCCGTTCCGGCGAGGAGGTAAAAATCTCCAAGCGCGCCGGCAGCTATGTGACCGTGAGCGACCTGATTGAAGAAGTAGGCCGCGACGCTACCCGCTACTTCCTCGCCGCCCGCCGGGTAGACAGCCAGCTGACTTTCGACATCGACCTGGCCCGCTCGCAAACCAACGAAAACCCGGTGTACTACATTCAGTACGCTCACGCGCGCATCTGCAGTGTGCTGCGCAAGCTGGCCGAAGAAGGTACCACCCGCGGTTTCCACGACTGCAAAGGGGATCTCTCCATCCTGACATTGGATGAAGAAAAGGAAATCGCCAATCAGCTAGCGAAGTATCCGGAGTTGGTTGCTAACGCCGCCGCACAGCACGAGCCGCACCACGTGGCCCATTACCTGCGCGATTTGGCCGGCCTGTTCCACACCTATTACAACGCCCACAAGGTGTTGATTGAAGATACCGCTCTGCGCGATGCCCGCGTCAGCCTGTACCTGGCCGTGCGCCAGGTGATTGAAAACGGCCTGAACCTGCTGGGCGTGAGCGCACCGGAAGAGATGTAAGCCGGCCATGGCCAGGGACTACGCCAAAAAGAGCCGCCCTGCCGGGAAAGGTGCCCAGGCCCCCAAGGCCAGGAGGGCTGAAAAAGCCAAACCGGCACCAAAGCCCGCGAGGTCGGCCCCACGCAAGGACAGCGCACCGACGCGCATACAACACGGGAGTTTATCGGTGAAGTGGATTGCCTCTCTGGCCCTGGTGGGCTGTTTTATCGGTTTTATTGTCTATCTGAACACCCTGCCCGAAGCCGGGCAGAGTTCTGATACCGCACCTGGCCAGCCAGCACCGGAACAAACGCCCGCACCGGCACCCGAAAGGTCTGAGCCGAAACCGGTTCCTGCGCCCGAGCCTGCCCAAGAAGAGCAGACCGCCCGCGAGTTCCGCTTCTACGACATGCTGCCGGAAAGCGAGGTCGCCACGCCGGAAGTCAACGAATACACCCCCGGCCCGAACATGCAGGATTTCGATTACATCGTGCAGGCCGGCTCTTTCCGCAACCAGCAAGACGCCGAACGCCTGCGCGCCGAAATCGCCTTCCAGGGCCTGCGTGCACAGGTGCAAACCGTGGAGCAAAACAACGGCAGCGTGTGGTACCGGGTGAATGCCGGGCCGTTCAAATCCCGCAGTAACATGAATTCGGCGGTGGACAAACTGGTGTCTATCGATATTCAGCCGTTGGTGCGCAAGATTCCTAAAGAAGGCTAGAAAAGGCGGCAAGCACGCAGTTCAGCTGGTCGGGTCGGGGAAGGCTTTCCAAAAATTTGTGGAGCCAGGGATGGCGGAACATAAGCGACCCATGGACGGGCCGCCAGGAGCGTTTTTTGGAAAGCCTTCCCCGACCCGACCATTCTCAGTACTCTCAGGCTCTGCAGTATCAGTCAGCTCCGCTCTTGAATTCTTGCACCCCGCCTCCATAACATCTCGATAACCACTGTAAACAGGCAACTGGAGCCCGAATGACTACCATAGTTTCTGTCCGCCGAGGCGACGAAGTGGCCCTGGCCGGTGATGGCCAGGCAACGCTGGGCAACACCGTGATGAAAGGCAACGTGCGCAAAGTACGTCGCCTGTACAACGACAAGGTCATCGCCGGCTTTGCCGGTGGTACGGCGGATGCCTTCACCCTGTTCGAACGCTTCGAAGCCCAACTGGAAAAACACCAGGGGCACCTGACACGCGCCGCCGTTGAGCTGGCCAAAGACTGGCGCACCGACCGCGCCCTGCGCAAACTCGAAGCGCTGCTGGCCGTGGCCGACAAAACCGCCTCCCTGATCATTACCGGCAATGGCGATGTAATTGAACCGGAACAGGGCCTGATCGCCATCGGCTCCGGCGGCCCATACGCCCAGGCCGCCGCCCGTGCGCTGTTGGAAAACACCGATTTGAGCGCTCAGGAAATCACCGAGAAGGCTCTGGAAATCGCCGGCGACATCTGTATCTACACCAATCAGAACCGCACTCTGGAAGTGCTGTCCACCAAAGACTGACCGGAGCGACCATGTCTGCAATGACTCCCCGTGAGATTGTCCACGAGCTGAACAAGCACATCGTGGGTCAGCAAGAAGCCAAGCGTGCCGTTGCCATTGCCCTGCGCAAC
>JABXHG010000219.1 GCA_013393545.1 Alteromonadaceae bacterium | reverse complement strand
TCGACAGTAAAAAGCAACAAAGCGCAACGGATGCCCTGCGTGCCGGCCTGGAAGCTTACGACCGCCGGCACGGTTTCCGCGGAGAAATCGGGCGCTTTGAAGCCAGTGACCTGTCTGCCGCAGAGCTGTCAGACCGCATGCTGAACTACAACCAGGTGGCCTCTCTGATACCTGCCGTGGTTACCGCCGTTGACGATGACGCCGCCGAGGTGAAGGTTCACTTGCGCAAATTGGGGCCGGCAATCATGCCCTTCGAAACCATGACCTGGGCCCGGCGCTACCGTACCGAGAGCTGGACCGGACCGGAACCGGAAAAACCCTCTGACGTGGTTTCCGAAGGCGACGTTATCTACACAAAGGTTCTGAAACTGCCGCAGATCTCGGAAACGAAGGACCAGGACGACACACCTCAGCCGGCCGCCAGCATGAATTTGCGGGTTGGCCTGGCCCAGGTTCCCCGCGCAGAAGGGGCGCTGATCTCCCTGGACGCCCAGACCGGCGCCATCGAAGCCCTAAGCGGCGGCTACAGCTTTAACCAGAGCAAATATAACCGGGCCAGCCAGGCCGAACGCCAGCCAGGCTCAACCTTCAAGCCGTTCCTGTACCTGTCGGCACTGGAGAACGGCCGCACGCCCGCCACCATTTACAACGACGCCCCCATCGTATTTGACGATGACGAACTGGAAACCGCCTGGCGGCCACAGAACGCCTCCGGCCAATTCTACGGCCCGACCACGCTGCGCGAAGGTCTGTACCGTTCCCGCAACCTGGTCTCCATTCGCCTGCTGCGAGACCTGGGCGCCAGCACCACACTGGATTACCTGGAGCAACTGAAGATCCCCACTGACAAAATGCCAAAAGACCTGTCACTGGCGCTTGGCAGTGGCCAGCTAACCCCAATGGAACTGGCGCGAGGCTTCGCTGTGATTGCCAATGGCGGCTATGACGTTCAGCCGTATCTGATCAAAAGCATCAAAGAGTCGGACGGCACAGTGGTCTATGAGGCGCCAGAGACCATCCTGTGCGATAAAGACTGTGACGACCTGCTTGAAAACCGCAACAAGTCCCAACAGGACGTTGATGAACTCCCGGAAACCGAAGGTATGGTATTGCCGGCTTCAGCAGAAGACGACAGCCAACCGCGCATCATGCGCCGACTTGCCGACGAGCGGGCGGTGTATATCCTGCACTCAATGATGCAGGATGTCATCAAACGGGGCACGGGCCGCCGGGCGTTGGCACTGAAGCGCAGCGATATCGCCGGCAAAACCGGCACCACCAACCAGCAGAAGGACACCTGGTTCGGCGGCTTCAACCACTCCCTGGCCACCACGGTGTATGTCGGCTTTGACCAGCCGGCCCCTCTCGGCCGGGGTGAGTTCGGTGCCACCACGGCACTGCCCATCTGGCTGAATTACATGGAGGTAGCACTCGAAGGTACCAAGCCCTCCACCATGCGTCGCCCGAACGGCATCGTCAGCATTCGCATCAACCCGGAAACCGGTGAACGAGCCCGCCCGGGTGAAGACGGCGTATTTGAAATGTTCCGCAGCGAAGAGGCACCTGCGCCATTACCACCAGAGGAGTCCGGCAACGGCAGTAACGGCGAACCGGACGGAGACCTGTCACGACAGATCTTCTGACCCAAATCTGCCCCAACCACCCAGCCCGGACATTCAGGCATAAAAAAACCGACGGGATCACCGCCGGTTTTTTGTGCCTGAAGCGAACAACAATCAGATAATGTCGTCCATTGACTTCAGCGGGTAATGAGCCGGGTATGGGTTCTTGGCCACACCGGAATCGACAGCCGCGCGGGCAACCGCTGCCGGCACCATTTCCAGCAACCGCACATCCATCGGCTTGGGAATAATGTATTCCCGGCCGAATTCCAGGCTTTCCACACCATAAGCTTCGCAGATTTCCTGCGGCACCGGCTCTTTAGCCAGCTTGCGAATGGCGTGAACGGCAGCCACTTTCATTTCCTCGTTGATGGAAGTGGCACGCACATCCAAAGCACCCCGGAAAATGAACGGGAAGCCCAACACATTGTTCACCTGGTTCGGGTAGTCCGACCGGCCTGTCGCCATGATCAGATCATCCCGCGCGGCCAACGCCAGTTCCGGGCTGATTTCCGGGTCCGGGTTGGAGCAGGCGAACACAACCGGGTTAGGCGCCATTCTCTTCACCTGGTCAACCGACCGCAGATCCGGGCCGGACAGGCCAAGGAACACATCGGCACCATCAATGGCTTCATCCAGTGTGCGCTTGTCCGTTTCGTTAGCGAACATGGCCTTGTACTGGTTCAAATCATCACGACCTGAGCGGATCACAGCCTTGCGGTCCAGCATGAAGATGTTTTCAGGGCGGATCCCGCAACTGATCAACAGCTTCATGCAGGCGATGGCGGCGGCACCGGCGCCCAGACAAACCACCTTCGCCTCTTCAATTTTCTTACCCTGCAGCTCAAGAGCATTGATCATGCCGGCTGCCGTAACAAGTGCGGGACCGTACGGGGGATCGTAGAAGATGGTCAAGGTACACGTGACGATCGGCGCACGCTCGAGCTCGAAGCATACCGATGCCTGGATGTCTTCGAGGTTGATACCACCAAAGGTATCAGCGATACGCTCGACCGTTTCAATAAACGCTTGCGGGCTTTCGGAATCGACTTCGATATCGAAGACGTCGATTCCGGCAAAGCGCTTGAACAGTACGCCTTGGCCTTCCATTACCGGCTTGCTCGCCAAGGGGCCGAGATTGCCAAGACCAAGAATGGCGGAGCCATCAGAGATCACGGCCACCAGGTTACCCTTGGCGGTGTACTTGTAAGCATTCTCGGGGTCCTTCGCGATCTCCCGGACCGGTTCGGCAACCCCGGGGCTGTACGCCAGGGAAAGGTCGCGGGAGGTACGGGTTGGCTTAGTGATTTCAACACTCAGCTTACCCGGCCGCGGTTT
>JABXHG010000218.1 GCA_013393545.1 Alteromonadaceae bacterium | reverse complement strand
ACGAACGTCGTCCGTGCCCAGCAGCGTGCCCGCCGGTGGCTCTCGACACATCCGCGTGGCCGCTGCCCGCATGTGCTGAACCAACGGCGAGGGTGCCACCACGGAAGCGGCGCTGGGCTCGGCCCTGGGCGAATTTATCGAACGCCTGAACTGCAACTTCTTCTACAACGACCAGTATTTTGGCCAGGAAATCGGCAACAGCGAGTTCGTGCATTACCCGAACGAGCAATGGTTCCAGCCGGGGCCGAACGGCGAAATCCCGGACGGCATCCTCGACGACTACACCCTGGACATCTACAACCCCGAAGGCGAGCTGCTGGGCACGCACCTGTTCGACACCAACTCCGGCACCCCGGAGCGCGGCATCTGCGCCATTCCCTATTTGCGCCACTCAGACGACGAAACCGTGTACTTCCCCTCCAATCTGATTGAAAACCTGTTCCTGAGCAACGGCATGAGCGCGGGCAATACCCTGGCCGAAGCCAAGGTTCAGTGCCTGTCCGAGATTTTCGAGCGGGCGGTGAAAAAGCAGATCATCGAAGAAGAACTGGCCCTGCCAGACGTGCCGGACGAGGTACTGGCCAAGTACCCGGAGATCGTCGAGGGCATTCAGGCACTGGAAGACCAGGGCTTCCCGGTACTGGTAAAAGACGCCTCCCTCGGCGGCCAGTTCCCGGTCATGTGCGTGACCCTGATGAACCCGAAAACCGGCGGCGTATTTGCCTCCTTCGGCGCACACCCGAGCTTCCACGTGGCGCTGGAACGCAGCCTGACCGAACTGCTGCAGGGCCGCAGCTTCGAAGGCCTGAACGACCTACCGGCACCCACGTTCAACTCCATGGCCATCACCGAGCCCAACAACTACGTGGAGCACTTCATTGACTCCAGCGGCAAGGTCTCCTGGCGTTTCTTCAGCGCCAAATCGGACGTGGACTTCGTAGAATGGGACTTCTCGGGCACGAATGAAGAAGAAGCCGACACCCTGTTCGGCATCCTCGAAGACCAGGGCAAGGAAAGCTACATCGCTGTGTTCGAAGACCTGGGCGCGCCCGTGTGCCGCATCCTGGTGCCGGACTACTCCGAGGTATACCCGGTGGAAGACCTGGTGTGGAACAACACCAACACCGCCCTGGCATTCCGGGAAGACATCCTCAACCTGCACCGCCTGAGCGAAGACGAGCTGGCGGCATTGGTGGAACGGCTGGAAGAGGCCGAGCTGGATGTCTACATGACCATCATCACCCTGATCGGCATCGAGTTTGATGAAAACACCGTGTGGGGCCAGCTGACAATTCTTGAACTGAAATTGCTGATCTACCTGGCGCTGGGCGAACTGGAAGAAGCCCGGGAGCTGGTGGAGATGTTCCTGCAGTTCAACGACAACACCGTCGAACGCAACCTGTTCTACCAGGCCATGCACGCGGCGCTGGAAGCCACCCTGGAAGACGATCTGGAGCTGGACGACTACCTGCACAACTTCCGCCGCATGTACGGCAACGAGGTGATGGACGCCGTAGTTGGCTCCATCGAGGGCACCGTGCGTTTCCACGGTCTGGAAGAAACCAACATGCAGCTGGAAGGCCTGGAGCGGCACCTGAAGATGATCGAGAGTTACCAGAAGCTGCATACTACGCGGGCCAGGAAAGCCGGCATCACGCTGTAGATAGCCCCGGGCTACCAGCCGGGTTGCCAACTGATGAAGGCAACCCGGCTGGCCTGCCATGCCCTTGTAACTACCCTTCTTTTTGCGCCTTTTGCAACTCGGCCAGGCGCTTCTTGTTCTCCTTTTCCTTCTGGAAACGCTCGGTAATGTCCCGCCCGCTTGAGAGCACACCGATCACCTTGCCGTCGTCGTCCAGCACAATCGAAAAGCCAAGCTCCACGTAAATCATCGAGCCTTCCGAATGAATGGCTTTGGTGGGCATGGATTGGCCCCAGTACTTGGTGCCGGCGTTTTTAATGGCCTCGTCATACCCGCGCCAGTGCGGCTCGCGCAGCTTTTCCGGAATGATGATATCCAGGCTCTCGCCAATGGCCTGCTCCCTGGTGAAACCGAACACACGCTCAGCCGCCTCATTCCACACCAGAATCCTGCCCCCGGTATCGGCAAAGATCATGGCATCGGGATTCTGCTCGATAAGCCGGCCCATCACCTCATCGTTCAGCTGCATAAATCCACCTCTTTATTGTGCATTATGAATACACCTTACAGCTGACCGTCGTAGACTGCCACCCCCTCGGGAATCGTGTACCAGTCCTGCTTCTGGCTCACCCAGATATGGGCAGTGGGTTTGATAATGCTGGTATCGGAGAGGTTAGCGGGCTTGAGCTTGATGTTGTCTGGCTGTTCCGGATTGAAGTGATAAATCCGGTTACCGCAGGTGGGGCAGAACTTCGCGGCGCTGACATTGCCACTATCGGCAGGCCTGCGCCATTCGGCCATTTCACCCTGAAATTCCACCTGAGAGGCATCCACCACGGCGGTGATACTGAACGCACTGGTGGAAAGCTTCTGGCACTCCTTGCAATGGCAGGCCATGACAATTTTGGGCTCGGACAACAACTGGTAGGTAACGCTGCCACATTGGCAGGCGCCGTGGAT
Source organism: Alteromonadaceae bacterium (assembly GCA_013393545.1). Next base: position 1,339 of record JABXHG010000218.1, on the reverse strand, counting down.
GGGATAAGTCATTTCGGCCTCCGAATGGCTGAGGCTGGCCCCTTACTCCTCTTTGGGAGGCCAGCGGCTGGTAACCCTTTCAAAGTAATGAGAACCACAAGCCTCGCAGGGGTGGAAATGGCTGGTTTTGGTCAGGCACACCATGTGGTTACAGTTCAGGCAACGGAACATGCCGGCGGTGGCCACTTCACCAGAGATATAATGGCTGACATCCTGATTCTCCAGCTTCTGCCGAAGCTCGAGAGTGTCCACTAGGGTTTTGTCTGCAACGGACAGCAACCTGTCAGCCAGGGTATGCTCCAGCAGCGACATGTCCAGCTGCAACCACTCCTTAACCCCCTCTCCGGTTTCATCAACGAAGTGCATCAGGTGCTGAAGGTCTCGCTTCAGGTAGGCACTGAGCAGATCCACTTCCTCACGGGTCATTTCCTCCAGTTCGTATTCAAACTCCGCGGCCTGCTGGATTTCATCTTCCAGCGTCTCCAGCGAGGTTTTCTGAACCTCCCGCAAACGGGTTTGCACCCGTTCCAGCATCCGGTCGTAGGCCTCAAGGGCTTTTCCTGACAGCCGGTTTCGTTCTGATTCGCTCATATTTATGTCCTTTTTCGGTCTGGAACTTTGGTGCAAGAGCCGGACTGTGGATGTCCTTTCCGGGACACGCTGTAGATACGTCCGTGTACGCTTGACTGCAGCATCCATGCTGCAGACAGTCCCGGAAAGGACATCCACACTCCAGCTCCCGTATTTCTAACTTGCCTTCAACTATTTTCAGCAGACAGCTCTGCCGTTAACAGATCGGGGGCGGGTATGGCTTCCCAAGACTGTCTGCAGCATGGATGCTGCAGTCAAGCCCCGACCGCCATGGAAGGCGGAAATGCAGATTTTGCAGGAGCAAAAATCTGCCATGGATGGGTTCACGGCGTGTCCTGGAAAGCGATACCCGATACCCACCTGCACACATCCGGACCCATAGCGGAGACAAGCAAAATGTCTCGAACCTACTTATTAAGTCTGGCACAACACCACCAAATTGGCAGACTACCTGTAAAGCCCAGTGTGCGTTAGAATGTCCGGCCCCTTCGAACACCTTATTTCAGACACAGGGTAACTTCGGTACTGGCAGGAATGGACGAACAATACCATCCCCGTGATGTAGAACAAAAAGCCCGCGACTTCTGGGAAACCAACAAAACCTTCAAAGTGAAGGAAGAACCGGGCAAACCCAAGTACTACTGTCTGTCCATGTTCCCCTACCCCATCGCCACTCTGCACATTTGCCACGTTCCTCACTACCCCCTCGCCCTCGTGCTCTCCCCCTCCCCTCCCCTGCACCTCCACC
>JABXHG010000217.1 GCA_013393545.1 Alteromonadaceae bacterium | reverse complement strand
TCAGAAGCAGCAGGGTAAAAACAAAAAAGCCAGTTATCACGGGCTACCGTAAGTACATGGCTTTCTAAAGCATTCTGGTCGGACCAGGCAGATTCGAACTGCCGACACCTGCCATGTCACGGCAGCGATCTAACCAACTGAGCTATGGTCCTGTGTTTCAACGGGGTGGCAATATACGGATTTCCGCGGGGCTGGTCAACCATTGGTGGGGGAAAATTTGCGGGGTGGCTGATCACCTCGCGAACAGGGTGTAGGATGGTGGTTGTCAGCTTCTGTTTCCGCGTTTTATACAGGGATCTCTCCGCATGGGCTACCTGCAGTTTTTCAATCGCCGTTTAAGGCGGATTCGCGAAATCGGGCATCTGTCGGTGGCCGATGTGGCCGAGATGTGTGGTGTTGACGAAGCCCTGGTGCGCAGCTGGGAAGCACTGGATGCCCGCAGGCGCGCTTATCCCGGTGTAGGCGAGTTGCTGGATCTTTGTCTGAATACTGGCACCCCGTTGGAATTCCTGCTGGATGTGGACGCCGATGTGGAAACCGGCCAGCTGGAGCTTCCGGGCCTCATGAGCAGTCACAATGACGACTTGTCAGTGGTGCTGGATGAGCTGGAGGAGGAGATTGACCGGGTCACGTTGACCGACGAAGAAACGGAATTACTGCGCCGGTTTCGCCGCAGTGACAGCGATAACCGGCGCATGGTGTTACAACTTCTCAGGCGCTGATCAGCGGCGCCTTATTTACCTTTCTTGTAAACATTCTCATAGACGTAATTGGTGGCGTCCACAAAGCCATCAATGCTGCCGCAATCAAAACGCTGGCCCTTGAACTGGTACGCCAGCACACAACCGTTTTTCGCCTGTTCAAGCAGGGCATCGGTAATCTGTACTTCGCCGTTTTTGCCCGGTGGGGTGTTTTCAATAATCTCGAAAATATCCGGGGTCAGAATGTAGCGGCCAATGATCGCCAGATTGCTTGGTGCATCTTCCGGGGCCGGTTTTTCCACCATGTCGGTGATGCGGTACAGGCCGTCCTTCATGGATTCACCGGCAATCACGCCGTATTTGTGGGTTTCATCCGCCGGCACTTCCTCAATGGCCACGATTGAACAGCGGAACTGGTTGTACAGTTTCACCATTTGGGCCAGCACGCCATCTTCACCTTCCGGCGCCACGCAGAAATCGTCAGCCAGCACCACGGCGAATGGGCTGTCGCCCATCAGATTTTGGCCGGTGAGAATCGCATGGCCCAGGCCTTTCATCTCGTTTTGACGGGTGAAGGCGAAAGTGTTGTTGTCGATCAGCTCGCGAATGGAGGTCAGCAAGCCTTCCTTGCCGGAACCGGCAATCTGGTGTTCAAGTTCGTAGCTAATGTCGAAGTGATCTTCCAGGGCACGCTTGCCACGGCCGGTGACAAAGCCGAATTCGTGAATGCCGGCTTCGGCGGCTTCCTCAACGCCGTATTGCACCAAAGGCTTGTTAACAATAGGCAGGATTTCCTTGGGCATTGCCTTGGTGGCGGGCAGAAAGCGGGTGCCGTAGCCCGCGACGGGGAACAGACATTTCCTGATCATGTATGAATCCTTGGTTTATGAGTCGTCGTTGCCGATTTTCAGCAGTTTACCGGAGATGTCTTCCCAGGGGGAGGGTGAAGGCTGACTGTAGGCGCCGGTTATCGACATTGTAAGCAAATGGTCCAATGCCGATTTCCATATTGTTGACAATCGCGAGAGGGGCGAGTAATTTTCGATCTATTACAGGACGAATTGTTGACAACTTTATGAACCAACCCTTCACCCCATCTTCCACCCGAGCAGACGAAGCCTTTGATTGTCTGCAAACCGCCATCGTTACCGGCGAGCTGGCACCGGGCGAAAAAATCGGTGAGCTTGAGCTTTGTAACCGCTTCGAGCTGACCCGCGGGCCTCTGCGCGAAGCCCTGGGCCGGCTGGAATCGCGCGGTCTGCTGGTGCGTCGTCCTCACGCCGGCGTGAAAGTGGTGTCGGTCAGTGCGGAAGAGCTGATGGAGCTGTACCGCATTCGCGAGGTGATGGAGGGATTGGCGGCCCGGCAGGCGGCTGAACGGATGACCGATCAGGAAATCCGCGATCTTCAGACCACCCTCGACAGCCACGAGAAGATGATTGAAGAGGTAAAAGGCCAGGCCTATTACCAGGCCGAGGGTGACTATGACTTTCATCACCGCATTGCCACCGGCAGCCGCAACACCAAGCTGGCGCAGATGCTGTTGGGCGATCTGTATTACATGGTGCGCATGTACCGCTACCGCCTGAGCACCTCGGCGGGCCGGCCACACATGGCACTGGGCGAACACCGTCATATTGTCGAGGCCCTGGCCCGGCGTGACGGCGAGCTCGCGGAATTTCTGATGAAGCGGCACATTAACGCCGCTCGTCAGAACATCGAGAAGAAATTCAAAGAAGGCGTTTTAACCATTTAGGTTAACCATTGACTTGAGAGGTAAGTAACCATGGCAAATAAACTGTCTCCGGGCGCGCGTTTTCGCAAGGCCCTGCAGGAAAATCAGCCGCTGCAGATTGTCGGCACCATTAATGCCTACTCTGCCATGATGGCCGAGCGCGTAGGGCACCAGGCCATTTACCTGTCAGGTGGTGGCGTGGCAAACGCTTCCTACGGCCTGCCGGATCTGGGCATGACCACCATGAACGATGTTGTGCAAGACGTGCATCGCATCTGTTCAGCCACTGACCTTCCGCTGCTGGTGGACATCGACACTGGTTGGGGCGGAGCCTTCAACATTGCCCGCACCATCCGTGAAATGGAACGTGCCGGCGCTGCCGCCGTTCACATTGAAGACCAGGTTGCCCAGAAGCGTTGTGGCCACCGTCCGAATAAGGAAATTGTCTCCAAAGAGGAAATGGTTGATCGCGTAAAAGCAGCTGCCGATGCCCGTGAAGACAAGGATTTCTTCATTATGGCCCGTACCGACGCTTTCCAGAAAGAAGGTCTGGAAGCGGCGATTGATCGTGCCAAGGCCTGCATCGAAGCGGGTGCTGACGGCATCTTCGCTGAAGCGGTTCACGAACTGTCTGACTACAAGGCGTTCGCGGAAGCCATTGACGCGCCCCTGCTTGCCAACATCACCGAATTTGGTGCTACGCCGCTGTACAACAAGAAGGAACTGGCAGAAGCCGGTGCCTCTATGGTGCTGTACCCGCTGAGCGCCTTCCGCGCCATGAACAAGGCGGCGTTGACCGTGTACGAGAGCATTCTGGAGAAGGGTGACCAGAAAGACGTGGTAGACATGATGCAGACCCGTATGGAACTGTATGATTTCCTGAATTACCACGATTTCGAACAGAAGCTGGATGAACTGTTCGCCCAGAAAAAAGACTGAACCGATTTAAGGGCGCCCCGTAGGGGCCGCCCTGAACACCAAACCCAAGCCAACTTGAACAAAACCAAAAACTGTACAAATGGGAGATGATCATGGCTGAAGCAAAAAAACTCGGTGGTGCTGGTCTGCGCGGCCAGGTAGCTGGTGAAACCGCTCTGTGTACCGTGGGTAAAACCGGTGCCGGCCTGACCTACCGCGGATATGACATTAACGTACTGGCGGACAACGCGCAGTTCGAAGAAGTCGCGTACCTGCTGCTGCGTGGCAAGCTGCCGAACCGTCAGGAGCTGGACGAGTACAAGGCCAAACTGAAGGCCAACCGCGAGCTGCCAGAAGCTCTGCGTACCGTTCTGGAGCAGATCCCCAAGAACGCCCATCCGATGGACGTGATGCGCACCGGTTGCTCCATGCTGGGTAACCTGGAAACCGAGGAAGATTTCAGCCAGCAGGACGACAAGATCGACCGCATGCTGGCGGTATTCCCGGCGATCATTACCTACTGGTACCGCTTCGCCAACGAAGGCGTGCGTATCGACACCGCCAATACCGAGTGTGACTCCATCGGTGGTGTGTTCCTCGAGCTGCTGCACGGCAAGAAACCGCCCGAGCTGCACGAGCAGGTGATGAACGTCTCCCTGATCCTGTACGCGGAGCACGAGTTCAACGCCTCTACCTTTACCGCCCGCGTGTGTCCCTCCACTCTGTATGACATCCACAGCTGCGAGCACGGTCCTATCGGTTCACTGCGTGGAGCGCTGCACGGCGAGTCCAACGAAATGACACAGCAGCGGAACCAGAAGTCTCACAAGGCCCACAAGACGCACG
>JABXHG010000216.1 GCA_013393545.1 Alteromonadaceae bacterium | reverse complement strand
GAAAGTCTGTAAGGTATTGAATCGAACATTCTCAGAAGATAAGAATGGTGCAGAGAAGACGACTTGAACCTCCAAGGGGTTGCCCCCACTAGCCCCTGAAGCTAGCGCGTCTACCAATTTCGCCACCTCGGCAGATGACTTGTTGAGGTGTGTCCCTCAACCGATGGCGCGTACTTTACTGATCGCTTCCGGAGCTGTCAAACATTTTTTTGAAAAAAGTTTTCGGGTATTTGTGCGTACTATAGAAGCACTTGTTAGGCACAGGCCTGTTCACAACGTTATACTGAGACAAACACGAATTCGCCGCCTTTAATGCGGCCAGCAAACAAGGATCCGAATGGTTTCCCGGAAAAAAGAACACAAAGACCCGAACGCCGAAATAGAGGCGCAGAAGTACGACAACCCGGTACAGAGCCGCGAGTACATCCTCCAGCACCTTAAAGAGAGGGGTGCGCCGGCCACCCACGAAACCCTGTGCCAGGAGTTCGGGCAAACCGAGCCAGACAGCATTGAAGCCATCCGCCGGCGGCTGATCGCCATGTGCCGTGATGGACAATTGATCTGTAACCGCCGTGGCGCCTATCTGCCATTGGAGGAGGCCGAGCTGGTCACTGGTCGTATTGTCGGCCACAAAGATGGCTTCGGGTTCCTGATTCCCGATGATAAAGGCTCTGACCTGTTCCTGACCGCCCGGCAGATGCGCCAGGTGTTCCACGGTGACCGGGTTGCGGCGCGGGTGGACCGCGTGGACGATCGTGGTCGGCGCGAGGGTGTGATCGTCGAAGTATTGGAGCACAAGACCGAGCAGATCGTTGGTCGCTTCTTTAAAGAGAGTGGCATTGGTTTCGTCGTGCCGGAGAACGCCCGCATTAACCATGAAATCCTGATTCCGGACGAGCAGGTGGGTGGCGCTGTGCATGGCCAGTATGTGGTGGCCGACATTTTGCGCCAGCCGACTATCCGAGTGCAGCCCACTGGCCAGATTGTCGAGATTCTGGGCGAGCACATGGCGCCGGGTATGGAAATTGACGTCGCCATTCGCTCCTACGACATCCCCCATAACTGGCCCACTGAAGTGGGTGAGCAGGCGGCGGCCATTCCCGAAGAGGTGGAAGAGAAGGACAAGGCCAACCGGGTCGACCTGCGTAACATGCGCCTGGTCACCATTGACGACGAGACCGCCCGGGATTTTGACGACGCCATCTATTGCGAGCCCCGCCCGCGTGGTGGTTACCGGTTGGTGGTCGCCATTGCCGATGTGTCTCACTACGTGCGAGTGGGCTCGCCGCTGGACGAAGAAGCGGTGCGCCGTGGTAACTCGGTGTATTTTCCAGACCACGTGGTGCCCATGTTGCCGGAAAAGCTGTCCAACGGCCTGTGTTCCCTGAATCCTGGCGTGGATCGCCTGTGCATGGTGGCGGACATGACCATCAGCGCCGCCGGTAACCTCAGTGGTTACACCTTCTATCAGGCCGTCATGCGCAGCCATGCGCGGCTGACTTATAACAAGGTCAGCGCCATGCTCGAGCACCCGGATACCGAACAAGGGTATCGGCTGTGCGAGCATTACGCAGACCTGCTGCCGCACCTGCACAACCTGTACGATCTGTATAAACAGTTCCGCAAGGCACGCACCGAGCGTGGCGCCATCGATTTCGAAACCACCGAAACCAAAATTGTCTTCGACGCCAACCGCAAGATTGAAGAAATCGTGCCGGTGCACCGTAACGATGCCCACAAGATTGTCGAAGAGTGCATGCTGTGCGCCAACGTGGCCACCGCCCGCTTCCTGAAAAAGCACGAAGTTCCGGCATTGTACCGGGTGCACCAGGGGCCGGGTGAGGAAAAGCTGCAGAACCTGCGCCTGTTCCTGGGCGAGTTGGGGCTGCAACTCGGTGGCGGCGACAAGCCGACCTCCGCCGATTACCAGCAGTTGCTGGCGGAAGTGGCAGATCGCCCGGATGCCAACGTCATTCAGATGGTGATGTTGCGCTCGCTCAGCCAGGCGGTGTACAGCCCCGAGCAGAGTGGTCACTTTGGCCTCGGCTTTGCCAGCTACACCCACTTCACCTCGCCGATTCGCCGGTACCCGGATTTGATTATCCATCGCGCCATCAAATCCCGTATCCACAAGCCGGAAGTGAAGAAGGATGTGGTGACTCCGAAAGTGACCGATCCGGAGCTGGCCAAGTACCCCTACGAATATGGCGACATGGAGCGCCTTGGTGAGCAGTGCTCGATGACCGAGCGCCGCGCCGACGACGCCACCCGCGATGTGGAGGCCTGGCTCAAGTGCGAGTTCCTGCGTGACCACGTGGGCGATGAGTTTGATGGCGTAATTGCCGCCGTGGTGCCTTTCGGTATCTTCGTCTCCTTGTCGGACATCTACATTGAAGGTCTGGTGCATGTGTCGTCCCTGAGTGGCGATTATTTCCACCATGACCCCATTAAGCACCGGTTGATTGGTGAGCGGACGGCTGTGAGTTTCCGCCTTGGTGACGAGGTTCGTGTACAGGTTGCCCGTGTCGGCATGGAAGATCGCAAGATTGATCTGGAATTGGTGAGCGAGCCGAAGCACCGGGAAGGCGACCGAGACGCGCTTGATATTGCCCGGCGGGATGTGAGTGACAAAGGCTCCCGCAGCAAAAAAGGCAGTCGTGGTGGCAAGAAGAAAGCCGGTGGCTCTTCGGGCGCCCGTTCAGGGGCGAAGTCCGGTGGTCAGCCCAATGCCAAAGTTCCGCCGTCCAGCGCCCGGGAGAAACTGGTCGCCGAAGCCGCCAAGCAGGCCCGGAAACCGGCCAGAAGTGGTGGCCGGAAGGGCAAATCCGGTAAATAAAACCGGGTACAGCAACACCGGATACAGGAAAGATCAGTGTCTCAGGAATATATTTTTGGCTGGCACGCGGTAGGCGCGGTGCTCAAGCGGGAGCCGGAGCGGCTTCAGCGGGTGTGGATTCAGACCGGCCGCCAGGACAAACGGGTCAAGGCGGTCACTGGCGCCCTCGATGGTCTCGGTGTGCGGTGGCAGATTGTGCATCGCAAGGAGCTGGATGAGCGGGTGTCGGGTGTTCATCAGGGCATTGTCGCTGCCGTATCGGCCAGCAAGGAGTGGACGGAAGACGATCTGCTCGCCCAGCTGGCCAGTAGCAACAAGCCGCCGTTTTTGTTGGTGCTGGACGGCGTGACCGACCCCCATAATCTCGGTGCCTGTATGCGCACGGCGGATGCCGCTGGCGTGCAGGCGGTGGTTGTGCCCAAGGATAAATCCGCCACGCTCACCCCGGTGGCCCGGAAGGTGGCCTGTGGTGCGGCGGAAACCGTACCGTTTGTGCGGGTGACCAATCTGGCGCGCTTCCTCCGTGAAATCAAGGAGCAGGGTGTGTGGTTGATCGGCACCGCTGGTGAAGCCGACGCCACCTTGTACCAGGCGGATTTTAACGGTCCCGTGGCGCTGGTGATGGGTGCAGAGGGTAAGGGCATGCGCCGGCTCACCCGGGAGCATTGCGACCAGCTGATCAACATCCCCATGGCCGGCCATGTCGACAGCCTGAATGTCTCCGTGGCCACGGGCGTTTGCCTGTTTGAGGCAGTGCGCCAGCGTCTGAGTTGAGGCTGATTACACCTTGCACAACCCGGCCGGTAGGCCTAGAATATGCCACCCCTGTTTTCAGGGGCGGTTTGCTGTTGCCTGAACTCAGGCAAATCAAGCCCCGCTTGTGATCAAGCCTTTCTAGCAAAGCCTTATCATCAAAGCAGAAATAGAACCGACAGCCTGGCTGTCAACTCCTTGCTTTCAGGCCCGGGCACGTGTGGTCGGGAAGAAAGCTGTTTAAACCGTAGGGAGAACACATGCGTACCTACGAGATCGTATTTATGGTACATCCGGATCAGAGCGAGCAAGTGCCCGCGATGATCGAGCGTTATACCGGCGTCATCACCGAAGATGGCGGCAAGGTACGTCGCCTGAAAGATTGGGGCCGTCGTACCCTGGCTTACCCGTTCAACAAGATTCACAAGGCGCACTACGTGCTGCTGAACGTTGAATGTTCAAAGCGGGCCCTGGATGAGCTGACTAACACCTTCCGGTTCAACGATGCCATCATCCGCGAGATGATTCTGCGTCAGGACGAGGCTGTTACCGAGCCTTCTCCGATGAAAGCCGCAGAGTCCCGTGAAGATCGCCGCGACGAGCGTCCTCGCCGTTCTGCCGAGTCCGATTCTGGCCAGAAAGCCCAGAAGCAGGACGAAGAAGAGTAATTAACCGGAGTTAAGGAGTTATCTAATGGCTCGTTTTTTCATACGTCGTAATTTCTGTCGTTTCACTTCAGAATTTGTCAATCAGATCGATTACATTTATCTGTACACCCTGAAATGCTACATCACTTAAACCTGCAATATCTTTCCCTGCCCCATCACCTTCCCCATATCACGTTATCATCTTCATCTGGCTACCGCTTTCATTCTCTCCCTCTACCTGGCTCTTCTTCCCTATTCCGTTATCCTCTACCACTACGCACATT
>JABXHG010000215.1 GCA_013393545.1 Alteromonadaceae bacterium | reverse complement strand
GACCCGAACGAAGGCAAAGAATTCGGCCCCATCCGCATTTGCCCGGCCACCCCCGAACTGGTTCCCTTCTGGGCTTTTGGGGAAGGGAAAAAGCCCGGGACCATCAACTACCGGCCCTTCAAGCCGGGGCGGGACGGGTTTTTCTGGGCCAAAATCTTCGGCCCGATCAAGGGTTAAGGGTGTCTGGTGGGCAAGGACAAGGGCCCCAAGCATCGTGGGGTTATTTGCGGGAAGGGTGGGGTGGGAGTGGCACTGGCCAGTGTCCGCCGTGATCGCATGGGTCACATTGAGCTGGCCAGCCCGGTCGCTCACATCTGGTTCCTGAAGGCTTTGCCGTCTCGCATCGGTCTGATGCTGGACATGACCCTGCGTGATATTGAACGGGTTCTGTACTTTGAATCCTTCATTGTTATCGACCCGGGCATGACCACCCTGGAACAGGGCCAGCTGCTGAACGATGAGCAGTACTACGAAGCCCTGGAAGAGTTTGGTGATGAATTCGACGCCCGCATGGGTGCCGAAGCCGTTAAGGAACTGCTCGAGAACATCGACATCCAGACGAAAATGGATACCAAGCGTGAAGAAATTCCGCAGACCAATTCCGAGGCCAAGATCAAGAAGTGCAGCAAGCGCCTGAAGATTCTTGAAGCGTTCCTGTACTCCGGCAACAAGCCGGGCGACATGATCATGACCGTGCTGCCGGTTCTGCCGCCAGATCTGCGTCCGCTGGTACCGTTGGATGGTGGCCGCTTCGCCACTTCCGACCTGAATGATCTGTACCGTCGGGTGATCAACCGGAACAACCGTCTCAAGCGCCTGCTGGAGCTTAACGCCCCGGACATCATCGTGCGTAACGAGAAGCGGATGCTGCAGGAGTCGGTAGACGCATTGCTGGATAACGGTCGTCGCGGCCGTGCCATCACCGGCACCAACAAGCGCCCGCGGAAGGCCCTGGCTGGCATGATGAAGGGTAAGCGGGGCCGTGTCCGTCGGAACCTGCTGGGTAGGCGTGTGGACTGGTCCGGCAGCTCGGTGATCGTAGTTGGCCCGTAGCTGCGTCTGCGTCAGTGTAGTCTGCCCAAGAAAATGGCGCTTGAGCTGTTCAAGCCGTTCATTTTCTCCAAGCTAGAGCATCGGGGCCTGGCGACCACCATCAAGGCCGCCAAGAAAATGGTCGAGCGCGAGGAAGGCGTCGTCTGGGATATCCTGGACGAGGTCATCCGTGAGCACCCGATCATGCTCAACCGGGCGCCGACCCTACACCGTCTGGGTATCCAGGCCTTTGAGCCGGTTCTGATTGAAGGTAAGGCCATTCAGCTGCACCCGCTGGGGTGTGCCGCCTATAACGCCGACTTCGATGGTGACCAGATGGCGGTACACTTGCCGCTGACCCGCGAGGCCCGGCGCGAAGCCCGTGCGTTGATGATGTCCACCAACAACGTACTGTCGCCGGCCAACGGCGAGCCGATCATCGTACCGTCTCAGGACGTGGTACTTGGTCTTTACTACATGACTCGTGAGCGCAAGAGCGCGCTGGGCGAGGGCATGGTGTTCGCCGATGTGAAGGAAGCTCACCGCGCCTATGGTGCCGGTAAGGTTGATTTGCAGGCCATCGTCAAGGTGCGCGTCAAGCAGGTCACCTACGATGAGCAGGGCGATAAAGTGGAAGTTCACAAAATTGTGGACACCACCGTCGGTCGGGCGCTGTTGTTCGACATCCTGCCTGATGGCCTCGAATACGACATCATCAACAAACCGATGGTGAAGAAGGCGATCTCCAACCTGATCAACACCTGTTACCGTGACGCCGGTCTGAAAGATACGGTTATCTTCGCCGACCAGCTGATGTACATGGGCTACCACTACGCCACCGTGTCCGGCATCTCCATCGGCTTTAACGATTTCGAGATTCCGCCGGAAAAATACGAGATGGTGGACGCGGCCTCGGCCGAGGTTAAGGACATCGAAAACCAGTACGCGTCCGGTCTGCTGACCCGGGGAGAGAAGTACAACAAGGTGTTCGATATCTGGTCCCGTGCCAACGACAAGGTCTCCAAGGCCATGATGGAGCGTTTGTCCCAGGAGCAGGTGATTGGTCCTGACGGCAAGCCGGTCCAGGGTGAAGACGGCGAAGACCTGATGCAGGAGTCGTTCAACTCCGTATACATGATGGCCGACTCCGGCGCCCGGGGTTCCCCCGCGCAGATCCGTCAGCTGGCCGGTATGCGTGGTCTGATGGCGAAGCCGGATGGCTCGATTATCGAAACGCCGATCACCGCGAACTTCCGTGAGGGTCTGAACGTACTCCCGTACTTCATCTCCACCCACGGTGCTCGTAAAGGTCTGGCGGATACCGCTCTGCAGACCGCAAACTCCGGTTACCTGACCCGTCGTCTGGTAGATGTATCCCAGGACCTGGTGGTAACCGAAGAAGACTGTGGTACCGATGAAGGTCTGCTGATGACGCCGCACATCGAAGGCGGCGACGTGGTTGTACCGCTGGGCGACCGGGTGCTGGGTCGTGTGACTGCTCGTGATGCATTCACGCCGATCGACAAGGAAAACGCGGTTATTCCGGCCGGCACCCTGCTGGACGAGAAAGCGGTTGAAACCCTTGAGCGTGCCGGTGTGGATGAGGTCTGGGTTCGTTCTGCGATCACCTGTGACACCCGTTACGGTATCTGTTCGAAGTGTTACGGTCGTGACCTGGCCCGTGGCCACGAAGTTAACGTGGGCGAGGCTGTCGGTGTTATCGCGGCCCAGTCCATCGGTGAGCCGGGTACCCAGCTGACCATGCGGACCTTCCACATTGGTGGTGCGGCAAGTCGGGCGTCTGCGGTGGATAACATTCAGGTCAAGCACGGCGGTACCGTTCGCTTGCACAACCTGAAGTCTATTGAGAAGAGTGATGGCTCACTGGTGGTTATCTCTCGCTCCTCCGCATTGGCGATTGCCGATGACCAGGGTCGTGAGCGTGAGTGGTATAAGCTGCCGTACGGTGCTGTGCTTTCTGTGAAGAACGGCGATGAAGTCGAAGCCGGCGTTGTGGTCGCCAAATGGGATCCGCACACCCACCCGATCGTCGCAGAAGCCGAAGGTACCGTGAAGTTCGTGCACATGGACCAGGGCATTACCGTCCGGACCCAGACCGACGAACTGACCGGCCTGTCCACCATGGAAGTGATCGATCCGAAGGATCGTCCTGCCGCTGGTAAAGACATTCGCCCGGCTATCCAGCTGGTGGATGACAACGGCAATGACGTGGAGCTGCCGGGTGGCGGTACCGCGATCTTCTTCCTGCCGGCCAACGCGCTGGTGACCATGGCCAATGGTGCACGGGTAGAGCTGGGTGACGTGGTTGCCCGTATTCCGCAGGAAAGCTCCAAGACCCGGGACATTACCGGTGGTCTGCCAAGGGTTGCCGACCTGTTCGAGGCTCGTCGCCCGAAAGAGTCGTCGATCCTGGCCGAAACCAGTGGTGTGGTGTCTTTCGGCAAAGAGACCAAGGGCAAGAAACGCCTGGTGATCACGCCGCGTGACGACGATGCCTACGAGGTTCTGATTCCGAAGCATCGCCAGCTGAACGTGTTCGAAGGTGAAACCGTTGAGAAGGGCGAGGTGATTTCTGACGGTCCGTCCAACCCGCACGACATTCTGCGTTTGCTGGGTGTGGTCGAACTGGCCAAGTACATCACCAACGAGATCCAGGACGTGTACCGTCTGCAGGGCGTTGTCATCAACGATAAACACATCGAGGTTATCGTTCGTCAGATGCTGCGCAAGGTTGAAATCACTGATCCGGGCGATACTACGTTGCTGTCCGGTGACCAGGTGGAAATCACCCACGTGCTGGAAGAAAACGAGCGTGCCGACATGGCGGACAAGGAACCGGCGAAATTCCAGCGTTTGCTGCTGGGTATCACTAAAGCGTCGCTGGCAACCGAATCCTTCATTTCCGCGGCTTCCTTCCAGGAGACCACGCGGGTTCTGACCGAGGGCGCTGTCAACGGCAAGCGTGATTACCTGCGCGGCCTGAAGGAAAACGTTGTGGTGGGCCGTCTGATTCCGGCCGGTACCGGTCTGGCGTATCACAACGAGCGCCGCCGCAAGCGCGAACTGGAAGAACAGGGCGTAACAGCGGCCGATGTTGAAGAAGCGCTGAGCGCCGAGCTTAACCGCGAAAGTTGAGTTCGTGCGGCCACCCTGAGGGTAGATACCTATCCTCAGGGTGGTTAAAAAGAGATCAGTCAGCTTGACTGACCCGGGGCGCGGGCTTAAACTTGCGTCCCTTAAATTTTACCCCCTTCATTGGGGGTAAGTTTCATTGGAATAGCTTTTTTTGGAGTTTGCTTCCTGGCATCTGATAATTAGGTTGTGCGTTACCCCTTTTAGCCCAAGGCCTCCAAGAGCCGCCTACCCCCCTTTCCAGTCTGCCCCGCGGCCCCTTGTTTCTGCGCTTCGTGTTACCCCACACCTTCCTATAAGTCGTACTCATGACTGCGTAAAGTCTTCCCTGTTCCTCTGACCCACGGTTTCCC
>JABXHG010000214.1 GCA_013393545.1 Alteromonadaceae bacterium | reverse complement strand
ACACGAATTACTTGGTTCACTTGTTAAAGAGCGTTGAGCTGCTGCTCAATCGAGGCTGCGTATTCTACATGACGCCTCGTTGTTGTCAACCACTTTTTTGAAGAATTTTTTGAAGCGACTCAAGCGCTAACAACCAAATCCCTCAAGACCAAAGCGGCCAACTTCCTGAAGAACCCGCCGTGGCTGACCCCTCAGAAGCGGTGCGCATTCTACAGCGAATTTGCACCCTGTCAACCGCTAATTTAAAGAAACTGAAAACTCGTTTTCTTCAAACCTTTCAAGCGGTTAACTCGCTCTCAACACCTCCGGAAACCGGTGTGTGCCTCGAGCGAGATGCGCATTCTACAGACCCCTCGTTTCCTGTCAACGACCTTTTGAAAAAAAAGGCCGGGATTGCGGTTACCACGTATAAAAGCGACCTTCAGGCCGCTTTTGCTTTACCACGAAACAGTGCCCGAATCGGGCCAGACAGCGCAAAAATCAAAAACGCCGCGAACAGCACGGTCGCCGGATCCAACGCAATAACCACGAAGGCCAACACCACCAGAAGAATTGCCGCAAAAGGCACCCGGCCACGCAAATCCAGATCCTTAAAACTCGGGTACAGGATATTACTCACCATCAGCACACCAGCACCACCAACAACCACCATGGTCAGAAGCGTAAGCCAGGTACTGGGTTCGAATTGGTGAAAACACCACACGAGGCCGGCCACACAAGCCGCAGCTGCCGGACTGGGCAAGCCTACAAAGTATTTCTTATCGACCGAACCGATCTGGGTGTTAAAACGCGCCAGACGAAGGGCCGCTCCAGCCAGATAGACGAAGGTAATCACCCAGCCAATCTTGTCAAAGCTGTTCAGCGACCAGAAAAATGCCACCAGCCCCGGCGCCACACCAAAGGCAACCATATCGGCAAGACTATCGTACTCCTCGCCAAACTTGCTTTGGGTGTTGGTCAGGCGCGCAACCCGGCCATCCAGGCCGTCTAACACCATGGATACAAAAATCGCGATGGCCGCGTTATCGAAAATACCGTTGGCCGCGGCAACGATGGCGTAAAATCCGGAGAATAGAGAAGCCGTGGTCAATGCGTTCGGAAGCAGATAAATGCCTTTGCGACGCACCTTGGCGCCTTCCACGACTTCCTCTTCAACAACTTCGCCCTCCTCAATGGCAATATCATCCTGATTGGATGCCTCTGCCCCTTCCGCTTGTTTATTTTCTTCAGTCATTTCCAATCACTCCGGGAAGCATTTGTGCGGAGTATAACGAAAAAACGCGGCCACCCGGGCCGCGTTTTCAAAACTGCACCATCGAAACGGATCAGTTCTTGTCTTTGTCGACAATCTTGTTGTCGGTGATCCACGGCATCATGGAACGGAGCTTCTCGCCCACTACTTCGATGTCGTGCGCGGCGTTCTGACGACGACGGGCAGTCATGGACGGGTAGTTCAAATCACCTTCGGAGATGAACATCTTGGCGTACTCACCGCTCTGGATGCGCTTCAGCGCATTGCGCATCGCCTCACGGGATTGTTCGTTGATGACCTCAGGGCCAGTCACGTACTCACCATACTCCGCATTGTTTGAGATGTAGTAGTTCATTTTGGCAATGCCTCCCTCGTACATCAGGTCAACAATGATCGTGAGCTCGTGCAGACACTCAAAGTACGCCATTTCCGGCGCGTAACCGGCTTCGGTCAGGGTTTCAAAGCCAGCTTTACCCAGCTCAACCGCGCCACCACACAGAACAGCCTGCTCACCGAACAGGTCAGTTTCGGTTTCATCTTTGAAAGTAGTTTCGATGATACCGGTACGACCGCCGCCGATGCCGCTGGCGTAGGACAGGGCCAGGTTCTTGGCTGTGCCGGACGCGTCCTGGAAGATCGCGATCAGGTCAGGAATACCGCCGCCTCGCTCGAACTCGGTGCGAACAGTGTGGCCCGGCGCCTTCGGAGCAACCATGATCACGTCCAGATCCTTACGCGGAACGATCTGGTTGTAGTGGATAGCGAAACCATGGGCGAACGCCAGGGTAGCGCCTTCTTTCAGGTTCGGCTCGATGTCGGTCTTGTACAGCTGAGCCTGATACTCGTCTGGGGTCAGGACCATGATCACGTCAGCGCCGGCAACGGCGGTCGGCACGTCGGCGGTCTTCAGGCCATAAGCTTCAGCCTTGGGGATGGAAGAAGAACCCGGGCGCAGACCCACGGTTACGTCAACACCAGACTCTTTCAGGTTGCACGCGTGCGCGTGGCCCTGGGAGCCGAAGCCCAGAATGGCAACTTTCTTGCCCTGAATGATGGAAAGATCACAATCCTTATCGTAATAAACCTGCATGGAAACCTCTTGTTAGTGATGGCCCTGCCGGGCCATGTTTTCAAATAAATCGGAAATGACAGCCTTACAGACTGAGAACCTTTTCGCCACGGGCAATGCCGGACACACCTGTACGGACTACTTCCAGCACACCAGACGTGCCAACCGCCTGAACGAAGCCATCCAGTTTGTCACTGCTGCCCGCCAACTGAACGGTGTACACCGAACTGGTGACATCCACGATCTGACCCCGGAAGATATCCACCGTGCGCTTGATCTCCGCACGCTGGGACCCGGTCGC
Source organism: Alteromonadaceae bacterium (assembly GCA_013393545.1). The sequence continues at coordinate 1,842 of JABXHG010000214.1, read as the reverse complement.
CTTCAGTTTCACCAACATCAGCTCGCGCTCGATGTGGGAACCTTCAGTCAGATCCACCAGCTTCACCACCTCAATCAGCTTGTTCAGCTGCTTGGTGATCTGCTCGATCACCTTGTCGGACCCCGTGGTGGTTACCGTCAAGCGAGACAGTGTTTCATCTTCAGTGGGAGCCACAGTCAGCGTTTCGATGTTGTAGTTGCGCTGGGAAAACAGCCCAACCACCCGCGACAGAGCACCTGGCTCGTTTTCCAGCAAAACAGAAATGATTCGACGCATGATCACACCCTCTCCGTTTTGCTGAGCCACATATCCTTCATGGAACCACGGGCAACCTGCATGGGATATACGTGCTCGAATCGGTCGACCATAATGTCGACAAATACCAGCTTGTCTTTCATTGCCAGTGCTTCCTTGAGCTTGGGCTCAAGATCTTCTTTGCGTTCAATACGAATGCCAACGTGGCCATACGCTTCCACAAGCTTCATGAAATCCGGCAGTGATTCCATGTAGGACTGGGAATGGCGGGATTCATAGTTCATATCCTGCCACTGCTTGACCATGCCCAGAGCCTGGTTGTTCAAGTTGATGATTTTCACCGGCAGATCGTACTGCTTACAGGTGGACAGCTCCTGAATATTCATCTGGATACTGCCTTCACCGGTGATACACAGCCCTTCGTCGTCCGGGTGGGTATGCTTGACCCCCATGGCTGCCGGCAGACCAAAGCCCATGGTGCCCAGACCAACGGAGTTGATCCAGCGATTCGGCTTATCGAACTTGTAGTATTGGGCGGCAAACATCTGGTGCTGGCCAACGTCCGCGGTAACAAAGGCCTCGCCGTTAGTCAGCCGGCTCAGCATTTCCACCACTTCCTGGGGCTTGATCACGTCATCGCTGGTCTCATAGCGCATGCCGTGGAACGCACGCCACTCGTCGATCTGCTTCCACCAGGCCGCCAACGCTTCTGCATCCGGTTTTTCCTTGGCGTTCTTGACCAGTGACAGCATCTCGTTCAGCACCGAATCCACCGGACCAACGATCGGCACATCCGCGTCAATGGTCTTGGAGATGGAAGCCGGGTCAATGTCGATGTGTACAATTCGTGCACCCGGACAAAACTTCTCCGTTGCGTTGGTTACACGATCATCAAAACGCGCCCCCACCGCCAGAATCAAGTCCGAGTGGTGCATGGTCATATTGGCTTCATAAGTGCCATGCATGCCCAGCCAACCCAGATGCTGTTTGTCGGAGCATGGATAACAGCCAATACCCATCAAGGTGTTGGTGAGAGGATAGCCCAACAGGCGAGTCAGCTCGGTCAGCTGCTCGGTCGCCTTGCCAAGGATCACGCCGCCGCCGGCATAAATCACCGGGCGCTTGGCGGCCAGCAACATGTCCACGGCTTTTTTGATCTGGCCGGAATGACCACGAACCGCCGGATTATAAGAACGCAGCTTTACCTTCTTGGGGTAAGAATACTCATAGCGCTCATTCGGCGTGGTCATATCCTTCGGAATATCCACCACCACCGGGCCGGGACGGCCGGTCGAGGCGATGTGATAGGCCTTGCGAATGGTTTCCGGAATTTCCGACGGATGGCGCACACTCAGGTTGTGCTTAACCACCGGACGGGAAACGCCAATCATGTCCGTTTCCTGGAAGGCATCTTCACCAATCAGTGAGGATGCAACCTGACCGCACAGAACCACCATGGGGATGGAATCCATGAAAGCGGTGGCAATGCCGGTAATAGTGTTGGTGGCTCCAGGACCCGAGGTCACCAGTACGGTACCTGGTTTTCCGGTTGCCCGCGCGTAACCGTCAGCCATATGGACTGCCGCC
>JABXHG010000213.1 GCA_013393545.1 Alteromonadaceae bacterium | reverse complement strand
AGCTGGAAGTTGAAACCGGCGGCACCGTTGAGTTTGATCGTGTTCTGCTGGTAGCCGATGGCGACAACGTGAAAGTTGGCGCTCCGGCTGTTGACGGCGCCAAGGTAACTGCTGAGGTGGTTAACCACGGTCGTCACGACAAGGTTCAGATCATCAAGTTCCGTCGTCGGAAGCATTCCATGAAGCGTCCGGGCCACCGTCAGTGGTTCCCTGAAGTCAAGATCACGGGTATCCAGGGCTAAGCCCGGGAATAACCCCCTAATAGAGGAGGCTGGTAATGGCTCATAAAAAGGCAGCAGGCAGTACCCGTAACGGTCGCGATTCCGAGTCGAAACGACTTGGTGTGAAGCGCTATGGCGGCGAGTCTGTTTCTGCAGGCAGCATCATCATTCGTCAGCGTGGCACTCGTTTCCACGCGGGTTCCAACGTAGGCCTGGGCAAGGACCACACCCTGTTCGCGAAAGCGGCCGGTCAGGTGAAGTTCGAAACCAAAGGCCCGCAGAACCGCAAGTTTGTAAGCATCGTTCCGGCGGCGTAAGCCTCCGGCGATCCGGTTCTTCGAACCTGGGATGGTGTGCGCGGCCTGATAAACTCGGGTAAGCGTTGCCATCCGGAGCCCCGCAAAGCTTCACAGAGGCTGCGGGGCCTTTTAGTTTATGCGCATGGCGCAAAGGGTTAACCATGAAATTTGTAGATGAAGCCACCATTATTGTCGAAGCCGGGAAAGGTGGTCACGGCTGCCTGAGTTTCCGGCGTGAAAAATACGTGCCCAAAGGCGGGCCGGACGGCGGCGACGGCGGTGACGGTGGCTCTGTCTATCTGGAAGCGGACGATTCGCTGAACACGCTGATCGATTATCGCTTCCAGCGCAAACACAAGGCCCAGAATGGCGAGCCGGGGTCCGGGCGCAACTGTACGGGCACAAAAGGTGAGGATCTGGTGCTGCCGGTGCCGGTGGGCACCACCGTGGTGGATATGGACACTCACGAAGTGCTGGGTGATCTGACCCATGTGGGCCAGCGCCTGAAAGTCGCTCAGGCTGGTTTTCACGGCCTGGGTAATACCCGCTTCAAATCGTCTGTGAACCGGGCGCCCCGTCAGACCACCCAGGGCAGCGAAGGTGAGTTGCGCAATTTGCGCCTGGAGCTGAAGGTGCTGGCGGACGTGGGGCTGCTGGGTTTGCCCAATGCTGGCAAGTCCACTTTTATTCGCTCCGTATCAGCTGCCAAGCCCAAAGTGGCCAATTACCCGTTCACCACGCTGGTACCTAATCTCGGCGTGGTCAGTGTGCAGGCGCACCAGAGCTTTGTGATTGCCGACATTCCCGGCTTGATTGAAGGCGCCGCAGAAGGTGCCGGGCTGGGCATCCGCTTCCTGAAACACCTGGTGCGCACTCGCTTGCTGCTGCACCTGGTGGATGTCGCGCCTTACGATGGCAGTTCGCCGGCCGAATCCGTGCGCACCATCGCCCACGAGCTGGAAAAGTTCAGTGAAACTCTGGCCAGCCGCCCCCGTTGGCTGGTACTGAACAAAGTCGACATGGTGCCTGAAGATGAGCGTGAGGCGCATTGTCAGGCCATTGTTGACGAGCTGGACTGGGACGGCCCGGTATTCTGGATTTCCGCGTTGACTGGCGAAGGCACCAAACCATTGGTGCAGGCGATCATGCGCTGGATTGAAGAGCAGGCCGAGGCCGAGAAAGAAAATCCCGAAATGGCCGAACGGGAAGCCGAGCGCCGTCGCCAGATGGATGAAGAGGCTCGCGCCCGCATCGAAGCGGAAAAGCAGGCCCGCCGCGCGGCGCGCGAAAATGACGATGACGACGACTTCGATGACGATGATGACGAAGACGGCGTGGAAGTGGTTTACGCCCCTTATTAACCCCCGGCCCCGGAGATTTGAGCACCACCATGACTGAACGAGCCCAGTTGCGCCAGGCCCGCCGCCTGGTGATCAAAATCGGAAGCGCCTTGCTGACCAACGATGGCAAGGGGCTGGACGAGGCTGCGCTGGGTCTCTGGGTGGATCAGATCGCCGAGCTGGTGGACGATGGCGTGGAGATCGTCATTGTTTCTTCCGGCGCCGTGGCGGTGGGTATGAGCCGGCTGGGCTGGCATCAGCGCCCGGATCAGTTGCACGAGTTGCAGGCGGCTGCGGCTGTTGGGCAGATGGGGTTGGTGCAAACCTGGGAGGCGCAGTTCAAGCGCCATGATATCCACACCGCCCAGATTCTCTTGACTCACGATGACCTGTCTGATCGCAAACGCTACCTCAATGGCCGCAGTACCCTGCGTGCCTTGCTGGACGTGGGCGTGATTCCCATTGTGAACGAAAATGACACAGTGGTGACCGACGAAATCCGTTTCGGTGACAACGACACCCTGGGCGCGCTGGTGACCAACCTGGTAGACGCCGACGGATTGATTATCCTCACCGACCAGGTCGGTCTGTTCGATAAGGACCCACGAAAAAACGCCGATGCCACGCTGGTAACAGAGAGCCGTGCCAATGATCCTGCCCTGGATGCCATGGCTGGCGGTGGAGCCGGTGCCCTCGGGCGCGGTGGCATGGTTACCAAGCTACGCGCCTCCAGGCTGGCCGCCCGCTCCGGTGCTTTCACAGTGATTGTGGGTGGCCGCATCGAGCATGTTGTTACCCGCCTGCGCCAGGGAGATGTCATTGGCACCTTGTTGCTGCCGGAACAGGGCCGGGTAGCCGCCCGCAAACAATGGATCGCCGGCCATTTGCAAACCCGTGGCCGGCTAACGCTGGACGCCGGTGCGGTTAAAGGTATCTGCCTGGGTGGGCGCAGCCTGCTACCAGTGGGCGTTAAGGCCGTGGCCGGCCAGTTCCGCCGGGGCGAGATGGTTTCGTGTGTGGATGAAAGCGGCCGGGAAGTGGCCCGGGGCCTGGTGAACTACGATGCGGTGGAAGCCCGAGCTATTCTTGGGCATTCCAGTAGCCGCATTACTGAGGTGCTGGGGTATGTCTCCGACGAGGAAATGATTCATCGGGATAACCTGGTGGTTGTGTGATGATCCTCTTTCGTCGGCGAGCTTGGCTACTCGCGTGTGTTAAGTAATCCCCTCTGGTAAGCAGCATGTACGGCCTCCCTTTTGTTCCTGCATTGGAGTTTCCGGTAGGTACTGCTGAGATGAAAGGTTACGGTTCTTTTTGTAATGTCGAGTGTCTGGGCAATCGCCGCTGCGGACTGCCCTTCAGCGGCGAACGCAAGCACTTGATGTTCCCGCTCGGTAAGCGGGCTTCGCCCGGGATTCTGTTGCTGGGCATTTGAACGGTCCTTGTTTCGTTCCATCGATATCATCCCTGTTTTGGTGCTTCGTGTATTTGACCACCCTGCAGAACCAGCACGCGGTCTGCCATCTTTATAGTTGCCTCTCTGTGAGCGATCATCACCCGCGTTGTATTCAGCTCCCTCAGGTTGGCATTGACAGCCTGTTCGGTACTTGAGTCCAGGTGACTCGTGGCCTCATCCAAGAACAGCATTACCGGCCTCTGATACAGCGCCCTTGCAAGAAGGATGCGTTGCTTCTGGCCGCCGGAGAGAGTTGTCCCCATGTCCCCGACGAGGCTGTCAAATCCCATCGGCATTGCATGAATATCGTGGTCGATGCAAGCGCGTTGAGCGCATTTTGCGATGGCATGAGTGTCCGGCTCAGGGTCAAAAAAGCTGATGTTGTCCGCTATGCTGCCCGACATGAGTTGATCGTTCTGCATAACAGCGGCAATCTGGCTTCGGTAACCGCGCAAGCCGATTTTTTCCAGTCCCTGGCCGTCGATAAAAAGATCGCCCTGATCGGGCTGTAACAGCCCCAGCATGATTTTCAACAAGGTTGTTTTGCCGCACCCCGACGGACCAACAATAGCAATAACTTCTCCGGGTTGGATTTCAAGGTTGAGATCCTGAAAAAGGAAAGGGTCATTCGGGGAATACCGATAGGCAATGTTGTGGAGTTCAAGTTGCCCGGCAAGGCTCTGGTCCCTCTGTTGATTAAAGTTATGAGAGCCCAGCGCTTTCTCTACAGGGGTTTTTGCGATATCGGCAATGCGTTCGAGGTGTAGCCTTATCATCTTGAACTCGATGACCTTATCGACAAGCGCGTTGGCCTTTTCGGTAAACTGGCGCTTATAGGACACAAAAGCGTAAAGCATGCCTACGGTTAGTGCATTTTCGAGGACAAGGTTGGCTCCCAGATAAATGACGACAATGTTTTCTATTCCGAAAAGCACGCCGTTGGCCGTATCGAATCCGATCCGGAACTTGCCCAGCCGTATACCAGTATTGATCACGTTCGCATAACGGTTTTGCCATAGTGTCTGTCGATCAACTTCCTTCCCGAACAGCTTGATACTCTGTATCCCTCGAACAGTTTCCATAAAGTTGGACTGTTCACTTGCCGCAGCAACAATGGCCTCTTCATTGAGGTTTCGGAATGGGCGAAACAGTGCCAGACGCAGCACCAGGAAGATGAATACGGCCAGAAGAACAATGGCAGCCAGCTTGGGGCTATACAGAAACAACAGTGCGACGAGGATCAGGGACATCAACCCGTCAACAATGGCTTCAACAAATCCGGTTGTGAGTAACTCCCGAACACTTTCCAGGGAACCGAAACGGGATACCGTATCGCCCATGTGGCGGTTCTCGAAATAGGCCATGGGAAGGCGCACCAGATGACGGAAAAGGTTGTTCGCCATCTGAATGTTCAGGGTCGTCGTCTGTCAAGGTAGTTGGAACTTGATTCCTGTCGGCTCTAATGAGCCACGCACTGCTCTTTAACAGTTTGCTCCTCGGGTAGTGGGTTTAACCACACCGCTCCCACGGGGTCGCAGTTGCGAA
>JABXHG010000212.1 GCA_013393545.1 Alteromonadaceae bacterium | reverse complement strand
CACGGGTTTTGATCCCGCTATGCGCAGGTTCGAATCCTGCCACCCCAGCCACCTTTCTTCTAGTTCTTCTGAATCCAACGCTGATACCGAGAAGGATACAGACGTGTCCAAATTGATGATCTTCGCGGGCAATGCCAATCCAGAACTTGCTCAGGATATTGCCAGGAAACTCCATATTCCCATGGGTCAGGCCACTGTCGGCCGCTTCAGTGACGGCGAAACCACCGTCGAAATCGACGAGAACGTTCGTGGTCACGACGTCTTTATTATTCAGCCGACCTGCTACCCGACCAACGATAACCTGATGGAACTGATCGTGATGGCCTACGCCCTTCTCCGCGCTTCCGCCACACGCATCACCGCCGTTGTCCCGTATTATGGCTATGCCCGCCAGGCCCGCCGCGTGCGCTCCACTCGGGTTGCCATCAGCGCCAAGGTTGTCGCGGACATGATCTCCAGTATCGGCGTAGATCGTGTACTGACCGTGGATCTGCACGCTGACCAGATCCAGGGCTTCTTCGACATCCCGGTAGACAACATTTACGCCACACCGGTTCTACTCGAAGACATCGAACGCCAGCGTTTTGAGAACTTTGTGGTCGTTTCCCCGGACGTAGGTGGCGTAGTCCGCGCCCGCGCCGTGGCCAAACGCCTGGACGACGCCGACCTGGCCATCATTGACAAGCGTCGGCCGAAAGCCAACGTTTCCCAGGTGATGCACATCATCGGTGACGTGCAGGACAAGACCTGCATTCTGGTGGACGATATCGTCGATACCGCCGGCACTCTGTGCAAAGCAGCCAATGCGCTGAAAGAGCACGGCGCCTCTCGCGTGGTTGCCTATATCACACACCCGGTATTGTCCGGCCCGGCCATCGACAACATCAGCAACTCCGATCTGGACGAACTGGTGGTGTGCGACACCATCCCGCTGGGTGACAAGGCCAGCAAGTGTGATAAAATCCGCCCCGTCAGCATGGCCGGGCTGCTCGCCGAGTCCATTCGTCGCGTCAGCAACGAAGAGTCCATTAGCGCCATGTTTGAGAACGTATAATCCAGTCGACACACTAACTGGCGGATTTACAACTGTTTTCCGGTCGGGAGCCCACACGGGCTCCCGATTGTTTTAGTCGGCCGAAAAATCGGCCATTTCAGAAACTCATCTGTGTTGTCGCCTGGTCGCGGGCCGCTCAGATGAACAACGAGGTAAGTATCATGTCTCAGGAATTCGTAATTGAAGCATTTCCTCGTGACGACCAGGGGAAGGGTGCGAGCCGCCGCCTGCGTCGCGAGGAGCGTAAAATCCCGGCCATCATCTACGGTGGCGACAAAGACGCAACTCCGGTTGCCATCTGGCACAACGAGCTGAAGAAGTCTCTGGAAAACGAAGCCTTCTTCTCTCACGTTCTGACCATCGAGCTGGACGGCAAGAAAGAAAGCGTGATCCTGAAGGATCTGCAGCGTCACCCGTACAAGCCGATCCTGACCCACGCTGACTTCCAGCGCGTCGACAAGGATCACGAGATTCACGTACAGGTACCGCTGCACTTCCTGAACGAAGAAGCCGCACCGGTTGTTAAACTCCAGGGCGGTGTTGTTTCCCACAACATGACCGAAGTGGAAGTGGTGTGTCTGCCGCAGAACCTGCCGGAATTCATCGAAGTGGACCTGAACGACGTTGAGATGGACCAGGTGATTCACCTGAGCGACCTGAAACTGCCGGAAGGCGTTCGTTCCGCTGCCCTGATGCAGGGCGAAGACCACGACCAGCCGGTTGTGTCTGTGCACAAGCCGAAAGGCGCCAAGGCTGACGACGAAGAAGCCGAAGGCGAAGAAGGCGGCGAGGAGTAATCCTCCGGGGGCACTGAGCGATGGCACAGGATATTGTCATGATCGTTGGTCTGGGCAACCCAGGCCCCGACTACGAGAATACCCGCCATAACGCCGGCGCCCTGTTCGTCGAAGCGCTGGCCCGCGAAGCGGGCCAGACGCTCCGGCCGGACAAGAAGTACCACGGGCTCTATGCCCGCATCCACTGGCAGGGCCTGGACCTGCACCTGCTCAACCCGAGCACCTTCATGAACCGCAGCGGCCTTGCCATCAAAGCCCTGGCGGACTTCTTCAAGATTTCTCCCGAACAGATTCTGGTCGCTCACGACGAGCTTGACCTGCCTGCCGGCACCGCAAAACTCAAGAAAGGCGGCGGCCATGGCGGCCATAACGGTCTGCGGGACACCATCGCCCACCTGGGCACCAATAATTTTCAGCGCCTGCGCATCGGCATTGACCACCCCGGCGACAGCCGAAAGGTCACCGGCTATGTTCTCGGCCGCCTCGGTAAAAAAGAAACCGAAGAGCTGCACGCCGTGTTTGACGAAATTACCCGGGTATTGCCAGACGCCGCCACCGGCAAACTGGCCGCGGCCATGAACCGGCTGCACAGCTTCAAACCGGGCGCTTGAGCATCACGGTCTCCCCTACTCGCACCGGTACCTTTACACCGGTATAATCCGCGCAAATTTTTCAGTTCCAGCAGAGGCATTCCATGGGATTTAACTGCGGCATTGTCGGCCTTCCCAACGTCGGCAAATCTACCCTGTTCAACGCATTGACCAAATCCGGCATCGGCGCGGAGAACTTCCCGTTCTGCACCAGCGAGCCCAACGCCGGCGTGGTACCCATGCCGGACCCGCGCCTGGATAAACTGGCCGAGATCGTCAAACCGCAAAAGACCGTTCCAACCGCCATGGAGTTTGTCGGTATCGCCGGCCTGGTGGAAGGCGCCTCAAAGGGTGAAGGCCTGGGCAACCAGTTTCTGGCCAACATCCGCCAGACCGACGCCATTGCCCACGTGGTGCGCTGCTTTGACGACGGCAACGTAATCCACGTTTCCAACAAGGTGGACCCGGCCTCGGACATTGAGGTTATCAACACCGAACTGGCACTGGCCGACCTGGACACCGTCGAGAAGGCCATCAAGCGGGTTCAGCGTGTAGCCAAGAGCGGCGACAAAGAAGCCAAGGCCCAGCTGGAAATGTTCGAGCAACTGCTGCCGGTACTGAACGAAGGCAAGCCGGTACGCAGCATGGGCCTGGACAAGGACCAGATGGCGCTGATCCGCGAGCTGTGTCTGCTGACCGTCAAGCCGACCATGTACATTGCCAACGTTAATGAAGATGGCTTCGAGAACAATCCTTACCTGGACCAGGTGCAGGCCATTGCCGCTGAAGAAAACGCGGTCGTCGTGCCCATCTGCAACAAGCTGGAGGCTGAAATCTCCGAGCTGGAAGACGACGAGAAATCCATGTTCCTGGATGAAATGGGCATGGAAGAACCGGGCCTGGACCGGGTTATCCGCGCCGGCTACAACCTGCTCGGCCTGCAGACTTACTTCACCGCCGGCGTAAAAGAAGTCCGCGCCTGGACCGTGCGCATCGGCGCCACCGCCCCACAAGCAGCCGGCGTGATCCACACCGACTTTGAACGCGGCTTCATTCGTGCGGAAGTGGTCGCCTACGACGATTTTGTTGAATACAACGGCGAACAGGGCGCCAAAGACGCCGGAAAATGGCGCCTGGAAGGCAAGGATTACATCGTCCAGGACGGCGATATCATCCACTTCCGGTTTAACGTTTAATTTCATAGAAAATTTTGGCCCCAAGGCCTTGACAGCCAGGGGCCAAATGCCGAAAATACGCGCCTCGTTTGGGGCGATGCCCAAAGCGAAATGGCAAGGTAGCTCAGTTGGTTAGAGCACAGCACCCATAATGCTGGGGTCGGCGGTTCGACTCCGCCCCTTGCTACCAGTATTGTTAAAGCCCGCCTCGAAAGAGACGGGCTTTTTTTATGCCTGATCGACAGGAATTTGCTGCCATGTCCGAATCTGTTGTTGCCGGTTTGTCCAAACCCCGCCTGGAAAGAATCAACCGCCACCTGGATGAGAAATACGTCCAGCCAGGGAAACTGCCCGGCGCCCTCACCCTGGTGGCCCGTCACGGCCAGATCGTTTGGTGTCAGGCCCAGGGCCGGCGGGATGTGGAACGAGACAAACCCATGGAGCGCGACACCGTTTTCCGCGTGTATTCCATGACCAAGCCGGTCACCGCCATCGCCATGATGCAGCTGTACGAACAGGGAAAATTCCTGCTCAACGACCCGGTGCACAAGTACATCCCGAGCTGGAAAGACCTGCGCGTGTTCAAAAGTGGCCACTACCCGGACTTCAAAACCGAGCCGGCGACCACCACCATGACCATCCGGGATTTGTTCACCCACACCTCGGGGCTGACCTACGGGTTTACCGAACGCACCCCGGTGGATGCGGCCTACCGCAAACTGAAACTGGATGGCAGCCCGATCCTGACCCTGGACAAACTGGTGGAGCGGCTGGCCGACCTGCCCCTGGAATTCTCCCCCGGCACCGCCTGGAACTATTCGGTCTCCACCGATGTATTGGGCTATCTGGTGCAACAGCTCTCCGGCCAACCGCTGGACGAGTACTTTGAAGAACACATCTTCAAACCGCTGAGCATGACCGAAACCGGCTTCCACGTGCGTCCGGACCAGCAAGAACGCTTTGCCGCCTGCTACCTGTATCAGCCGGGCGACACAAAAAAACTGCAGGACGACCCCACCCGCTCCCAGTTCCTGAAACCTCCGCGCTTCCATTCCGGCGGCGGCGGCCTCGTCTCCACCATCGACGACTACTTCCGTTTCGCCCAGGCCCTTTGCCAGGGGGGCGAGTACCAGGGCGAGCGTATCATCGGCCGCAAAACCCTGGAATTCATGCGCCGCAACCACCTGCCCGGCGGCCAGGACCTGCCCTCCATGTCCACCGGTGGCTTCAGCGAAATCCCCTACGCCGGCAGCGGCTTTGGCCTGGGCTTCTCGGTAAAAACCGACGTACCGGCCTCCCACACCATTGGTTCGGAAGGCGAATACGGCTGGGGTGGTCTAGCTGGCACCCACTTTATGGTGGACCCAAGCGAGGACATGGTGCTGATCTTCATGACTCAACTGATTCCATCAAGGGCTTACCCAGTGCGCCAGGAACTTCGCGCCTTGACCTACGGAGCGCTGGTCTAGTGTCTCATTCGGTTAATTCGCTGACTCATACTGGTTATAATAGGGACTCATTGATCAGCAAGAATAGGTTCCCATTGTGCCCAAGCCAGCAGCCCCGTTTAATCTGACCGTTAACGATCAACT
>JABXHG010000211.1 GCA_013393545.1 Alteromonadaceae bacterium | reverse complement strand
GAGGGGGACCCGCAATGACCTGGCAAGGGCAGAAGTGTGCACGCATGTGTTGTTAAAGCAGCAGGGAGGAACGGAATGGAGAGGCAAAAGAGAGATAGGGACGCTCGTGCATTTAAACGGGGTTATCTGGCCGGGGTGTCCGGTAAGGCAAAAGACAGCTGTCCCCTGGACCAACCCGAAATACGTCAGGAATGGCTCAACGGCTGGCGAGAAGGCCGCACCGATAATTGGGAAGGAATGACCGGCGTTTCCGGCATTCACAAACTGGCCAACGTTACCGCAACCTGATGGAGAATCTGTTACGCAATCCCGTTTAACCTGATCTGTTTTTAAACCGGTTTAAACGACCATTTCAAGGACAATTCGAAAATAGTAGTTACTCCGAGCAACCTAAACGGGGCCACCCGCCCCGTACCATGCGAAGAAGCGCTACGGGGTTAGTTCCCCGCACGGGCCCGCTAAGCGGGCCCTTCTTTTATCAGCGCCATTCCTTGATTTGGCTCTAACGCCACTCCCGGCAAATCGCTTCTACTGCTTCATTGATCAGTGCCGGCCCCCGGTAGATAAACCCGGTATACACCTGCACCAGGCTGGCCCCCGCGCGAATTTTTTCCACCGCACTTTCTCCGTCGGTAATACCACCAACCCCGATAATCGGTAGGCGATCGCCCAACTCGGCGTGCAACCCCTCAATCACCCGCACCGAGGGTTTGCGCACCGGTGCACCGCTGAGGCCACCAGCCTCGCTTTCATGCCGGTGACCACGAACCGCGTCCCGGCTAATGGTGGTATTGGTGGCGATAACGCCATCAATGCCCGCTTCCGTCAAGGCACTGGCGACAAAGCGGATGCCTTCATCATCCATATCCGGCGCGATTTTCACCGCTACAGGCACATAGTTCCCGTGAGCCGCCTGGCACTTGAGTTGTTCGTCCTTGATGGCATGCAACAACTGTTTGAGCGAATCACCAAACTGGAGATCACGCAGCCCCGGTGTATTGGGCGAAGAAACATTCACGGTGATGTAATCGGCGTGGCTGTAAACGGCGGCAATACCCTTGCGGTAGTCCAGTTCCGACTCGTCATTCGGCGTGTTCTTGTTCTTGCCAACGTTTATACCAAGAACGCCGGTGTACCGACGGTTCATCACATTGGCCAGCAGATGTTCCAGCCCCTCATTATTAAACCCCATACGGTTGATAATGGCCTGGTATTCCGGCAAGCGGAACATGCGGGGCCTGGGGTTACCGGGTTGTGCCAGCGGTGTAACCGTACCCACTTCGATAAAACCGAATCCCAGTGAACCCAGGGCATCCAGATGATCGGCATTCTTGTCCAGGCCCGCAGCCAACCCGACCGGATTGGGGAACTGCAGCCCCATCACATTCACCGGGCACGGCTCCGGCTGCCTTACCAGCGGTTTCAACACCCTCATTTTCTGCACAATATCGAGGCTGTTAAGTGCCAGGTTGTGAGCCTGCTCGGGTGGTAACCGGAAAAGCAGATTTCGAAGCATGCCGTACATAGTAAAAACTCCTCGCCGAAGGTGGCGGGAGTATACCGGAAGTTTGCTTTCGCATCTTCCCGACGCCAATCTTGTCCGTAAAACCCCGTGGTTAAAGGGCTCCGGATGCTTTTCCACGGAATCTGTGGATAAGTCTGTTGAAAATTTCGGGGCAAGCGCTCCGATCCCTTGATAAACGCGCCAATCTACAGATTGATCATTTTTTAACCAGTTAAATTACTCTTTATTTTCAATGACTTACAAACATCAAATAAGGGTTTGACCCCGAAGACAGAAAAATGTAAGTCGGTAACCCATTCGTCATCATGTGCATAAATCGAGCAGCAAAAAGTGATTAATCTTCCTTTTTTGACCGACTGAACCGCTATACTGGCGCTTACAGACTTTTTCGGAGCGAATCATGACAGAATCCCCGAGTCATTCCCGCAATGATCGCGAAGCCGACCTCAGAGAAGAAAAGCACGCCGCCTCGAAAGTCACCATCATCGGCATGGTTCTTGATGCAGTGCTGGGCGTTATAAAAGTTGTTGGTGGCACTCTCTTTCATTCCCAGGCTTTGGTGGTGGACGGCATCCATTCGTTCAGCGACGTGGCATCCGATCTCGTGGTTCTTGGCACCATGCGCCTGTCTCGCCGGGGGCCGGATTCCGACCATCCCTATGGCCACCAACGCATCGAAACCCTGGGCACGATGATTCTGGGCTCGTTTCTCATTGCCGTTGGCGCTGCACTGGGCTGGGAAAACCTTCAGGGGCTGATTACCGGTGAAACCCCTCCCATGCCGGGCTGGCCGGTGCTGGTGGCGGCCGGTGTTTCCATTGCCAGTAAAGAGTGGATTTACCGATACACCCGTCACATCGGCCTGCGCATACGCTCAGACTTGATCGTCGCCAATGCCTGGCACAGTCGTACCGATGCCTTTTCTTCCGTTGTGGTGCTGGTCGCAGCCGCCGGGGCGATGCTCGGTTTTGTCTGGCTGGATACGCTTGCTGCGGTGATCATTGCCGGCATCATCATTCACATTGGCTGGAAATTCACCTGGGACAGTGTCAAAGAGCTGGTGGACACCGGGCTCTCAGAAGAAGACACCGAAACCCTGAAATCCATCGCGCGGGACACCGATGGCGTCCGTAACGTGCATGAGTTGCGCAGCCGACGCATGGGCAGCGACATACTGCTGGATGTTCACCTGGTGGTGCGCCCTGAAATCAGCGTGTCGGAAGGCCACCAGATAGGCACGAAGGTGGTGGCCAGCATGCGGGATGCGTTGGATAACATCCGCGACATCAACTTCCACATTGACGCGGAAAACGACGAGGTCAATCCGCATGTAACCGAGCCACATCTGCCCGGCCGGGAGGAAATTCGTCAGCTACTGGCCAACGCCATCGGCGACTATCCGCTCAACAGTCGCCTGCGCCTGCATTATCTGAAAAACCGGATCCACCTGGAGATCTTTCTTGATGAATCCGGCGCCCCTTCCGGGCTATCCGCGCAAACGGCCCAGAACGCACTGAAAGACTACCCCTGGTTTGGCAGCGTGAAAGTCTGGCGCCCGGCGACATAAAAGATTCGCCAGACATCAGGCGCGGCTCAGCCGGTGCGGATGGCAGCTTCCTTGAGCTCGGAAATCTGATCCCGCAGACGGGCGGCGGCCTCGAAGTCCAGATCGGCGGCCGCCTTGTACATCTCGTCTTCCAGCTTCGAGATATCCTTGAGCAGCTCTTCGGGCGACCGGTGCCCGGCTTTCGCCATATACTGCTCGGCTTCTTCCGCCGCCTTCTCGCCCGGGCGCTCGGCCTTGCGGCGCCCTCGGCCACCGCCACCCGGTGCACCTTCCATAATATCCGAGACTTTCTTGTTCAGAGCTTGTGGCGTGATGCCGTGCTCCTCGTTATAGGCGATCTGCTTGGCCCGCCGGCGCTCGGTTTCATCAATGGCCCGCTGCATGGAACCGGTAATCCGGTCGCCGTACAAAATGGCCTTGCCGTTCACGTTCCGGGCGGCACGACCAATGGTCTGGATGAACGAGCGCTCGCTGCGCAGGAAACCCTCCTTATCAGAATCAAGGATGGCCACGAGTGAGACCTCGGGCATGTCCAGGCCTTCACGCAGCAGGTTAATGCCCACCAGCACGTCAAACTCACCCCGGCGCAGGTCGCGGATGATCTCGACCCGCTCCACCGTGTCGATGTCCGAGTGCAGGTAGCGAACCTTCACGTCGTGTTCCATCAGGAAGTCGGTCAGGTCCTCGGCCATGCGCTTGGTGAGCGTGGTCACCAGCACCCGTTCTTTCACTTCAACTCGGGTGCGAATTTCGGAAAGCAGATCGTCCACCTGGGTCGACGCGGGCCGCACCTCGATCTCCGGGTCCAGCAGGCCGGTGGGCCGCACCACCTGCTCCACCACCTGGCCGGCGTGTTCGGCCTCGTATTGGGCGGGGGTGGCGGAGACAAAAATCATCTGGGGCGCCATGCGCTCCCATTCCTCGAAGCGCATGGGCCGGTTGTCCAGCGCCGAGGGCAGTCGGAAGCCGTATTCCACCAGCGTTTCCTTGCGCGACCGGTCGCCCTTGTACATGGCGCCAATCTGGGGAATGGTGACGTGGGATTCATCCACAATCAGCAGCGCATTGGGCGGCAGGTAATCGAACAACGTCGGCGGCGCCTCGCCGGGGTTGCGCCCGGACAGGTACCGGGAATAGTTTTCGATGCCGTTGCAGTACCCCAGCTCCAGCATCATCTCGATGTCATAACGGGTCCGCTCCTCCAGGCGTTGCGCTTCCACCAGCCGGTTGTTGTCACGTAGCTGTTGCAGGCGGGCTTCCAGTTCCACCTTGATGTTTTCAATAGCATCCAGCACCTTTTCCCTGGGCGTGACATAGTGGGATTTCGGGTAGATGGTCACCCGGGGCACCCGGCGCAGTACCTCGCCGGTGAGCGGGTCGAAATAGCTCAGGTTTTCCACCTCGTCATCGAACAGCTCGATGCGAATAGCCTCTTTCTCGGATTCCGCCGGAAACACATCGATCACATCGCCCCGCACCCGATAATTGGCCCGGTGGAATTCCATGTCGTTGCGGGTGTACTGGAGTTCGGCCAGCCGGCGCAGGATAGAACGCTGATCAATCTGATCCCCCCGGTCCAGGTGCAGCATCATCTTCAGGTAGGACTGAGGATCGCCCAGGCCGTAAATGGAGGACACCGTGGCCACGATGATGGCATCCGGCCGTTCCAGCAATGCCTTGGTAGCGGACAGGCGCATCTGCTCAATGTGCTCGTTGATCGAGGCGTCTTTCTCGATAAAGGTGTCAGACGAGGGTACGTAGGCTTCCGGCTGGTAGTAGTCGTAGTAAGAGACAAAGTACTCCACCGCATTGTCCGGGAAGAACTCCTTGAATTCGCCATACAACTGGGCGGCCAACGTCTTGTTATGAGCCATGATGATGGTCGGGCGCTGAATCGCCTGCACCACGTTGGCCATGGTGAAGGTTTTACCCGAGCCCGTTACCCCGAGTAGCGTCTGATGCGCAAGGCCGGATTCAATACCGTCCACCAACCCGGCAATGGCTTTCGGCTGGTCGCCCGCCGGCTCGTACGGCGACGCAACCCGGAATACACCTTCTGATGCTTTACTGGCCATAACTGGCGACTACCCTCCGGAAACTACTTACAAGAAATTTAGCGTTCAGGCTGCTTCATGGTACCATCATTGTGATCGACGGCTGGGTGAACAAACAGCCACAACAACCTGGCTCCTGCCCCGGCCGATCGCAGCCTAACATTCCTCAGCTCTAAGGATCTCAAGTTTGTACCTTTAACTTCTTAGCCGTGTACAGCGTCTCAAGCTTTCCCCACCCCTCTCCGTTTCTAACAAACGCTCGTACCCTCATGCTGCTGGCAACAACATCATTGTCCTC
>JABXHG010000210.1 GCA_013393545.1 Alteromonadaceae bacterium | reverse complement strand
AAAAGCAAACGGGCAAAAGCCTCGAAATACACAACCACGGTTAAACCCCTCCTCCCAGTGGTCAACGTTTTTGCTGGACGCCACAGCGGGCCTGGAACCACCGGACCCATCCCGGACCTCAAAAGGGAAACAGTCCTGCGCCGATGGTAGTGTGGTTCGCCCATGCGAGAGTAGGTCATCGTCAGGCTCTTAATACCAAAAACCCCAGCATCCTTGATGCTGGGGTTTTTTTATGGCCGGAAAAAAGCGCCGGCGAAGAAGTGATATACTCTCGGACATAACGACACCAACATTCAAAGGGAGCCCCTGTTATGGCCACAACCGATCATCTGGTTATTTTTGATACCACCTTGCGTGATGGCGAGCAAAGCCCTGGGGCAACCATGAACAAAGCGGAGAAGCTTCGGATTGCCAAGGCGCTGGAGAAATTGCGCGTGGACGTTATCGAAGCGGGCTTTGCCATTGCCAGCCAGGGTGATTTCGAAGCAATTAAATCCATCGCCGAATCGGTTAAGGGTTCAACCATTTGTAGCTTGGCCAGGGCGCTGGACAAGGACATCGACCGGGCGGCGGAAGCCGTGCGTCCCGCGGAAAGCGGCCGTATTCACACCTTTATAGCGACCTCCCCGATCCACATGCAACACAAGTTGCAAATGCAGCCTGAACAGGTGGTGGAACAAGCCGTTAAGGCGGTCAAGCGAGCACGTAATCACGTAGACGATGTGGAGTTCTCCTGTGAAGATGCCGGACGCTCCGAGCTGGACTTCCTTTGTCGGATTATTGAAGCGGCCATTGACGCCGGTGCGCGCACCATCAATATTCCGGATACCGTGGGCTACGCCATTCCTGAGCAGTTTGGTGAAACCATTCACCAGCTGCTCACTCGCATACCCAATGCCGACAAGGCGATTTTTTCGGTACATTGCCACAACGATCTTGGGCTGGCCGTTGCCAATTCGGTAGCAGCGATTACCAACGGCGCACGGCAAGTAGAATGCACCATTAACGGCTTGGGCGAGCGGGCGGGTAACGCAGCCCTGGAAGAAATTGTCATGGCGGTACGAACCCGTCAGGATCTGTTTAACATCGACACCCGCATCGATACTCAACATATCGTTCCAGCTTCTCGCCTGGTGTCGACCATCACCGGTTTCCCGGTACAGCCCAACAAGGCCATTGTTGGCGCGAACGCGTTTGCCCACGAATCCGGCATCCACCAGGATGGCGTTCTCAAGCACCGAGAAACCTATGAGATCATGCGCGCCCAGGATGTAGGCTGGCATACCAATAGTCTGGTGTTGGGCAAGCACTCCGGTCGCAATGCCTTCCGCACACGCTTGCTGGAACTGGGCATCAAATTCGAGACTGAAAGCGAACTGAATGAAGCATTTACTCGCTTCAAGGCACTGGCGGACCTCAAGCACGAAATCTTTGACGAGGATCTGCAGGCGATCGCCAGTGACACTCGCCAAAAAGAGGAAGAAGGTCCCTACGATCTGGTGTGCATGCAGGTTTGTTCAGAGACCGGTGTGATCCCGAAGGCGACGTTGACCATGACGGTGGAAGATAAAGAGCACACCGTTGAAGCCGAGGGCAGTGGTCCTGTGGATGCTACCTTCAAAGCGATAGAATCGCTGGTGGATTCCGGTTGCAACCTTCAGCTGTATTCGGTGAACGCCATCACCAGTGGTACTGACGCTCAGGGCGAGGTGACGGTGAGGCTTGAGCGGGGCGGAAGAATCGTTAATGGCGTGGGCTCGGATACGGATATCATCATTGCTTCGGCCAAGGCCTACATCGAAGCCCTGAACCTGATCACCCGGGGTGGCGTTCGTCAGCATCCGCAAAGTGCCGATGTTTGAATGCGTGACAAAGGGTTGTTGAGCGCGTGATAGTAGATGAAGCCCGACGACAATTTTATCTGGCGGCAGCAGGGGTACGTGTTTGGTACGCACGCCAACCTCTGCCAGGTGCGGCACCAAGCGCGGATTTCCACTTCTCCGATGAAACGGGTGAGACTCTAGCGGCCGAACCGATTGCTGATGTTGACCAGTCACCGCCACCGCCCATAGCGCCAGCCCCTGGCAACCGTGGGCGCGACAAGGGAGCGATCGCTGATCTGCAATCGCTGATGAGCGATGAGCGGTCCTCCCGAGTTCGGGCTCAGCCACAATCGTCCGAGAAAAATACCGACCAGAAACAGAGTGCTGAGCCTGAGGTGCCGATCGAGCAGGCTGAAATCAGCGAAATGGTCCCTCGTGTTCATCTGCAAACCTGGGTTGGCAAACACTACCTTTTGATGGGCGTGTTGTCTGCTCAAAGTAGTCTGGCATTACAACAGACTCTGGCGGATAACATTCTCAAATCAGTCGGCGAATATACCCCGCGTCCGTCGGAGGTTTTACGCTGGCCGCTGTTTAACAACGCTGCCGTTCCTTTGAACCAGCCCGCGCACTTGCAGTCCTTGTTGGAAAACTGGATACCGAAGCACGATCATCTGGCGGTGATTGTCGTGGGAGAGGCGGGGCCTTGGCTCGATAGCGCGTTGGCCAGGCCTGCAGATGTCCAGTTAGGCGCCAGTCTTGCCTCATTGGCGGGCGATCCCGGGCGTAAGCGCGAATTATGGCAGCGGCTCAAACAGCTTCGGGCCCACTCATCATGACTTCCGGGGTATCCGAATACCGGGCGGCGCCGGGCCTGACAACAAGGCCTCTGGTGAATCGCGATTTACCAGAAGTTCTGGAAATTGAACGGCTCGGCCATTCCCACCCCTGGTCGGAATCCGTATTTCTGGGCTGTTTTCGTGACAATTACCAGCTCTGGGCGTTGTGCCGGGAGGATTCGCTGGTCGGTTATGCCATTGTCAGCCATCTGTATGACGAAGCCCATCTGCTCAATATCTGCGTGCATCCGGATCTACGTCGCTGCGGGGCCGGGCGTTTATTGTTGCGCCACGCCCTGGCCGAAGCCTTGAGAGCTGGAGCGGCGTGCATGATCCTGGAAGTTCGGGAGAGCAATCATCCGGCCGCAGGGCTATATCTAAGCGAGGGCTTCGAGGAGATCGGTCGCCGTCCGGATTACTATCCGGCTGCAAGCGGACGGGAAGCCGCTCGTGTGCTTTCCATTGCGTTGGCCTGAGGTTCACGCAGGCCGGCTTCAGGCCTTATAATAGTTGTTTTCATCCACACCATTTTCAGGCTGTCTTTCTATGTCTAACCTCTCCGAGGAGGTGGCCAAGCGCCGCACCTTCGCGATCATCTCGCACCCGGACGCCGGTAAAACCACCATTACCGAAAAAGTATTGCTGTTTGGTCAGGCTATTCAAAAGGCCGGCACCGTCAAGGGTAAAAAATCCGGGCAACACGCGAAATCCGACTGGATGGAAATGGAGAAGGAGCGGGGCATTTCGGTAACCACCTCCGTGATGCAGTTTCCGTATGGAGGAAAGCTGGTCAACCTGCTGGACACTCCGGGCCACGAAGACTTTTCTGAAGACACCTATCGTACCCTGACGGCCGTGGATTCGTGCCTGATGGTGATCGACAGTGCCAAGGGTGTCGAGGACCGGACCATCAAACTGATGGAAGTTACGCGCCTGAGGGACACACCGATCCTTACCTTTATGAACAAACTCGACCGGGACACCCGCGACCCGATCGAACTGATGGACGAAGTGGAAGACGTTCTGAAAATTGCCTGCGCGCCCATAACCTGGCCAATCGGCATGGGCAAAGGTTTCAAGGGTGTCTACCACCTGTTGCGGGACGAGGTGATTCTCTATCATTCTGGCCAGGGCCACACCATTCAAGAGCAACGGATTATAAAGGGGCTGGATAATCCGGAGCTGGATGAAGCGATTGGCAGTTATGCCCAGGACCTGCGCGACGAGATTGAACTGGTAAAAGGCGCTTCCCACGAATTCGACCAGGAAGCCTTCCTGGCCGGTGAACTGACCCCGGTTTTCTTTGGTACCGCGCTTGGTAACTTTGGCGTTGACCATATGCTTGATGGTCTGGTGGATTGGGCGCCATCACCACAGGGGAGAGCAACCGATGCCCGCCAGGTTGAGCCGGCGGAAGAGGGATTCTCAGGGTTTGTCTTCAAGATCCAGGCGAACATGGATCCGCAGCACCGGGATCGTGTGGCATTCCTGCGTATCGTGTCCGGTCGCTACCAACAAGGCATGAAGGCCAGGCATGTGCGCATTGGCAAGGACGTCCGTTTTGCCGATGCGCTGACTTTCATGGCCGGTGACCGGGAACACGCCGATGAAGCATTTGCCGGCGACATCATCGGTTTGCACAACCACGGCACCATTCAGCTCGGCGACACCTTTACCGCTGGGGAAAACATGAAGTTCACGGGTATCCCCAACTTCGCTCCGGAACTGTTCCGCCGCATACGCCTGAAAGACCCGCTCAAGGCCAAACAGTTGCAAAAAGGGCTGATTCAGCTGTCCGAAGAGGGCGCGGTCCAGGTTTTCCGGCCGTTGCAGAATAACGATCTGATTGTCGGTGCTGTCGGGGTGCTGCAGTTTGATGTGGTGGTCAGCCGCCTGAAGAGTGAATATAAGGTTGAAGCCATCTACGAGCCAATCAACGTGGCCACCGCCCGGTGGGTAACCTGTGACGACGAGCGCAAGCTGGACGAGTTTCAGCGCAGGAACCAGGATAATCTGGCGCTCGATGGCAGCGACCGCCTGGCCTACATTGCGCCGACCATGGTGAACCTGAATCTGGCGCAAGAGCGGTACCCGGAAATCCATTTCCAGAAAACCCGGGAGCACTAAACCGGGGAGGGGCCTGTTATGCCCATGCCACCCTTGTTTGACAGTCACTGTCATTTTGATTTCCCCCGCTTTGACCGTGTTCGGGAGCAGGAATGGCGGGCGGCGAACCGCCTGGGTGTCCGGGGGCTGGTGATTCCCGGGGTGCGTCGGCCTGACTGGCCCCGTGTGCAATCAATGGCAAAACCGGACAAGGGCATCTGGTATTGCCTGGGAATACACCCCTGGTATGTCCATGAGCACGGACAGCCGGATCTGGATGCCCTCGAGCAGGCATTGGCAGCCCGTTCTTCTGGCTGCGTTGGTGTTGGTGAATGTGGACTGGACGCCCTGCATGGGGAGCTGGCAATACAGGAGCCCTGGTTTCGGGCGCAACTCGATATTGCCGCTCGCCACGGTCAGCCCCTGGTGATTCATTCGGTGAAGACCCATGATCGCCTGCACGGAATTCTGCGTGAAACGCATTGGCAGGGCCGGGCCCTCGTGCACGGGTTTTCCGGCAGTTATCAGCAGGCCAGAAAACTGGTGGATTTGGGCTGCTATATTGGTGTGGGCGGCGTAATCACCGATGCACGGGCGAGAAAAACCCGGGATGCAGTGGCGCGTCTGCCAATCGACGCGCTGGTTCTGGAGACCGATGCGCCGGATATGGCGCCGGCAGGGGTTGCCAGGGGGCAGAACTCCCCGGTGTACCTGCCGGATATCTTTCATGCGCTGGTTGAGCTAACCGGGCATGACCGAGAAGCGCTGGCGGGCGAGCTGCTGGCCAACGCCAGAGCGCTGTGGGGGCTGGATGTTGAGGTGCTGCCTTTTCTGTGCGCGCCTCCGAAATAGGGGAATGGCGAAACACTTCTCGGCGGGGTTGGCTTTTGTTATATCGTCGAGTATACTCCGCACCCTGGCTTTTCAAGGCGATGTCACTATCTCAGCCCCGAATAGTGTCACTGCCAACTAACAGGTATGAACCTCCTCCGGATGCCTTGCGTTTACCGGGGGGGGGTTTTAACGTTTTTTTTATAGCGTTTAAGGCGGGATTAATGAATAATCTGGGTGCGGAAACAGAAAAAAGAAAACAGGACTGGTTAGTTTTAGAAGGAGACGGCAAGAACCACGGGGGTCTTTTAACCCAA
>JABXHG010000021.1 GCA_013393545.1 Alteromonadaceae bacterium | reverse complement strand
CACGCCATACGGCAGGGGATTTTAAATCCTTTTGTTCGAGTTTGAACTAAATTTATCAACCACTAACAGCTTTTAAAATTCAGTAAGTTAGGCCAGAATAGTCCCTAGTGTGTATCACATAGTTTTGAACCAAAGTGATGCACCACTGATGCACCAGTGAGATACGGGGACGTTATGAGTACGCCAAAAAAAGTAAGATTAAACAAAACCAACCTAGACGAGTTAGAGGTAACTGGCGGCAAGCGCCGCATTGTTTGGGATACCGCTATCCAAGGCTATGGCGTTCGCATTATGCCCAGCGGTACAAAAACCTTATTCTTTCAGGCCCGCTTTAATGGCGAAGTGATCCGCGTAACCATTGGGCGCTATTCAGGCGTAGCAGCCAGCGCTGAATCAGGGCGCAAGCGGGCCGCTGAAATCAATAACGACATTGCCAAAGGCGTAGACCCCCGCCCCGAAAAGAAGGAAGCAGAAGCCGCCACGTTTGGGGATATGCTGACCGGCTATGTGGATCTGCTGGAAGCGAAGGGAAAGAAATCCACCCGCAGTGTACGGAACCAAATCACCGCAGACGTTCAGAAGGCCCAGCCGAAGCTATGGAAAAAACGCGCCGCTGAAATCGACCTGGACGACTGCATAAAAATAGTGGCGGACGTTAAAGATCGCGGGAAGTTGCGCCAGGCTGACAAGATCCGCTCTTATATCCGTTCAGCCTTCACCGAAGCCATTAAGGCACGGGGCAACGTGAACGCCCCGGCGAAGCTGCGAAGCATGAACATAAAGACCAACCCAGCCCGCGATATGGTGAAGGTAGAAGGATCTAGCCAGGCTAGGGAGCGCGTTCTATCCCTGGCAGAGTTCCGGGCCTATTGGGAGCGAGTCAAAGAACTACCAGAGCCGGGGCGCTCTATCCTTATGCTGCACGTTCTGACTGGCGGACAGCGCCAGAAACAGCTATCCCGCGCCACCCTGCATGACATAGACCACGACACGGAAGCCCTCACCCTACTGGACTACAAGGGGCGCAGAGCCGAAGCCCGCCGCCATGCTATACCACTACTGCCAGAGGCAAGAGCCTGCATCGAGCGCATTACCGGGGCTGGTGAATTTGTATTCAGTTGTGACGGTGGAATAAACCCGATTCACGACAAATTCATTCTTGAGCATGTAAGCAAGATCCGGGGCGACATGGATAAGGCCGGAGAGCTGGAGGGCGGACACTTCACCCCCGGCACCATACGGGCAACCATTGAAACCCGGCTAGCTGCAAAGCCCTACCGCGTGAGTTCGGACGTTCTAGGCCAATTACTTAGCCACGGCTTAGGTGGCGTTCAGTCTAGGCACTATCAGCACCACACGTTTCATGAAGAAAAGCTAGAGGCGCTGCAAATGCTCTACCGCATGGTAGAAGGCAAACCGGAGCCAGTAGCCCAGGTTATCCCGTTCAATCAGGAGGTGAGCGCGTGAAGGCACAGCAAATCACACTGCCCGCTATAAGGCCGGCTGGGTGTGTTGAAGCCTATGGGGCACCTTTAGCCTATCTGGCGTGGCTTGCCTGGCCAGGAGACGAACAGAAAGCTGATAGAGATTCATGCTTTTTGGGTGGCATGGCTTCCGCTGCAAAAGCCGCCAAAGTACCCCGCCCTGAGTTCCCGGACTCTGCCAAAGGCCGCAAGCCCCAGCGTGTAGATAACAAGCTGAATCACGCCTTTGATATTATATTAAGACGACGCTGGCGGGCATTCTCAATGCTCACCTGGCGATTGAATGAAGGGCTAACCCAAGAGCAAGCCGCCGAGCGCCTGCTAAATTGGAGCGTAGAAAACACATCCCGGCAGGGTGACGATGCCACGCGAGGGATTTTCGTTGCCCGTGATGCTGATGAAAACTTGAGCAGCATTCGCGCCCGCGTATGGCGTGACTCTGCAACCACCCTGCCCATGACTTACGGGTTTTTTCATGCCCTTCTCTCCCTGCATGGAACAATACCCAAAAAGACGGAGATCCTGAACAATCCCGACTGGCTACCGATTGCCGTCACGATGGCCGGAGAAATAGCCGACACACTAGCGGACATTCAGCCAAACACTCGCTTTATAATTCCCTGCCTTGCCTAGTACTGGGACAACTTCTGTCCCATGTAGGCATCTGATTTAAAACGCATTCTAGCTCACACATTCAAAGACTGATGAGAGCTATTCATGCAGAACGCTACCCATTTAGAACCAGAGCAAACCACCACCCTGCCCCAGGCGCATACCGTAAACTTGCCCCAGCTATGGGATCAGAAAGTACTAGCCAAGTACCTTGGCAAATCTACTGCCTGGTGTGAACGCGCCCGCTGGGCTGGCGAAGGCCCGCGCTTTATTAAGCTAGGCCGTCACGTTCGATACCGCGCCGATGATGTTATGGCATGGATCGAAGAAAACGCCCGCAACTGCTCAGGCGAGGTGCAGAAATGAGAACCCCCGGCACCTTCTACGACCACGGCACAAAAACCGAGTACATAGCCCTCAGTCGCGTGGCTGAGGTGGCTGGCGTATCGGCTCACGTCATTACAGACGCAATCAGCAACGGCACGTTGCCAGTCCGCGAGATAAGCGGCTGTAAGTGCGTGGCGGTTACGGATCTGTTCGAGTTTAAAGGGGGTGCGAAATGATCGACCCCTATCTGAGACAGCAAAACCTGGCCTTTAACGTCCGATCCATCCGAGTTGATGGTGGTCATGGTTCACTGCCGAGCGCCCGCAAGTGGCGACGGATTCAGGCCAGCGTTGAACGCAGAAAGCGGAAGCAAGAACGGAAAGCAGCGAAGCGGAGGGCGAAATAATGGAGATTCAAAACAACGCCCCCGCAGTCGGGCAGACTAACGAGGGCGCATATCAGAGCGGGCAGGCTCAGTATAACACCGCTGGTCAGAAAATGCCCTATACCGTTTGGCTCAACAATTCCGGCACCCAAAAAGCCGACAAGTGCCAGACGTGGTTAGAGTTTTGTGAGTGGCTGGAAAATTTGCCGCCCGCAGTCGTTAAAGATGACTGTCAGTTGATTAAGCTGGCACGGTTTGGAGAAAACCGAACCCCGCTCAGAACGCTGTCAGACGGCAAAAAGACCGGCAATAGCCTACGCCACAACGCCAACGTGCTAGAGGTTACGGGCATTGAGGGCGATTACGACAGCGAGGTAATGACGCCCGAACAGGCCGTTGATCTTCTGGAAGGCCACAACCTGAAAGCTGGGATTGCCCCAACATTCAACAACGGGCCTGATACCCCTCGCTGGCGTGTTCTGACGCCGCTAAACAAGGCAATCGACCCTGCTGACCGTCTGCGCTATGTCGAAGCATTGAACGGCATGTTAGGCGGTGTGCTGGCGAACGAGAGCAAAACCCTTTCCCAGTCGTTTTATATTGGAGTGCCGGAAGGCGCGCCTTATAACGTCCTGCATACGTTTGATGACCCAGATGAAGGTTTGACCCTGGACGAATTGGACGAACAGGGAGGTATCGACCAATACCGCCAACCGTTCAAGACCAAAAAACAGAGAGAGGACGGCGGGGCCGGATCATTCTCTGATGCGTTTGACGACAGCGACATAAACGACTGGATGGCCGCTATTCTTTCCGGTGATGAGATTCACCCCAACCTGATTAGAGTGGTGGGCCGTCTCGTCTCTCAGGGCTGCAAGGATGAACATATAAGCCTTTTCCTGATGCCTTACGCCGACCGAGTAGAAAGCGAGCGTGGCAAGGAGCGCGCCGACCTGCTCAGGGGCACCGAGCTAGAGGAAGCCATTGCAAGCGCAAGGGCCAAAGGATGGGCACCGCGTGAGTATGCGGAGATCCTGGCTGATGCTAAAGCCCTGACAAAAGAGTCTGACCCCGATGCCATTGATGGCCTGATAGCTGAAACCATCCCGCTCAAAGCGGTTCAGAAACGGCAGGTGCGGCAAGTAATCAAAAAGGCAACTGGCCTACCCTTCAGCGTGATGGAGGAAGCCGAGCGCGCCAACTTTGACGACGAGGGCACCGATGATTTGCAGCTTGCCCGCTCACTGGTTAGCGACATAGGCAATGATAATGTCATAGCCGCTGACACGTTTGTCTGGCAGTGGCGGGACACCGGAGTCTGGCAGAAACAGGAAGATCGGACAGTAAAACAGTGGGTACAGCATCACCTGGCTGAAAATGCCGATGGCGTCAAAAAGAGTCTGGTGGACAGCGTGGCCGACTTGTTTAGAACCGAGATATTCCGACCGCACCATGAATTTGATGTGGGGCCAGTGGAGTGCGTCAACACGTTAAACGGTGAGCTGGTTCTGGTTAATGGCCAGTGGCAACTGATGCCCCATGACCGGGAGCATTACCGAACAACCCAGATCCCGGTGGAGTATGACCCGAAAGCACAAGCGCCGCGATTCATCCAGTTTATGAGTGAAGTGTTCAAAGGCGATCCCGACGCCGCAGACAAGGCCCAGGCATTGCTTGAGATGATCGGCTATACGCTGATGGCGCATTGCAGGCATGAGCGGTTCATTATCATGGTGGGTACAGGCGCTAACGGTAAATCCGTTCTTTTGTCTGTTCTGGAAGCCCTGGCAGGCGTTGGCAACGTGGCAGGCGTCCAACCTTCACAGTTTGATCGCTCATTCCAGCGCGCGCACCTACACGGCAAGCTGGCCAACATCGTGACCGAGATCAAACAGGGCGAGATGATCGACGACGCGAGTCTAAAGGGCATTGTGTCAGGCGAACCCACAACAGTTGAGCACAAGTTCAAAGACCCGTTTGTGATGCGCCCGTTTGCTACCTGCTGGTTTGGTACTAACCACATGCCGCACACACGGGACTTTTCAGACGCCCTGTTCAGGCGCGCCCTGGTGGTGGAGTTCAACAACAAGTTCAAGCCGGAGATGGGCAACTGTGACCCGCAACTGAAAGACAAGTTGATGGAGGAATTGCCGGGGATCTTGAGCCTTGCCCTTGATGCCTACTCTGATGCGTTGTCGTTTGGCTTTACGATGCCGGATAGCTGCCAACAGGCCCGCGAGCGGTGGAGGCTGGAAGCCGATCAGGTAGCGCAATTCGTGGAGGACGAGTGCGAGCGCGTCCCTGATGGGAAGGTTGAACCGTTGGCCCTGTTCAATGCTTACAAGGAATGGGCAGACGAGAACGGCATTCACAAACGTCTGGCGCAAAAGTCGTTTGGTGATCGCCTGGTGCTGCTCGGATTTGAGCGCAAAAAGTCGAGCGGTGTCCGGTATATAAATGGGATTAAGTGCCGGAGAGCCATTAGCTTTCGGAAATATCCAGCGAAATAGAGTTAAGAGGGACGGCAGGGACGCCTCTCCCGACATTCCGTGATGGAGAAAAAAGAGATTATTTGTATTTCAGTGCGACCCTTAAAAATACTTTTCTGAATACTGATGAATGTCGGAATACCTGACCCTTCCGTCCCTGGTGACCCTCAATAACTGAAAAAAGGGACGGCAGGGACGCCAGTTTCGACATTCCATAATGTGAGAGAAAGAGATTTATTGTTTTTCAGTATGTCCCTTTAAAAATTGTTTTTCTGGATATTGGGGAATGTGGGAATACGTGTCCCTTCCGTCCCTGATGACCCTGTACCAAGACGAGGCAACACCATGAACAACTTTTCAGGCTCAGTGCTTCCCCTTCCGTCCTGGTGGATGGATAAAGACGCAGAGGAAATCGGCAACCTGTTAGTTGCTAACGCATTGCAGATCATTACCGAAGCGCACGGCGAAGAATACGCGCAGACGTGGCTAAAGAGTTTTAGCGATACGATGCAGAGCAAGGCAATCACTCAGGACGTTATGAACCGCTTGTTTAAATGATGCGGAATGCCAAGGAAGGCATAGATTAAAGCTATAATAAAGCGCCATTCAATAGCGCGAGTTCCCTGCACTGCTGACCCCGATACCCCGTTATATGCCGAGATAAGCAGCGCCAGACACTGCTAAAAAAAGGGTGCCTACCCTGATGTTTCGGCACTTGCCCTGCCGGACGGGGGATATTATATCCTCTGTGTGCCTTATTCAAAGCACTGTTATCTAACGGTTTATAGTGCTCATTGATATACTGTGCATCATAAGGTGCATCATACAAGCCGATTACCGAAGGATTACCCCCTAATTATGGCCGCAAAGCAGATCCCAAAAACCTACGCCCCCGGCTATCTAGATGAACTGGATGGACGG
Source organism: Alteromonadaceae bacterium (assembly GCA_013393545.1). The sequence continues at coordinate 3,257 of JABXHG010000021.1, read as the reverse complement.
TTGGCCGTTGCTCAGGTTATGCGGGAGCGTTACCGCGCCTTTACGGATGATCTGGGGGGCGCTGATCGTTTGAGCTATGCCCAGCGTTCCCTGGTGGAGCGGGCTTTGTGGCTTGAATACTGGCTTGCAGAGCAGGAACAGAGCCTTGCTAAAGGCCAGGAGTTCGACGTTGGCAAGTGGACTCAGGCAGCAAACAGCCTACAGGGGATTCTCACCAAGCTGGGGCTAAACCGTGTAGCGCATGACGTTCCAGACCTTGCCACATTCATGAAAGAGAAGGCTGCACAGTGATTACCATTCGCGACCTGATGACAGATCCTGCCCTATTCGGTGATCAGTTCGCCGGCGAGTCTTTCGCTGCATGGCGGGCGCTTCTGGCAGGCTTTTACGGGCTAAAGCTATCAAAGGATGAGCTGCACTACTGGCGGGAGTTAACGGGCCGGGAAAGCGCCCCAGAGGCCGCACATGACGAGCTGTGGATGGCTATAGGACGCAGGGGCGGAAAGAGCCAAGCGGCTGCACTGCTGGCGGTGTTCCATGCCTGTTTCATCGACTACACAGACCAGCTAAGCCCTGGCGAGGTGGCAACCGTCCTATGCCTTGCGGCTGATCGAAAGCAGGCCCGCGCTGTCTTCCGTTACGTGACCGGCCTGATGAATGGCAATCCCATGCTGCAACGGCTGATCATGAAAGAGACTAACGAAACCCTGGAGCTTACCAACCGCACCGTGATTGAAGTCGGTACAGCGTCGTTCAGGTCAACCCGTGGCTATACATTCGCTGCCGTGATCGCAGACGAGATCGCTTTTTTTAGAGACTCTGAGTCAGCCAACCCTGACCATGAGATATTGAACGCAGTCCGCCCTGGCCTAGCCACACTGGACGGGCCACTGATAACCCTCAGTAGCCCATACGCCCGCCGTGGGGCGCTGTGGGATGCTCACCGCCGGTACTTTGGCAAGGATGGCCCCATACTGGTGGCCCAGGCTCCAACCCTGACCATGAACCCCACATTGCCCCGCCGCATCGTGGATCAAGCGTTAGAGCGCGACCCCGCCGCCGCTGCCAGCGAGTATCTGGCCCAGTTCCGGGATGATATCAGCGACTTCATCGCACGGGACACTGTGGAGGCTGTCACGCGCCCCAATCCGCTAGTGATGCCCTTTGACCGAAAGCATAAGTACTTTGCCTTTGCTGACCCGGCAGGCGGTGGCGCAGACGAGTTCTGTCTAGCTATCGGGCACCTTGAAGATGAAAGGATCATTGTTGATTGCCTTCTGGGCCGCCGTGGTGTCCCTGCCGATATTGTCGCGGAATATGCGGGAGTGCTGAGGCAATACTGTATTTCGGATATTTCAGCAGACCGCTACGCCGGATCTTGGCCTTCCGACGAGTTCGCCCGCCACCACATCCGCGTTGAGACAGCCAGCAAGGCTAAAAGTGATCTGTATCGGGATGCACTGGCAACACTTAATAGCGGTCGCTGTGAGCTGCCCCCCGATGAAAAGCTAATAAATCAACTCACCAGCCTGGAGCGCCGCACAAGTCGCGGTGGCCGGGATTCGATCGACCACCCGCCGGGAGGTCATGACGATAGAGCCAACGTCGTTTTAGGAATTATTGCAAACAAATCAGCCCCGCGAAAAACAGCGGGAGTATGGTAAACAAGCGAGGCAGTAACATGAATAAAAGCGTGTTCAGAGTTCACAGCACCCCTACCGGATACACCGGCAACGGCAGCGGCAGCGGCAGTGTAGAGCAGCCGCTAGGACTCCCGGAGGGGCTGATCAGCAATGCTGAAAACAAGCGCAAGAGTGCCGATCAGTCACAGCCTGAGACGCACGGCAGCAAAGTATCAACCAACCGCAGCGACGACGCACCGCTGGTACCGAGGGGGATTCAATAATGAGTACAGAGCGCATTGATACCGGACGGGTAAAGCTACCGGGCCATACGTTTTCGCCGGTAGTTTCTGACGCCTCCAACGAGGAACTAGAAACCTGCCGGCAGGATGATATGGAGCATATCAGGTACTACGCTGAAAGCTGGGGGATAGATATCCCTGATGATGGCTCCCTACCTGATGATCTACATGACCGCCTGGCACGGAGCGAGTACAACAACATCCGATCAGTGGAACGTGCAAGCCTTCGTGTTGCAGCGGCAAATCAGGAGCTGTCAGACCGTGCTACGCAGGAAAAGGAAAGAAAAGCGGCAGAGGCTGCCGAGGCACGATCCGCGCTTGAGTCCCTTCTGGTGGACGGAGTGGCGTACCTGGATGAGCTGCGAAAGTTTGCGGATGAAATGAAGCCAGCACAAGACCGGCTAAGGCAGTTTGTGAGCGACGTTCACACCGTCGTTGGAGCTGGTGCGCTTCTGCAACACTTCGACCGGACGCAACGGGCAATAGAAACGGCAGCCCAGGCGCTGGAGAAGCCAGCCCCAAAAATGGCCAAAGCCCCTAAAGGAGCGCCCACCCAGGGCGATATTGAAGACGTTTTGGGTGTTATCCGGGGCTTGAGCGATGGTGCCAGCAGGTCATTTCCGACCCCGCCGCGCCAGTTGAACAAGGTAGAAGAAGAAGCGAAGAAAATCAGAGGATAAACGAGACAGAGCCGGCAGCAACCGCCGGCTGTCTTCAAACGGCAGCGTCCTTGCCGGCGGGTTCTCCTCCCCGCTTCCCCTTGGGTGAGGGCGCTGCCTTTTGAGGATTCGCTAACATGCCAGCCCTGCATTCGCGGGGCTTTTTACTGTCTAGCCGTGCGGTGTGCGTGAATGGCGGGAGCGCTCCCGAATTTTCGGGAACGCACAAAGCGACACACCCGCTTGCTCGTGGATGGCATCGCTGATCAAATATTAACCTCACCACTGGTGACGTCACACCCGCCCCAAATAATCGGGAGCCGACCGCGAAAGCCAAAACATCCGATGATTGGATCATTCTATGACGGGATAATTCTATGAGGGTATCTGATGAGGTGCCAGACCCTCCTGGCTGTACCACCACAAGGCAGGTGGCGCGACCGCTAGGCAAGTCCATGCGAGCGGTTAATTTTTTCAGACTGCTGCACCAGTGATGCACCAGTTTTTTTGATCAACTTTATAAATCCTCGAAAACCTGCTAACTCATTGATTTTAAAGTGGTGCTCCGGGCCGGAATTGAACGGACAGCCAATAGGCAGGGGGCTTTTAAACCCCAAGTGCCAACTAATCCCACCACCGGACCTGCAAGAAAGGATTAAACGCGCGGCATTTAA
>JABXHG010000209.1 GCA_013393545.1 Alteromonadaceae bacterium | reverse complement strand
AGCTCTGCGGCAGACAGGTCACTGGCTTCAAAGCGCCCGATTTCTCCGCGGAAACCGTGCCGGCGGTCGTAAGCTTCCAGGCCGGCACGCAGGGCATCCGTTGCGCTTTGTTGCTTTTTACTGTCGACGGTCAATTCCACGGTGTAGCCGTCTGTGTAAGCTTGGTCACCGAATCGGCGTACCATTTCAGCGCGGGCCATTTCGGCGACATAGTCGGCGTCTACTTCTGCCGCGCGGGTGTGGTAGCCGGCCGTTACCGGCGCGCTGGTGGCCAGTGCGCGCGCGTCTTCGGAAATGTAGCCCAGCTGCTGCATGCGCCCGAGAATCCAGTCGCGCCGCTCCAGGGCCCGCTCGGGATTGGCCAGCGGGTTGTAGGCCGAGGGCGCCTTGGGCAGGCCGGCGATCATCGCCATCTGGGCCAGTGATAGTTCGTTGATCGGCTTGTCGTAATAAACCTGTGAGGCAGCCGCCAGGCCATAGGCCCGGTTGCCCAGGTAAATTTTGTTGAGGTAGAGCTCGAAGATGGTGTCTTTGGGTAGCTCGCGCTCAATCTGCAAGGCCAGCAGTATCTCGTTGAATTTGCGGATAAACGTGCGATCGCGGGAAAGGAAATAATTTTTCGCCACTTGCATGGTGATGGTGCTGCCACCGGACTGAATCGAACCAGTCGATACCAGCTCAAAAGCGGCACGGATCAGGCCTTTAATGTCGACGCCGAAGTGGTCGAAAAAGCGGGAGTCTTCGGCGGCCATGAAGGCTTGAAGTTGCAGCTTGGGGATCTGGTTGATTGTGACAGGTTCCCTTCTTTTTTCGCTGAATTCTGCTATTAATTTATTGTCATCACTGTAAATCCGGAGTGGCGTTTGCAGCTTCACATCCAGCAGTTGTTCAACCTCGGGAAGGTTGGGGCGCAGATACAGATAGAGGCTTGAGGCGACAATGATTCCGGCGCTGAGGCCGGTCAGGGCAAACCATAGAAAAATGCGAGACGTGCGCAGCAAATAAGACATTTTTTCCTGACAAATGTTGGATATAGGTCTATTATCTGAGAAATTACTTTAGACGGGAACCGGTTCGCTTTTTTGCAAAAAAGGTTCCCGTATTCAACCAAAGTCTCTCTGCTTTCGAGAAAGAGCATTGTAGACTGATTGACCAGAAAATTCTCTTACACAAAAAACAGATGGAGCTCCGCTGTAAAAATCGCCGTAACAGGGAGTGGTTCGGGGTTCCAGGGCAGGTTGTCGTCAACCAGGTACAGGTGAGCGCGTGTTCGGATTACCAGGAAAAAAATCCAGTGCGGTGCTGGGAGTGGATATCAGCTCCAGTTCTGTCAAGCTTCTGGAGCTCTCCAGGCATGGGGAGCGTTACAAAGTGGAAAGTTATGCCGTGGAGCCGTTGCCGGCCGATGCGGTGGTCGAAAAAAACATTACCAACGTTGAAGCGGTGGGTGATGTTCTCAAGCGAGTGGTCTCGAAATCCCGCACCAGCGTGAAGAGTGTGGCCGTTGCTGTCTCGGGCTCTGCTGTCATCACCAAGGTCATCCAGATGGACTCGGGCATGAACGAGTTCGAAATGGAAGACCAGATAGCCCTCGAAGCCGATCAGTATATTCCCTATCCCCTTGACGAAGTTGCCATTGATTTTGAGATTCAGGGCCCCTCGGAAAGCAATCCCGAGCAGGTCGATGTGCTTCTTGCTGCTTGTCGTAAAGAAAACGTGGATGTGCGAGAAGAAGTGATGGAAATCGCTGGCCTCAATACGAAAGTGGTCGATGTGGAGGCTTATGCACTTGAGCGTGCCTATGAGTTGATCGAGCCGCAGTTGGATTCACAAGGTGAAGAGCTGGTGGTCGCGGTCGTCGATATTGGCGCGACAATGACGACATTGAGCGTGCTGGCCGAAGGCGAAACGGTATATACCCGCGAGCAGATTTTTGGTGGTAAGCAGCTGACGGAAGAAGTCCAGCGTCGTTATGGGCTATCCATGGAGGAGGCTGGTCTGGCGAAAAAACAGGGCGGCCTGCCGGATGATTATGAGGAAGAGGTGTTGATGCCCTTCCGGGAAGCGGTTGTTCAGCAGGTGGCTCGTGCATTGCAGTTCTTCTTTGGCGCCAGTCAGTATAACGTGGTGGATTATGTGGTTCTGGCTGGTGGTACATCATCGATTCAGGGATTGACTGAAATGGTGGAAGAGAAAACAGGTACTCAGACGCTTGTGGCAAATCCTTTTGCCAACATGGCGGTGGCCTCGCGCGTTAACGCTTCGGCACTTGGCAACGACGCGCCCTCGCTGATGATTGCCTGCGGTCTGGCGATGAGGAGTTTCGACTGATGGCGAAAATCAACCTCAGACCGTGGCGCGAAGAACTCCGGGCAGAGAAGCAGAAACAGTTTATTGTGATGGTCGCCGGTGCGGTCATTATCGCTGTTGGCCTTGGCTATTTGTGGAAAGCCGACATGGATAGCCGGATTGCCTATCAGGAATCCCGGAATGCCTATATCGAGCGAGCCACTCAGGAGTTAAACAAGCAAATAAAGGAAATTGAAAACCTCAAGCGACAGCGTGATGAGTTGCTGGCTCGCATGCAGGTTATTCAGGATTTGCAAGGCAAACGCCCGGTTATTGTCCGGGTGTTTGACGAGCTGGTCCGCACTCTCCCGGACGGCCTGTTTTACACGGATCTCAAAAAAGCTGGTGACCAAATCGATATTGTCGGTATGGCTGAGTCCAACAGCCGGATTTCCAACCTGATGCGTCGGTTTGATGAGTCGGAATGGTTTGCTGATCCGAATTTGTCCAATGTTGCCTCAGCCGACAGCCGAAGAGCGGGTTACAGCCAGTTCAGTCTTTCTGTGCAGCAGAAAACACCAGAGCCCGAAGAGGAGGGTGAAAAATGAGCCTCGCGGACTCACTTAAAAAACTGAACGATTTTGATGTCAATGATCTGGATCTCAATAATGCGGGCATCTGGCCGGCTCCGGTCAAGGCAGTCGTGGCGCTGATTGTATTCGGCCTGATTCTGGGAGGTGGATACTGGTTCTTCATCAAGGATCAGTATGCTCAGCTTGACAGAGTGGAGCGGCAGGAACAGGAGCTCAAGCAGGCTTATGAAAGTAAGGCCTATCAGGTTGCGAACCTCGATACGTTCAAGCGCCAGATGGAAGAGATGGAAGAGACGTTTGGTGCTCTGGTAAGGCAGTTGCCAAGTGAAACCGAGGTGCCGGGGCTGTTGGAAGATATTACCAACACCGCTCTGGGTAGTGGCTTGTCGCTCCAGGAGGTGGCGTTGCAGCCTGAACAGCAACAAGACTTTTATTCGGAGCTGCCAATCAATATTCGCGTGTCAGGCTCTTATCACGAGTTGGCATCCTTCGTAAGCAGTGTTGCCGGGCTTCCCCGGATTGTGACACTGCATGATTTAACCATAAAACCAACAGGCGGAGATGGCGATCAACTTGACATGCAGGTTGTCGCCCGAACCTACCGCTACCGGGCTGGAGAGTAAGCATGACAGGAAAGCATGCAGGAAAAGCCTGGCTGAGCGTGTGTCTGGTGTCATTGTTGGCAGCTTGCTCTTCAGGTGACGGTTTTTCGGATCTGGACAAGTTCATGGCAGACACACGAGCCAAACCTCGTGGGCATGTGGAGCCCTTGCCGGAATTCCAGGCGTACGAAGCATTCAGTTATTCCGCGTCAGATCGGCGTGCGCCTTTTGAGCCGCCTATTGAAGTTCAGTTGACCATGGTGGATGAGCAGCCGGTCAGCGAAGTTGAGCCGGACCTGGATAGGCCGAAAGAAGTATTGGAAAATTTTGATCTTAAGAACCTGGATATGGTCGGCACCCTTGAGGGCTCCGACGGCATTTTGTACGGCCTGGTGGAAGACTCCGGTGGCGTTGTGCACAGGGTCAAAACCGGCAACTACATGGGTAAAAACTATGGGCGCATTGCCGGTGTGAACGAAACTTATATCGAATTGATAGAAATCGTTCCCAATGGTCAGGGCGGATGGGTGGAACGCCCGCGCTCCCTGTCTTTGGATGAAGGCTGAGGGGCGGTAAAAGGATGAACACAAGAACCATGTTTGAAGAAAAAGTACTGGGGTCGAGGCTAGCGATGTTCAAAACACTCAGGAATTGTGCGGGCGTGATTGCCGTAACGTTATGGAGCAGCCTGGCCGGCGCGGTCACGTTGCAGGATGTCTCATTTGCATCGCTGCCGGGGGAGGCGCTGGAAGTTACACTCGAGTTTGATGGCGCGCCTCCAGAAACATCTGGTTACACCATTGAGCGGCCCGCTCGTATTGCACTTGACTTGAAAGGGACGAACAGTGGTCTTGACCAGCGCAGTATTGCCCTGGGTAACGGCAATGCACAAAGTGTAACGGTTGTTGAGGCCGGTGAGCGTACGCGCCTGATTTTCAATCTTATTGATCTGGTGCCGTATCAGACTCGGGCGGAAGACAACGCACTTGTTATGACTATTGGCGGGGAGGCTGAGGCTGCGCCGTTGGCGGATTCAGAACCAGGACCGGCGGCAGCCGCAGTGGCAAGCTCCGGCATTGAGCGCGCGGAAGTCACGATTCGCGGGCACGATGCACAAGGTTCGAGTGCCGCTAAGGCACTGGCGGGGGTGGACTTCCGCCGTGGTAAAGATGGTGAGGGTCGTGTGATTGTGGATCTTGGTAGCACGACGGCCGATGTGAATCTGGTCGAGCAGGGCGGTCGCATTCGCCTGACCATGCCGGATCTGACCGTCCCGGAAAACTTGCGTCGCAGATTGGATGTGACCGATTTCGCAACGCCGGTAACGCGTATTGATACCTTTATCGAGGATGGCGGTGCAACCATCGAAATCCGTCCCGAGGGTGCCTACGATTACATCGCTTACCAGTCAGGCTCTGAATTTACGGTCAGTGTCGAGCAGCTGAGCGAGGAAGAGGCGGAAGCGCGTCGCGAGGAGAAATTCCCGTATACCGGCGATAAGCTTTCCCTCAACTTCCAGGACATTGAGGTGCGCTCGGTGCTCCAGCTAATCGCCGATTTCACCGGTTTGAACCTGGTGGCCAGCGACACGGTTGGTGGCAGTATTACCTTGCGGTTGCAAAATGTTCCCTGGGATCAGGCGTTGGACCTGATTCTGAAAACCAAGGGTCTGGACAAGCGCCAGATTGGTAATGTTTTGCTGGTGGCACCGGCTGACGAGATTGCGGCAAGGGAAAAGCTCGAGCTGGAAACTGACAAGCAGATCGCCGAGCTGGCTCCGATCCGTCTGGACATTATTCAGGTGAATTACGCCAAAGCGGCTGATATTGTGGAGCTGATCCAGGCGGATAAGGATCTGGTGTCTTCCCGTGGCTTTGTCTCTTCGGATTCAAGAACCAACACCATCAGTGTTCGCGAAACTGCTGAAAAACTGGAAGAGATTCGCCGCTTGGTGGACACCTGGGATGTTCCGGTACGCCAGGTATCCATTGAGGCGAGGATTGTCCGGGCACAGACCAACGTGTCGGAAGACCTTGGTGTGCGTTGGGGTGGCGGAGCTTACGATACGTCTGACGGCAATACGTTTACCGTTGGTGGATCCCTGGGCACGCTTGACGAGCTTCGGCAGGTTTCCGGGGGTGCTGAAGGAATCGACGTACCGGGTGCGCTTGGTGTGAACCTTGGGGTAACCGGTGAAGGGGCTTCGTCGTTCGCGATTGGCTTTGGCAATGAAGATTTTCTTGTGGATCTTGAATTGTCTGCTCTGGAAACCGACGGCCGTGCGGAAGTTGTTTCCCAGCCTCGCGTTCTGACTGCTGATCGCCAGACAGCAACTATCAAGTCCGGTGAAGAGATTCCATACCAGGAAGCTTCCTCCAGCGGCGCAACCTCTGTGTCGTTCAAGGAAGCGCTGCTGTCTCTGGAAGTCACACCGCAAATTACCCCGGATGACAAGATCATCATGGATCTGGTGGTGAGTCAGGATTCCCGAGGCGAAGTCACTGCGGGTATTCCGTCCATCAACACCAACGAAGTGGCAACTCAGGTGTTGATCGCTAACGGCGAGACAGTGGTTCTCGGTGGTATCTTCCAGTCTGAGAAAGCCACTCAGGTAACCAAAACGCCATTCCTGGGAGACATTCCCTATGTTGGACGCCTGTTTAAGCGTACCGAAAAGGTTGATGAGCGGGCCGAGCTGCTGATTTTCATTACCCCGAAAATCGTCAAAACCGACCTGCTTCGTTAATCGGGGCTTGCACACAAAAAAACCGCCGTTAATCCGGCGGTTTTTTTGTGTGCGGATGTTTGCCAGGTTGTGCTCTGACTTATGGAAAGCGGCGCCCTGTGCTATTCTCACCCGCTTGAAACCTGTTGAGCGGAAATTATGACTTTGCCCAAACGTGTTGTTCTGGTTGGGCCCATGGGGGCCGGAAAAAGCACTATCGGCCGAATGCTTGCCAAGGAGCTGGGTTACCGGTTTCTGGATTCCGATCGCATCATCGAAGAGCGTTGCGGGGCCAACATCCCCTGGATTTTCGATGTGGAAGGCGAGGATGGCTTTCGCCAGCGTGAAACCGCCATGTTGCGTGAGTTGTCAGGCGAGCAGGGCACCGTACTGGCTACCGGAGGTGGTGCGGTGATGCGGCCGGAAAACCACGAGCTGCTGAAAAAAGATGCAGTGGTGATTTACCTGCGGACATCATTGGAGCAACAGGTTGAACGCACTCGCAAAGACCGCAACCGTCCGTTGTTGCAGAACGACAACCCGGAAGCGGTATTGCGCGACCTGTTTGCCTTGCGTGATCCCATTTACACTAAACTTGCGGATATCGTGATGTTTACCGACCGCAAAAGCCCGCGCCTGGT
>JABXHG010000208.1 GCA_013393545.1 Alteromonadaceae bacterium | reverse complement strand
CGGGCAGACCAGTAGGCAGACCTCGGTGCGATTTATCAACCGACCGACAAACTGCGTGAAATGGCCAAGAATGGCGAAACATTCTTTGCTTAACCCTGAACGGGATTTCCGAACGGAGAACGATCTATGAGCCTTAATCCAAGAGACGTTGTCGTTGTCGATTGCGTACGGACTCCGATGGGGCGAGCCAAGAATGGCTGTTTCCGCAATGTGCGCGCGGAAACCCTGTCGGCCAACCTGGTGGAGGCGTTGTTTGACCGCAACCCCCAGCTTGACCCGAAAGAAGTGGAAGATGTGATCTGGGGCTGTGTTAACCAGGTCAAGGAGCAGGGCTTCAACATAGCCCGCCAGATGTCGTTGCTGACCCGTGTTCCCCACGAATCGGCGGCCCAGACCATCAACCGTTTGTGTGGCTCGTCCATGACTGCCATTCACAGTGCTGCCCAGTCCATCATGACCGGCAATGGCGATGTGTTTGTTGTCGGCGGTGTCGAGCATATGGGGCACATCCCCATGACCGAAGGCTTCGACCACAACCCGGCAGCCTCCAAGTACTCGGCCAAGGCCTCCAACATGATGGGCCTGACCGCTGAGATGCTGGCCAAAATGCACGGTATTACTCGCGAGCAGCAGGATGAGTTTGGTGCCCGTTCCCATCGCCTGGCTCACGAGGCGACCGTGGAAGGGCGCTTCAAGGATGAAATCGTGCCCATTCAGGGGCATGATGAGAACGGCTACGTGAAGTTGATCGAGGAAGACGAAACCATTCGCCCGGAAACCACGGTCGACTCGCTTTCCCAGCTTAAGCCGGCCTTTGATCCGAAAAACGGCACCGTAACCGCCGGTACGTCTTCACAGCTGACCGCCGGCGCCTCGGCAATGGTGGTGATGTCGGCCGAGCCCGCCCAGGCCCTGGGCCTGACGCCAATTGCCAAAGTGCGCAGCATGGCGGTAGCCGGCTGTGACCCGGCAATCATGGGTTATGGCCCGGTTCCGGCCACCAGGAAAGCGCTCAAGCGCGCCGGGCTGAAGCTTGAAGACATAGATTACTGGGAGCTGAATGAGGCTTTTGCCGGCCAGTCACTGCCGGTGCTCAAGGACCTCAAGCTGCTGAATGTGATGGATGAAAAGGTGAACCTGAATGGCGGTGCGATTGCCCTTGGGCATCCGCTGGGCTGCTCCGGTGCCCGCATTTCCACCACGCTGCTGAATGTGCTGCAGTCTCGTGGCGGAACGCTCGGCGTTTCCACCATGTGTATCGGTCTGGGGCAGGGCATTGCCACGGTCTGGGAGCGCGTGTAAGCGCTGGCAGCGCCTGATACGCTGAACCACCAAGCCCGGCGATTCGCCGGGCTTTTTTTGTTTACAGGGTTGTCTTGCAAATGCTGACCCTGTAAAACAGTGGAGCAACATACAATGGCAATACTGCGTTTTCCATTTGCCTGATTTTTATACGAGTTTACGGTTTGTGCAATCGTTAACCGATTGATCGCCAAGGATACAGATTTCCGTTATGGGTAAAAGTCTCGTTATTGTCGAGTCGCCAGCGAAAGCGAAGACCATCAACAAGTACCTGGGCTCGGACTACATCGTAAAGTCCAGCGTAGGCCACATTCGTGATTTGCCGGTCAGTGGCAGTGGTTCAAAGTCTGACCCGAAAGAGCGGGCCCGGCAGGCCGCGATCACCCGCAAAATGAACCCGGAAGAAAAGGCCGAGCATAAAAAGCGCAAGGCCCGGGAACAGCTGGTGGCGCGGATGGGGGTGGACCCCGACCGGGACTGGGACGCCCATTACGAAATACTGCCCGGCAAGGAAAAAGTGGTCAGCGAGCTCAAGCGGCTGGCGAAGAACGCCGATCACATCTACCTGGCAACGGATTTGGACCGCGAAGGTGAGGCCATCGCCTGGCACTTGCAGGAAACCATCGGCGGCGAGCCGGACAAATACCGGCGGGTGGTATTCAATGAGATCACCAAACGTGCCATTCAGCAGGCCTTTGAAGACCCCGGCAACCTGGACGGCAACCGTGTAAATGCCCAGCAAGCGCGGCGCTTCCTTGACCGTGTGGTTGGCTATATGGTGTCGCCGCTTTTGTGGGCCAAGATTGCCCGCGGTTTGTCGGCGGGCCGGGTGCAGTCGGTGGCCGTGCGGCTGATTGTCGAAAGGGAGCGTGAAATTCGCGCCTTTGTGCCTGAAGAATTCTGGCAGCTTCACGCCGATCTGGCGCCGCAGGCGGCGAAAGACCCGGTTCGTTTCGAAGTCACCCGCTACAACGGCAAAGCCTACCGTCCCAATAACGAAAGCCAGAGTAATGAGCATGTTACCCGGCTGAAAGACGGCAGTTTCGAGGTCGCCAAGCGGGAAGACAAGCCGACCCGGTCACGCCCTTCGGCGCCGTTTATCACCTCGACCCTGCAGCAGGCGGCCAGTAACCGCATGGGCTTCAGCGTGAAGAAAACCATGATGCTGGCTCAGCGTCGGTATGAGGCGGGCTTCATCACCTACATGCGTACCGACTCCACCAACTTGAGTCAGGATGCCATTGCCAGTTGTCGGGAATTCGTGGGTAAGCAATTCGGTGAGCGCTACCTGCCGGAGAAGCCCCGGGTTTATGGCAGCCGGGAAGGCGCCCAGGAAGCCCACGAAGCCATCCGTCCGACCGATGTTGACCGTCGTCCGACAGACATCAAGGGCCTGGAGAAGGACGCAGAGAAGCTGTACGAGCTGATCTGGCGACAGTTTATTGCCTGCCAGATGGCCGACGCGGAATTCCTGAGCACCTCCATTGTGGTGGCTAACGGTGATTACGAGCTGCGGACCCGTGGCCGCATCATCAAGTTCGAAGGCTTCTTGAAGGCTGCACCTCAGTCGTCCAAAAAAGAAGAAGATTTGGCCCTGCCGGATATTCAGGTGGGTGAAGCGCTGGATCTGAAAAAGCTGGACCCGACCCAGCACTTCACCAAGCCAGCCCCCCGTTATACCGAAGCCAGCCTGGTTAAGGAGCTGGAAAAACAGGGAATTGGCCGGCCATCCACCTACGCTTCCATCATTTCCACCATCCAGGATCGCGGCTATGTGAAGCTGCAAAATCGCCGCTTCTACGCCGAGAAAATGGGCGAAATCGTCACCGAGCGCCTGGCGGAATCCTTCTCCAACCTGATGGACTACGATTTCACCGCGCGCCTGGAAGACGAGTTGGATGAAATCGCCGAAGGCGAGGTGGACTGGAAGAAAGTTCTTAACGATTTCTACACCAAATTCCGCAGCCAGCTGGAAGAGGCGGAAAAGTCCGATGGCGGCATGCGCGCCAATGTGCCCACGGAAACCGATATTCCGTGCCCCTCTTGTGGCCGCAATATGCAGATTCGGGTTGCCAGTACCGGCGTGTTCCTGGGTTGTTCAGGCTACTCTCTGCCGCCCAAGGAGCGCTGCAAGACTACCATCAACCTGATCCCGGGTGACGAGGTGGTTAGCGCTGATGAAGACGTGGAAGGCGAGGGTGAAACTCGCTTGTTGCGCAAGAAGCGCCGGTGCCCGAAATGCGGCACTGCCATGGACAGCTACCTGATCGACGAGAAGCGTAAGCTGCATGTATGTGGTAACAATCCGGACTGCTCGGGCTACGAAGTGGAAGAGGGCAGTTTCCGCATCAAGGGTTACGATGGCCCGACACTGGAATGCGACAAATGCGGCTCGGAGATGCAGCTGAAAACCGGCCGTTTCGGCAAGTATTTCGGTTGTACCAATACTGAGTGTAAAAATACCCGCAAGCTGTTGAAGAATGGTGAACCGGCGCCACCCAAGATGGACCCGGTGCCGATGCCAGAGCTACAGTGCCAGAAAGTGGACGACACCTACGTGCTGCGGGACGGCGCCTCCGGCCTGTTCCTGGCCGCCAGCAAGTTTCCGAAAAACCGGGAGACACGTCCGCCGCTGGTGATGGAAATCAAACCACACCGAAAGGAAATCGATCCAAAATACGATTACCTGATGGACGCCCCGGAAAAAGACCCGGAAGGTAACCCGACGGTTATTCGCTACAGCCGGAAGTTCAAGCAGCAGTATGTGATGTCGGAAAAAGAGGGCAAAGCCACTGGCTGGTCGGCCTGGTACGAAAGCGGCCGCTGGGTGCCGTACGACAAAAAGAAAAAGTAACAAGACTTGTATTAGCCACTAAATCCACGAAAGAACACGAAAGTAAAAGACAGGAAAACCCTTTTTTTATGCGGTTAAGCCTTGTTCGTGTTTTTTAGTGGTTTTAGTGGCTAAAAAAATCTTTTCTTTCCGTATTTTTCTGCCGATTCCGTGGCGAGTGATCAGTGTTTGCGAAGCCTTTGAATTAGGGCGGACGTATCCCAGCGGTTGCCGCCCATATCCTGCACATCCCCATAAAATTGATCCACCAGGGCGGTGACAGGTAATTTGGCGCCGTTGCGGCGTGCCTCGTCCAGGCAGATACCCAGATCCTTGCGCATCCAGTCGACGGCAAAGCCGTGATCAAACTCGCCGGCGATCATGGTGCCGGAGCGGTTTTCCATCTGCCAGGATTGCGCCGCTCCCTTTGAAATCACATCCACCACTTTCTGCACATCCAGATTCGCCTGCTCGGCAAAGTGCAGCGCCTCGGAAAGCCCTTGAACCAGGCCGGCCACGGCAATCTGGTTGACCATTTTTGCCTTCTGGCCACTGCCGGCCGGCCCCATCAGGTTGATGGCGCGGGCATAGCACTCGAGTATCTCCTGAGCACTTTCAAAAACGCTTTGCTCGCCGCCACACATGATGGTCAGCTGGCCGTTTTCGGCGCCTTGCTGGCCACCGGACACTGGCGCATCCAGAAACGCCTGCCCCTGTTCAGCCGCAACCTCCGCCAGTTGCTCCGCCACGCCGGCGGAAGCGGTGGTGTGGTCCACCAGAATGGCGCCGGCAGGGGCGTTGGCGATGATGCCTTCATCACCCAGGTAGATGGCCTGCAGGTCTTTGTCGGCACCCACGCATGTGATCACCCAGTCTGCTCCGCCAACGGCTTTGTGTAGCGTATCGGCGGCCTTGCCGGGGTGCTCGGCCGCCCATTGCTCTGTCTTGCCTTGGGTTCGGTTCCAGACGGTTACTTGATGGCCTGCGTCCGCCAGGTGGCCAGCCATGGGGTAGCCCATGACGCCCAGACCGATAAACGTGATATTAGCCATATAAATGCTCCTGTATAAGGTCTGCCGTAAGGCGTGGCTCAATACAAAAAAAGCCGCTGGAATCCAGCGGCTTTTTATTACGCGATCAAAAAAGCGAGTTTACTTTTTCGGATAGTCGCGCTCGGTGTGACCGGTGTAAAGCTGACGCGGACGACCGATACGGTTGGCACCGGCATTCATTTCATTCCAGTGGGAGAACCAGCCGATGGTGCGCGACAGGGCAAAGATCACGGTGAACATGGAGGTCGGGATACCGATCGCCTTCAGAATGATGCCTGAGTAGAAGTCGACGTTCGGGTACAGTTTGCGCTGTACGAAGTAGTCGTCTTCCAGAGCGATCTGCTCCAGACGCTGGGCGATACGCAGTTGCGGATCATCTTCCATGCCCAGTTCCTTCAGAACCTCGTGAGCCGTCTCGCGCATTACCTTGGCACGCGGATCGAAGTTCTTGTAGACACGGTGACCGAAGCCCATCAGACGGAACGGATCGTTCTTGTCCTTGGCTTTCTCGATGAAGCGCTCGATTTCGGACTCGTCACCGATCTCGGCGAGCATATCCAGAACCGCTTCGTTGGCACCGCCGTGGGCCGGGCCCCACAGTGCAGCAATACCGGAAGCAATACACGCGTACGGGTTGGCGCCGGTAGAGCCGGCAAGACGCACGGTGGAAGTGGACGCGTTCTGCTCGTGGTCAGCGTGCAGGATAAAGATCTTGTCCATTGCCTTGGCCAGTACCGGGTTCGGCTTGTATTCCTCGCACGGCGTGCCGAACATCATGTACAGGAAGTTTTCGGCGTAGGACAGGTCGTTACGCGGGTACATGAACGGCTGGCCAACAGAGTACTTGTAACACCAGGCAGCGATGGTCGGCATTTTGGCAATCAGGCGATGGCCGGTGATCTCACGCTGCTTCGGATCGTTGATGTCCATCTGGTTGTGGTAGAACGCAGACAGAGCGCCAACGACACCACACATGATGGCCATCGGGTGCGCGTCACGGCGGAAGCCGTTAAAGAAGTTGCGCATCTGATCGTGCAGCATGCTGTGGGTCTTGATGGTGCCTTTATACTCTTCGAGCTGGGCATCAGTCGGCAGTTCGCCGTTCAGCAGCAGGTAGCAGACTTCCAGGAAGTCGGAGTTTTCTGCCAGCTGGTTGATCGGATAACCACGGTGCAACAACACGCCCTGATTACCATCGATGTAGGTAATGGCAGACTCGCACGCTGCTGTGGAAACAAAACCAGGGTCGTAAGTGAAGACGCCTTCCTGTACCAGGCTGCGAACGTCGATAACGTCAGGGCCGATGGTGCCAGAATAAACCGGAAGCTCAATGGACTTATCACCCACCGAGAGCGTGGCTTTCCTGTCGGTCATGGTGCTCTCCTGTTGATTAGCTGAAGCAGCTTTTCTGCATTTGTTGATGCGCCAGAAATGCGCGTATTTTCACAATTCCGGAGGCAAAATATAGGGCTTCATCTTTTTTTGTCAATGGAAGCGCCAGAAAATCTGCAAATTTTACTAGACATGTAAATCAGTGATACCCCGCATTATAGGGGTTCTACTGCTTTTTTGGGTTTGTCAATACTCCGAAAAGAGGGCGCATTTGGTCGTACTACTGACGCTGCCGCTATTTTACCGGTTTGTAATCGTAAGGGGTACTCCTTATAATCCTGAGCCCGGAATCGGGGATGAACCTTCATCCGCCCTCCTGAACCGATCGGTTATCGGTTACGTATCGATTCACCGAAACAAACATATCAACCATCCGCAGCCATCCTTGGCCCCGCGGAACCAAAAGAGAGTGTGAGAGCGCTGTGAATAGCCAACGACCAGTAAATCCCCGTCTCGGCACGTCCACTTTCCAGCCGCCAACCAGTACCTCAATCCTGCCAC
>JABXHG010000207.1 GCA_013393545.1 Alteromonadaceae bacterium | reverse complement strand
CACCTTGACCCAGTGTGACTAACCGCGGATAGGCGGCCGCAGCGGGGCAGAGACGTTCCCGTACAACGAAAGCAAGAACAAATCCGCCATCGTGGCGCACGAGGCCACCACATCGAAGGTCACCGACGAACAGATGTTACTTTGCCGACAGCGCGGTATCGACCCGGAGCAGGCGGTATCCATGATCGTGAACGGCTTCTGTAAGGAAGTCTTCAAAGAGCTGCCGATGGAATTTGCCGTCGAGGCTGGCAAGTTGCTTGAGGTTAGCCTTGAGGGGTCGGTGGGCTGACCCTTGGACTATGCCCCGCTGGCTTTGGAGTGGTCAGCGATCCGGGTGGCGGTTTCCGGGACACGCTGTGAATACGTCCCTGTACGCTCCGCAAAAACATCCATGTTTTTGAGGGTCCCGGAAACCGCCACCCGGCTCACTGACACTGACTTTGAGCGGGCACCGTTAGCATTTAACCGCCGGAATCAGCTTTTTCATTTCGGACGGCAAGTACAACAGTATCTCGGAAGACGTCGGGTAGGCCCTTCCGGGATCGTCAAAATCAAGGATGATTTTGTCGAGCGTACAGGGACGTATTCACAGCGTATCCCGGAAGGGCCTACCCGACGGCTGACTCACCCAAGGTCAAGGTTATAAAGCAGGGGTGAGCAACAGAATTCAGACGGATAAAACGAGAGAGACGCCACAAATGCTGAGCATCAAAAACCTGCACGCATCCGTTGAGGACAAAGAAATCCTCAAGGGCATCAACCTGGAGATCAAGGCCGGCGAGGTTCACGCCATCATGGGCCCGAACGGCTCCGGCAAGAGTACCCTGTCACAGGTTCTGGCAGGCAACGAAGCATTTGAAGTCACCAGCGGCGAAGTCACCCTGAACGGTGAAAACCTGCTGGACCTGGAAACCGAAGACCGTGCCCGCGAAGGCATTTTCCTGGCGTTCCAGTACCCGGTGGAAATCCCCGGCGTCAGCAACCTGCAGTTCCTGCGCACCGCCGTGAACGCCATGCGCCAGCACCGTGGTGAAGAAGAGATGAACGCCGCCGAGTTCATGAAACTCGCCCGCGAAGTCTCCAAACAGGTGGACCTGGACCCGGCGTTCCTCAAACGCGGCGTGAACGAAGGCTTCTCCGGCGGTGAGAAAAAGCGTAACGAAATTCTTCAGGCGCTGCTGCTGCAGCCGAAGCTGGCCATCCTCGATGAGACCGACTCAGGCCTGGACATCGATGCCCTGAAAGTAGTGTCTGACGGCGTTAACGCCCTGCGCTCCGAAGACCGCGCCATCCTGATGGTGACCCACTACCAGCGCCTGCTGAACCACATCGTGCCGGATTACGTGCACGTGCTGGCCGGCGGCAAGATCATCAAATCCGGCGGCCGTGAACTGGCTCTGGAACTGGAAGAAAAAGGTTACGGCTGGCTGGGCATTAACGACGAAGACGACGCCAGCAACTAATCGGGAGACCTGGAATGAAACCTGTACCAACGCTTTCCAGCGCCTTCCTGCACGCGGCGTGCAACTGCATGCCCGAGCCCTTGCTGGCGCTGCGCAAACAACGGGCAAGCGCATTGGTCGACATGCCAATGCCGACCCGCAAAACCGAAAACTGGAAGTACTCCGCCAAGTACCTGAAGCTGTCGGACGACATGGCCATTTCCCTGCCGGCCGACGGCAAGACCGGCAACAGTCTGGCGGTACCTGGCTACAAGGTGGTGTTCCTCAATGGCGTGATGATTCCCGAAGCCAGTGAGTTTCCGGATCTGGACGGCATCAGAATTGAGAGCTTTCGCGACCTGAACAGCGACGACGCCACAGCACTGTCCAAAAAGCTGGGCAGCACACTGGACCACGACCAGGCGCAGTTCGCCCGTTTGAACGGCGCGCGCTTCGAAGACGGCCTGCTGATTCGCCTCAAACCCGGTGCCGTGCTGGACCAGCCTTTGTTCATCATCCACGAGACCTACGGCGATGCCAGCGGTTCGGCCTATCCCCGTGTTTATGTAGAGGCCAGCGCGAACAGCCAGATGACCCTGGTGGAAGAATACATCTCCAGCGGCGAAGCGCCGGTACTGGTCGACACTGTGACCGAATTCGACGTGGCCGACGGCGCCAATATCACCAGCATTCGCCTGAACATGGAAGGCGACAATGTGCAGCATATCGGCGCCACCGGCGTGCTGCAGGCCCACAGTTCCCGCTTTGAAAGCCACTGCGTTGGCTTTGGCGGCCCGCTGCGCCGGCACGACCTGCAGGTACGCCTGGAAGGCGAAGGCGCGGAAACCAAGCTTAACGGCGTGGTGGTCACCCAGGGCAAGCAGCACTACGACAACCACACCGCCATTGACCACGTAGCTGCCCACTGCAATAGCGAAGAAACCTATCGCAACATTGCAGCGGACAAATCCCACGCGGTGTTCAACGGGCGCATTCATATCCACCAGGACGCCCAGAAGTCCACCGCGCATATCACCAACAAGAACCTGTTGCTCAACAGCGGTGCGGAAATCGACACCAAGCCAGAGCTGGAAATCTATGCCGACGATGTGAAGTGTGCCCACGGCGCCACCATCGGCCAGCTTGATGAAACCTCGCTATTCTACCTGGTGTCCCGCGGCATTGGCCGGCGTGAAGCCAACGTGCTGTTGACCATGGCGTTCATCAACGAGCTGGTCGCGCAGATTCCGATAGAAGCCGTGCGTGAAACCGCTCAGACACGCCTGAACGAATTCTTCGACAAGACCTTCGAGGAGGCCTGAGGTGAGCGACCTGTCCATGGCAAGCGACACCAGGGCGTTTGATGTCGACGCCATCCGCAAAGACTTCCCGATTCTCTCGCAAGAGGTGAATGGCAAGCCGCTGGTGTATCTGGATAACGGCGCCTCGGCACAGAAGCCACAGGCCGTGCTGGACGCCATGGACCGTTACTACCGGGAAATGCACTCCAACGTGCACCGTGGTGCTCATACCCTCGGGGATCGAGCCACCACCGCCTTCGAGGGGGCCCGGGAGACCGTACGCAACTTCCTGAACGCCGGCAGCACCCGGGAAATCATCTGGACCCGGGGCACCACCGAGGCCATCAACCTGGTAGCCAATGGTCTGGCGCCGCGCCTGAAGGAAGGCGACGAGATTCTGGTCAGCCACATGGAGCACCACGCCAACATTGTGCCTTGGCAGATGATTGCCGAGCGCACCGGTGCCAAGGTCGTGCCCATTCAGGTAACGCCCGAGGGCGAGCTGGACATGGCCTCGTTCACCAGCCTGCTAAACGAACGCACCCGTATTCTGGCCATCACCCACGTCTCCAACGTGTTGGGCACAGTAAACCCGATTGCGCCCCTCATTGAGCAGGCCAAGAAACAGGGCGTGCTCACCCTGATTGACGGCGCCCAGGCGGTGCCCCACTTCCAGCCGGACGTTCGGGCCCTGGGCTGCGATTTCTACGTGTTTTCTTCCCACAAGCTGTTTGGCCCCACCGGCATCGGCGCGCTTTACGGCCGGGCCGAGCTGCTGGAAGAAATGTCCCCGTACCAGGGCGGTGGTGAAATGATCGAGCGGGTCTCGTTTGAGCGCACCACCTGGAACGTACTGCCCTACAAATTCGAGGCCGGCACTCCGGCCATTGCCGAGGCTGTGGGCCTGGCGGCAGCGATTGATTACCTGAACAAACTGGACCGTGCCGCTATGGAAGCGGCGGAAAACGCACTGCTCCAACGCGCCAACGAGCTGGTGGAAACGGTACCGGGCATGAGCATTATCGGTACCGCCCGGCAGAAAGTACCGGTCATGTCGTTCAAGATCGATGGCCTGCACCCCAGCGACATCGGCACCCTGCTGGACCAGCAAGGTATTGCCATTCGCACCGGCCACCACTGCGCCATGCCCCTGATGGACTTCTACGGAGTTCCCGGCACAGCCAGGGCATCGTTTGCGTTTTATAATACGCAGCAAGAGGTGGAAAAATTATTCACAGGCCTGCAAAAAATTCAGCGCCTGTTTACCTGAGGAGGTGGAAACATGACAGCCGAAGTCTTCACCCCGAACAGCGACGTGAACGTGACCATGAGCCCTGCGGCGGTCAAGCACGTGCGCAAGCAACTGGACAAGAAACCGGAAGCCAAGGGCATTCGCCTGGCGATCAAAAAGAGTGGCTGCTCCGGCTTCAAATACGAAACCGAGTGGGTGGAAGAAGCCGCCGCTGACGATCGTATTTTCACCATTGACGGCGTGGATGTGTTTGTAAAAGAAGAGCACCTGCCCCTGGTGAACGGTATCGAAATCGACTTTGTCACCGAAGGCGTGAACTCCCTGTTCCGCTTCCACAACCCCAACGCAACAGCCGAATGTGGCTGTGGCGAGAGTTTCACGGTGGCATAAAAGCATGATTGGCCATGAAATCCACTGAATAATCCGGGAACAAAAGATAACTTAGCCACGAAACCCACTAAAGAACACCAAAAAGATTAACTGCCTGAAAATAGAAATCTGTGCATTTTAATTTTCGTGTTCTTTTGTGGGTTTAGTGGCAAAAAATCATTACGTCTTTTCTTTCCTTGGATTTCGTGGCAAAAAAACAGTTTTTAAAAAAGGCTAAGATCCCATGCAAGAACGGGAAGTTGTTTTAACCAAGCGTGAAGTAGAAGCCCGGCTGGTGCCGGCCGGCACGGAAATCATGATTCCGGCGGACACCTTCGTGACCATCACCCAGTCCCTTGGTGGCACCTTCACGGTAGCAGTGAACGGCAACCTGGCCCGCATTGAAGGCCACGACGCCGACGCACTAGGCAAAAAACCGCTGGAAAGCAGCTTCGAGACCCCGGAAGACGGCACGGTGAATGAAAACCAGGTCTGGGAAGCCATGCGCAGCGCCTACGACCCAGAAATCCCGGTGAACGTGGTGGATCTCGGCCTGATTTACGAGTGCAAGATCGAAAACGGCACTGAAGACGGCAACCACGTTTACATCCTGATGACCCTGACCGCCGCCGGCTGCGGCATGGGCCCGGTGATCACCGAGGATGTGAAACGCAAAGTGGAGCATGTGCCCAATGTGAACAAGGTCACCGTGGACCTGACCTTCGACCCACCCTGGAACAACGACATGCTGACAGACGAAGCCAAACTGGAACTCGGAATGCTTTAAGGGATTTTTTGCCACTAAATCCACGAAAAGACACGAAATAAAAATACAGAATCTATTTTTTTCTTATTTTAGTGTTCTTTCGTGGATTTAGTGGCAAAAAGCATTTAATCATTTACCAGGTAAGTGCAACTTATGACCGCCAGCAAAGAACAGTTTCTAAACAACCCCTTGGGCCAAAAAACCACCCTGGACGACGTACTCGAGGATTTCGACTTCCTGGACGACTGGGAAGAGCGTTACGCCTACATCATCGACCTGGGCAAGCAGTTGCCAGCTTTCCCGGACGAAGACCGTGTGGAAGAAAACTACGTCCACGGCTGCCAGAGCCAGGTCTGGTTGATTCACCACTACGATGAAGCCAGCGGCAGGCTGTTCCTGCTGATCGACTCAGACGCCATGATCGTGCGCGGCCTGGCGGCCATCATCCTGGTGGCCCTCAACGGCAAGACACCTCGCGAACTGCTGGGCACGGACATTGACGAGTTGTTCGAACAACTTGACCTGTTCCGCCACATCTCCCCGACCCGGGGCAATGGCCTGCGGGCTATGGTGGGCAAGATCAGGGATATTGCGGCGGCCGAAGCGGCAGAGTAATTCCTTCTACAGCCGCTTATAACGCCGTCATCAATAAATGACGGCGTAGTCCCCTTGCTGAATATTGATCATCTCGCCCTGCTCCGGCATCCAGGCCTGGGCTTTGTCCAAAGACAGGCTGTGGATATGCAGCTCGACCCCGGTATCAATCAGCCGGGGTGGCGCGTTCAGGTCGGCCCAGGAAGACTGAGCCCGAACCACCTTCAGCTTATCCCCGGGCAACAAGCCGGAATTCGTACCCACATCTAGAACCATATCCTGCTGATTTACTTCCAGGATAGGCACCAGCATTGGCTGACAAGCCACACGCTCAGCAACCTCCGTGCTGACCTCCGTTAATAGCGCTTCCACTGACTGACCATACCCGGTTTCGGAGAAACGAGCCGAATCAAACCCTACATTCTCATAACGCCCAACATCCCAGGCACCATGGGTCTGGTAGCGCTTTTCCATCACCACATGCCCGGTATAGCCATCATGTACAACAACGTCCAGCACGAAGCTGCGCAGGTCATCAGCCCCTAAGAGTTTACGCTTGGCTTGAGAGTAGGTAGACGTATCCCACGACCCCGGATCACGCACAGCAACACTGCGAATCACTCCCGAAACCACAAACTGAGCGCCCATCTCGCGGCTTACTGCCGAGTACTTGCTTAACCGGTTGGTGGTGGTATCAACCCGCACTGTGGGCGCGGAGTCCAGGCTTGCATACATTTGCCACCGGGGAGCCGAATACGGCAACACCTTGCCGGATTGCTGAAAACGCTGGTACAGCATTTTCGACACAACAGGCCCGGCTTCACTCAAGCCACCCAACACCGCTTGCTCCGGGCGTTCCATGGTAAAACCGGCTACCGCGAGTTTCTTGCGATACCGGGGCGCATCACGCTCCGGGCAGCGCTGGCTGGGCGTAAACTCCGGGCGATTCTGCTCTTCTCGAATGGTGGCTGCCAGTTCATCGAGCTTTTCCTGCTCGCGTCCGACTTGTTTGGTGATGATGAGGTTTACGGGCGGCTCGACATCATTCGGGCTACCATCTTCATCAACTACTGCCATCTCGCCACCACCATTGGCTCCACCAGAGTCACCTGAAACAGCGGATGTCTGGGAGTGTTCAGCTCCATTGCCTACCAAAGGGTCATCGGCAAATACCAGTACGTCGCCATCGCTACTGTTGTCACCGCTTAATGCCAAGGCTCTTACATCACCACCGCTATCATTGCTAACCGGGGCAAAACTTCTTTGGGCAAAGCGGTTATTGGCCTCTTCCTTTTCCGAGAAATCCGTACTCTTGCCAACGAAAAAACCAATAATGGTGCCACCCAATGGGGCAAACGGGTTAGCGAAAGAGGCGCCAGCAAGAATGCCTCCGACCAGTGCGCCCACGCTCGAACTATCGCCCAAAAAGCTTTCAGTTTGTTCCGTTACCACAGAGTTATCGGCACTTCTGGCGCCACCAGCCGCCAGGACCAGGCAAACGCACACCACTGGCCCGATCACCCACTGTGATAGAGCAGTCTTTCTGTTCACGCTGCCACTTGCCATTAAACCCTCTCCCAAACACCATTCGCCCAGCGGACAAAAACCAAACTCTCGACGGGCTTCTTGAAACATACATGCCAACATAAAGAAAAGCCCGCCCAATCAGTCATCCCGAAACCTTTGTCGATCAACCTGGTTACCCAAAACCACTCTGGCGGCAGGAACTTGCCACCATTAATTTTCCAGCTCCCGCACCAGGCAATCAGCGCCCTCGGCCTGAATCAGGGAACATAAATCACGAGCTTGCGCTTCTGTCTGGCCAGGGCCTGCCAACAAACGCGTCAAATTACCGATGCGCTCAAACCTTGCTCGAGTATTAGCAGGCAGTATCCGGTCATCAGCCAACTGCTGCCAATAACGCTGCGCATTGCTCTGTTCACTGAACGCGCCGAGCTGAACATACCAATTACCTTCAGGCTCGGGCTCAGGCTCAGGCTCAGGCCCAGGCTCAGGCTCAGGCCCAGGCCCAGGCTCAGTAGCCCGTGTGGGGCCCACCCCAGAAGGTGGGAAGCTATTCGGTGTTTCGGGGGAAACCCTCCCCAGGATCAGCTCGCCTTGTTCAGCCGGCCCCCGGACAATCTTCAGACCAGCCGTCCACCCGCCCCCTCCCCTTCTCT
>JABXHG010000206.1 GCA_013393545.1 Alteromonadaceae bacterium | reverse complement strand
GGGCTGGATTCGAACCCACGACCTTCGGGTTAGGAGACCGACCGACTACCGGACTGCTCCACCCCGCATCAAACTGGTTGTTAACCGGTGTGTCCCGATCAACGTGGCGCGAATATTACAGAGGGGGTGCAGGTTGTGTCAAGGACTATTTCTTGCTGTCATCAGGTTCGTGCCCGGGATTATCCTGTCACAATGCAACGATCGGAAAGCGTAACCAGGAGAGGACATGCCGAAGTTTTTGCACACCGCCGATTGGCAAATGGGACGAACCTACAGCCGCTTTGAGACGGAAGACGGTGCGGCCCTGGTGGAAGCGCGATTTGAAGCCATTGAGACACTGGCGCAAATCGCCACCGAGCAGCAATGTGACGCCGTACTGGTGGCCGGTGATGTGTTCGATGCGCAAACGGTTTCCGACCGCACCATTCGGCGCGTGTTCAATGCCACTCAAGGGTTTTCCGGGCCCTGGGTGATGCTGCCTGGCAACCACGATGCCGCCCTCGTTGAGAGTGTCTGGGCCCGGGCCCGACGCCTGGATGCGGTGCCCGATCATGTTCACCTGGCTCTGGAAGCAGGTGTCATCAACCTCGATGAACAACGGCTGTCAGTTCTTTGCGCGCCGCTTACCCAACGCCATACCTACGAAGACCTAACAGAGCCCTTTGGCGACTACGACACGCCACATCAGCACGTGCGCGTTGGCCTGGCACACGGCAGTGTACTGGGGCTTTTATCAGAGGATATCGACGCTACCAACCCTATTGCCCCGGACCGGGCACGGGCCAGCGGGCTGGATTACCTGGCCCTGGGTGACTGGCATGGCACCAAAAAAATTGATGATCGCACCTGGTACAGCGGCACGCCGGAACCGGAGCGGTTTCGCAATAACGACGCAGGGCAGGCATTGATCGTCACCATCAACGAGCCAGGTGGATTACCGCAAACCGAGGTGGTGAGCACAGCCCGCTACCAGTGGCACCAATGGCGGGAAACCCTGTCGGTGGATTCGGATCTTGATGGATTGTTGACGCGTTTACAGGCTTTGCCAGAAACAAGTGTGCTGGATCTTCGCCTGGACGGGCAGATTACTCTGGCCAGCGAGGAACGGTTGAATCACGCCCTGTCGGTCGCCGAGGCCCGGTTTCGGAGCCTGCAGAGTGATCGTAGCGCCTTGAAGCTGGTTCCAACCGACGAAGACATTGCGGCTCTCAAAGCCGATGGCTATCTGGGCGAGGTGATTGAGGAATTAAGGGAGGAACAGTCGGGAGATCGAAGCGAAGTGGCCCGCGAAGCCCTGGCGATTTTGTCGTCGACTCTGCGGGAGCAGTCAAAGGAGGCCGTGGAATGAAACTGAAAAAACTTCAGGTTGAACAGTTGCGGCAGTTTCAGCGCCCGTTGATGCTCGACAACCTGCAGCCCGGACTCAACCTGATCCACGGCCCGAATGAGTCCGGCAAAAGCACGTTGGTGCGCGCCATCCGCGCCGCCTTTTTTGAGCGGTATCGCTCAAAGTCCGTCGACGATCTCAGGCCCTGGGGTGATTCGGGTGCCGCACCGACCATTCACCTGGAATTTGAACACCAGGGCACTGACTGGCGCCTGAGCAAAAGCTTTTTAAAACGCACCCGTTGCGATCTGATCATTGGTACGACCACCTACAGCGGAGACGATGCCGAAGAGCAGGTGGCGCAGCTGCTGGGGTACGAGTACTCGAAGAAAGGCGGAAGCAAGGCCGAGCACTGGGGTATTCCGGGCCTTTTGTGGGTTGAGCAGGGCACGGGTCAGGAGATTGAGAAATCGATCCGGCACGCCGGGGATCATCTGCAATCAGCGCTCAATACGCTGGTCGGCGAGGTTGCCAGCACCGGAGGCGATGGGGTCATGGAATCGCTCAGCGCCGAGCGCAACAAGTTGTTGACCAAAACCGGCCAGCCTACCGGCGATTACAAACAGCTCATCGAACAACGGCAGGCGCTTCAGCAACAAAAAGAAACCCTGCAGGAGCAGGTGTCCCGGTATCAGGAACACGTCGACCGCCTGCAAAAAGTAACCCGGGATTACCAACGAGACCAGCAAGGGCGCCCCTGGGAAGCCGCCGAAAAGCAGCTTGAGCAGGCCAAAGCGAAACTCGCCAGGCTCCAACAGCTGGAACAGCAACAGCAGCAGGAAGCACAAACGCTGAGCCATCTCGAGCAGCAGCAGGCTTTGACCGACCAGCGTCTGCGAGATTTGCAGCGCGTTGAAGAGCAACAGGCCACACGAAAAGCCAGCCTGGAACGGGCCGAGGAGGAGCTTCGGGATGTGCAGTCCCGGGCGCCGGCTCTCGCCGCACAGTTGAACACCGCCAGAAACGAACACGAACAGGCCCGGAACCGACTGGAAGCGGCCCGCTCACTGTCTGAGCGGGGCAGGCTGGAACAAGCGATTGAGCGATCACACCGTTTGAAAGCCTCGCTGCTGGAAAAACGGGGCAAAGCCAGCAAGCATCAGGCCGAAGCGGTACAGGCCCGGCAGCAGGCCAGCGAAACCCGCATCGATGGGCGCGCCGTACAGGCGTTAAACGAAGCAGAGCAGGCACTCAACCATGAACGCATTCGCTCTCAGGCGATTGCCACCCGCCTGAACTGGAAGCTGGAGCTCGAAACGGCCGCCACGCTTGATGGCGCGGTGTTGTCTCAACAGGGCGAGCAGCAACTGTTGGAAGCCTCCAGCCTGGTTATACCGGGCGTGGGTCAATTTGACATTACACCGGGTGGCGAGCAATTGGCTGAAACGCGCCGAAACCTGAAGAACCTGGAGCAGGATTACAAAGACCAACTGGCCCGGTTGGGAGTGACATCCCCCGATGAAGGCCGGCAGCGCCAGCACGCCCACGAACAGGCAGTTCAGCACCGCATTCACGCAGAAGAGCTGATGCATTCGTTTGCCCCGGCTGGCATTGAGGCGCTGGAAACCGAACTTTCAGACGTGGAAGCCGAACTTAAAAGCCTGGAAAACCAGCTGAAGGCCACCCCCCTGCCAGCCGGAGCGGCGGAAGCCCCTTCGTTATCCGAAGCCGAAGCGGAGCATCAGCGTGCCGAGAGCCAATTGAGAGACTGTGAGCGCCAGCAGCGTGAGCTGGATGCATTACAAATGAGCCGCAAACTGGCCCGTGAAAATGCCCTGGCAGAATGGCAGCGCCTTGAGCAGGAAGTACGCAACCCGGACCATCAGCAGCAGTTGGCGGAGCTTCAGCAACGCCGGGAATCGTTAAACGGACAATTGGCCGAGACTCGGGCCAACCTGGAGCGATGTTCAAAAGAAATCGAACAGGCGCAACCGGACCTGGTGAGGCAAGACATCGAGCGTTACCGGATGACCATCGAGAACCTGCACCGGCAACAGCAGGAGCGTGACCGGGAAATCCGCGACATACGAGCCCGCCTGGAGGCGTGGGGCGCCGAGGGCCTGGAGGAAAAGCTGCAGGAGCTGGATGCCGAGCTGGAGCGCTGTGAACGTCGGTATCGGGAACTTACACGCCGGGCCGAGGCCCTGGAACTGCTGGTCAACCTGCTGACCGAGAAGCGCCAGGCACTGACACAGCGATTGCAGGCGCCGCTGCAAAAGCATCTTGATCACTACCTCTCGGTACTGTTTCCCCGGGCAAAGCTGGAAGTGGATGAGCAGCTGCAACCGAATACCTTCACGCGTGGTAGCGAGTTGGGGCGGGTGAGCGAGCTGAGTTTCGGAGCCCGGGAGCAAATGGGCCTGATCAGCCGGCTGGCCTACGCCGATCTTTTAAAAGAAGCGGACCGGCCAACCTTGATCATCCTCGACGATACGCTGGTTCACAGTGACCAGGACCGCCTGGACGATATGAAACGAATCCTGTTTGATGCGGCTCAACGGCACCAGATATTGCTGTTCACCTGTCACCCTGAGAAGTGGCAAGATCTTGGTGTGCAGCCAACGGACCTTGAAGAGCTTAAGAAGGCCCCGGAGCCGGCTTGAAACCTTAACAAGACAATTGTTGTCTAATGGCCCCAGACCAGGGGCCACGGCGCACTGATCAGCCATGTCTTCGCTCAAGCCATCCACCCGGCGAACCAGGAACTCCCGCAGCTCTTCGGCCAACTCCAGCATTTTGTCACGCTCGTCCGCCTCTTTCTTGGATGCAAAGAGCAATTCGCTGGGCGTGGTTGTGTCCGGTGCGGCTGCTCTCAGATTCTGACCATACGAGCTTCCAGGAGCAGGTTCGGTCCCAATTTGGCTACTTTCACGTTATCCGAATTCAAACCGAGATCTTCCAGGGTATCCTGGATATCGCCCATGGCATCTTCCGAGGGTGCCGCCAGCAGCAACTCACGCACGGACTCCAGAATCATCTTCACCGGCACGGTCATGAAATACACCGAGATCACCAGCATCATCACCGGGTCTGCGTAAACTGCCAGCTCTGACCACTGACTTTTCTCCAGTATCCAGGCGGCGGCAAAGCCGATCATCACGGCAGCACTCAGGGCGCTGTCCATCAGCCATTGGCGCTGCTCGGCCCTGACCAGGCCGGAGTTGTTCTGAAAGCTGGACCAGCGCAGATACACCCACACGGCCAGGCAGCCCACCACGTTCACCGCACCAAACACCATGGCCATATCGGCAGCCACAGCACGGCCACCCTGCAGCAGCGAAACCACTGCAGAGGCCAGTGAAAGCACGCATACCAGGGCAATAACCAGACCCTTCACCGCAATCACCATCGGCTCCACCGCACCCAGACCAAACGGGTAGTCTTCTGTTGCTGGCCGATGCACCAGGCGAGCGGCATAGAGAGAAAGCAGGGACAGCGCCAGGCTGATCAGTGAATAAGCGCCATCGAAAAGAATGACCAGGGAATCCACCCAAAGCCCCCAGCCAATACCGACGACAGCAAACAAGCCCGCACCGGCCGCAGATAATGTCAGCGCCATATTTTCCCGCGCCAGAGAAGTAAACATTTTGACCTCCTGAGAATTGCCGGCCATATTATCGGCATTATCGCGAAGGCGTGAGTCGCTGAGCGACGGAAAATCCGGCGCAATGAGACAGGCATGAAAACTTCCCAGATTAAAACCTTTTTATCCGTGGTCCGGAACGGCAGCGTTGCCGCAGCCGCCCGCGAGCTGAACCGCAGCCGGACTACGGTCAGCACTGTGTTGGCCTCGCTGGAGGACGAATTGGGGGTTGAGTTGTTTGAACGCAGCGGTAACCAGCTGTATTTGACGACCGTTGGCCAGTCGATTCTCACCGACTGCCGCCGCTTTGATCAGGTCGCCGGCCAGATACAGGCCCGCTGTCAGCATCATCTGAGCGGCGCCGAATCGGTCTTGCGCATTGCCCGGGACGATTCCATTCCCGAGGCTGTGTGGCGAGACATCCTGCGCCGCCTGAAACAGCGGTTTCCGCAAACCAGCCTGTCGATCTATCTTGCCCCTCCGCGAGAACTGCCCTCGCTGGTTCGCAACCAGTCGGTGGATGTCGCCTATGGCCTGATGCCGGAATTGATGAGTGAGGGCTACCAATGGTTCCGCGAGCTGGCCGACGTGCGCATGCTGACCGTGGCTGCGCCTGAGCATCCGCTTAGCCAACTGAAGCGGGTAACCCAGGATGATCTGATCAGCCACACCGAAATCACCCTTGCCTACATGCAGGATTCCGTGCTGGTGGCCGACTCACCGGAAACCGCCAACTATCTGGCCTTTACCCAGTACGAGCTGATACGGGATGCGGTGATGGACGGCGCCGGCTGGGCAGACTTGCCGTTACCGTTAATCGCGGAGGCGCTGAGGAAAGGGCAGCTAAAAACCATCCACCACCGCAGCGCGCGTTGGTGGAAGGTATTCAGCGCCCTGGAATCGGAACAAGCCCAAGGTGGCGCCGTGGTAGGCTGGCTGGCCGATGAGTTGGAAGCCTATCTGGATAGCGGCGGTTAGTGTTGGTTTTTAGTTGCTGGAAGTCAGGATTCGAACCTGAGGCCTCCGCCTCCGGAGGGCCACCCCAACTCTGGAGGTTTCCTCTATTAGACCGGAAGAGCAGAGGTAATTAGAAAGTGGCCGGAAGCTGGCACCATAAGTTGTCCGACAAGGTCGCAAAGCGTCGGAAAATCGATAGCTGTGAAGCCGTTGGTTATGCCCCGTATCTGATTTCAGAAACCGCAGTCCACGGACGAATAGCCTTTAACTGATCCTTGGGATCTTTAGCCTTTTCGGGCCTCCAGTATCCCGATCTCGGGTCACATCTTTTGTCTGGCCACGCGTGTATCAGAAAACGGCGGTTTTTTGAATGCTCCTGTTCTTTCTCAAAAGTACCGAATTTCGGCTTGTTCCGTGTCCCAAAAGCACGTTCAACAATCTATGAATAGAAAAGATGCATTGATGAAAAAAGCGCCAATCGTAATCAGAGGTTCACCCAGCGCCTCACCCGCTCGTTGCCGCCGGCAAGATTCAAAGTGTCGCGGATCATCCGGCAGGTCCAGCTTAAATCCGCCGCCTGGGTGTGTTCGTTTACCAAACAAAGCATGCCTTGCCACAACGGGCGTTGAACACGTAACAGCAAGCGCAGATGGTTTAGGTGAACCTCCGGATGATGTCGCAGCAGGGTAAGGAAACCGGGTTGCTGTAAAGCCCGATGAACATCGTCCAGCTCCCAGGGCATCATTGGCGAGAGCTGGAGGCGGCCAACCAAACGAGCCAGGGATTTTCTGCCTGGTAGTCCGGTAGCGCTTAGAATCTCCGAGCGTTTAAGCGCCAAAAGTTGCTCGAATGCTTCGACCGATAATGGTTGCTGGCGGGCGTGATCGACAGCGAGCAGAAACAGTAACGGCGCGTCACTGGCTAATTGCCTGGCGGCAGCCGAAACGGCACAGGCCTGGGCCAGTTGAAAGTCCATGGCCGGCATTAGGGTGCAAATGGCGTTGACGTCACCGGGAATGGCATCGCATAGGCGTTGGCCTTTGTCATCACCCAGCGTAAAAAGTGGCAGCCCGGGCGCCTCCAGGAAAATCCCTTCGGCCACCAGGCCGTCATCATTAAAACTGGCCCAGTGCAGTGGCTGATCCGAGTGCCAGCCATTGATTCGCACAGTGATCGGGTAATTGAGCACCTGGCTCAGGTCAAACTCCACCGTGTTGATGCTCATGGTCACCGAAGCATTGCTGCGGGAATACCAGTGCCAACTGACGTATCAGGCTCGTAAATGGCCTGAGCCAGAAACCATTACCGTGCACCCCTTAGGGCTCATTTTCCGGGACCCGAATGTGTACCTGATTGGCACCATCGACGGCCGGGAGGGCATTCGCCAGTTGGTGCTTCACCGGGCCACGACGGGCGAACTTCTGGAAGAGCCCGTAGACCGGCCGGAAGATTTTGATTTGGACCTATACATCCACTCCGGTGCCATGGGGATCCTGAAGTCAGATAAGCCGGTGTATTTGAAGCTGCGTTGCGACAAACCGGCGCTTAATCACCTGATGGAATCCCCGTTGGGTTTTGATCAGATCACGACAGAAATTGATGAGGATACGTTCGAGATTGCCGTTACTGTCGGTGATACCCAGGATTTGCGCTGGTGGCTGACGGCGCAGGCGGTGCATTGCGATATTCTTCAGCCGGTTTGGCTGAAGAAAGAAATCGAGAGCACGCTCAAGCGAGGGCTAGAGCGCGTTAACCGACGTTAATAGTGGATGGCCTATCTTACGACCCTGCGCAAGAAGTGCGAGCTTTTAGAGCAGAACCCGGCTGAAGATTTCCTGTCAGCATGCAATTTCTGGTCGGGGATCTTGTAGCGTTTAACCACAAATCTCGAGGATCACTATCTGGAATGCGCGGCTGCTTACTGGTTCATGTGCGCGGTTTAAAAATGGTTGTTGGGGTTCTGTCGCGGTTACTTCAATATTGGTATCTCCCAACCCTGCTTGCTCGAGTCGTGGATCAAAGGAAATAGGGGGCAGGCGAATTTTACTGCCGACTCTCCCAATAACCAGGTTCTCTGTGAAGGTTCATAACGGCAAGGATCAGTATTCCTTGCGGCCGCTCCACGTAGAGAACTCCATAGGGAAAGCGTTTGATTAGTGAGCGTCTGACCGGTTTGCGAATAAAGCTCCAGGCTTTTGGAAACTTGGCAGCGCGGATTGCAGCCTGTTCAACTTCTGCAGCGAAGTCAGCACCAAGCCCCGTTTGAATAGCTTCGTAATAGTCGACAGCTTCGCTAAGTTCCGCCTCCGCTGCGGGGTGAAATGTATAGTCCATTATTTGGTCAGCCTACTCCGGACTTTGCTGAAAACCTCTTCCCCGGATACTGGCTGAACCTGGCCAGTATCCAGCTCGGCCAAGCGTTTTTCGGCCACAGCAGCCCATTTGTCATCAATGGTGCTTTCGGTGGGGTTCAGGCTTTTGAGTAACGATTCTATAACGACTGCTCGCTCATCGACTGGCAGTGCGTTGGCCTCATCAATTAGTTCCTGTATACGCATTACATTGGCTCCGAAGCGCTTATGGGGGCAATGCTCACCGTTCATATCTTAGACGTTGAGGGCTCAAGTTTCTTCACCCCTCAAACGAAAAAAAGCCAGCAAAAGCTGGCCTTTTTTTCGTTTAATTGGTAGCGGGGGCTGGATTCGAACCAACTACCTTCGTCTTTTGATCCCCTCGAGCTACCAGACTTCCCCCCCCCGCATCTAAACTTCTTGTTATCCTCTCTGCCCCCCTCCTCCTTGTGCACTTGATCATCATTTTCCCGCAGTTTTCCTACCTCTTTTTGACACCAATTACTCTTCGTGGCTGATTTAACGCCTTTGTACCCCTTCCTC
>JABXHG010000205.1 GCA_013393545.1 Alteromonadaceae bacterium | reverse complement strand
CCGTTCGGGTTGGCGATAAGCAAAGCCGTATCGTCCGCCCACGGGTCTACCCAGACAAGATTCACATCCTGGCTCAGCTGCTTTTCGATCGCGCAAATTCGGGCAACTCTCGCGTAAGGCGACGTTTGGTTCAGATACAGTTCCATATCAGTTTGTCTCCATCTGTGGTCCGTCCTTATCGATGATCATCTGCGCTCAACAGCCGGCGCAGGGTTTGCTGGCTCTGCTCCAGCGCCGGCGCTGCATCCTGCACCCGCGCGATGGTCAGCAGTCCCTCGTACAGTGGCAGCAGCACCCGCGCCTGCGCTGGATCAAAACCTTCCTCCTCCAGTAAGCGTGCCAGAAACGCCTCCATCCAGCACATGTGGCGGGCAGCCAGGGCGTGAATAGCGGTGTTGGAATACATGAACTCGGCGGCAGCGTTATTGAACAGGCAGCCGTTAAAATCCGGGCCTTCGCACATTGAACTCAGATCCCGAAACGGTGCCAGAATCCGCTCGATTCCCTCCCCCTCCAGCCGTTTTGCCTGAGCCTCCAGGTCGGCTTTAACCCGTTCACTGGCGCGCTCCAATACCGCCTCAATCAACGCATCCTTGGAGGCAAAATGCTTGTACATCGTGGTCTTGGCCACCCCGGATTCCGCCTGAATCCGGTCGATGCCAGTGGCGTGAAAGCCCTCTCGGTAAAACAATTGTTCGGCGGTGTCGAGCAATAGGTCACGTTTGGGGGATGGCATAGCGGTGCGCGTTCGTAGTTGAATTGTCGCACCATGATAACAGGATGCCTGAATCGTTGACGATACAGATCTGTACACCTGGAATTACGCCAGGTGTACAGATCTGTACTTTTTAAGATAACCACTGGAGAAAACGCCATGTCACGATTGCCCATGCTCTGCCCGGACACCGCCTGCGAACAGGGCGCGCCCACACTGGAGGCCATTCACAAGCAACTGGGCATGCTGCCCAATTTCTTCGCCGGGCTGGCCAACCATGGCGCGGCTCTGAATGGCTATCTGGCGTTTGACGATACGCTGTCCCAAAACAGCCGCCTGACCGCCACGCAGCGGGAATTGATTGCGCTGGCAATTGCCAATGCCAACGGCTGCCACTACTGCGTCAGTGGCCATACCATGAAGGCAAAAAGTCTCGGTATTGACGCCAACGCTGCCCGGCAGGCACAGCAAGGGCAAGCAGCTGATAAATACGACCAGGCTCTTCTGGACGTGGCATTGGCGGTTCTGGAACAAAATGGCCATCTTTCAGACGACCGTTTGGCGGCCGCCCGCGAGGCCGGGTTGGACGACGCCACGCTCGTTGAAATCACCAGCTGGGTGGGACTAAACAGCTACAGCAACTGGGTGAACAACCTGATTAAGCCGAAGATCGACTTTCCCGAAGTCCCGCTGGTGGAGTGACCGGGATCATTGAACCACTACAAACAGACCACCGTGCCGTCGGTCAAAGCCTGACAAGGCAGCATGACGAATCTGCAGGGTGGGCATAAGTACGACGGTTGTAAGCGTTTTCGGAAACACAGGAGGAAATCACTATTCGCAGAGATCCCGCCATTGCTGCAGTTTTTGTTCCATGAAACGGGTAATTTGGGCCTTAAGGGATAGATTGTTTTCGGTGGTGATCATTGTAGCCCAGTAACCGTCGATAGCTTCCGAGTATTCACAGTTTGAGCTGGCTCCCTTGTAACCGCCTGCCCTGCTGCAATGTGCTATAAGAAACTCTTTCCACTCAGAAGGAACGCCTGCTCCAGCTTCCGGTCTCCGGTTCAACACCTTCCATATCGGGAACGGCGGTCCCGGATAATCACTCACCCTGAACAGATCGGTATTATCGATGGTCTGCACCGTTGCATTACTGAACTCGCCCATGAGATGCAACACGTCGGCATAACGTTCCCCTTGCATACGCCAGGCTATGGTGTCTGAATCAATTGCTTCCAGCCTTACAACAAGTATTGCAGGTAACTTTCCATGGGTTGTTTGATAAACCGGTAGGGACGCTTCAACCTCTTCCGCAGGTATGGAAACCTGAAACGACCCTGCAGACCGACGAGAGTCACTGCCAGCAATATCACGAGCAGGGGCAACAGTTTGATCCAACAGGCTATATTGACTAGGTATACAGAAGGTATCGTCTCCCAACCTGAGCTGGTAGACATCGGCATTCGCAAACCGGGAGAGCACAAGCGCGATTGCAACAATACATGACACAGCCAGAACAGCTCGCTTCCACAATTTCA
The DNA here is from genome assembly GCA_013393545.1 of Alteromonadaceae bacterium. The sequence continues at coordinate 7,553 of JABXHG010000205.1, read as the reverse complement.
TATCTTCATCCTGCCTGAAACGAGGCTAGCGGGCACCGACTGACGGGCCGATAAAGTCACAAGCTCGGCACCAAACCGGGCGGTAAAGGTTGGCAGGCAGGTTAAACAAAGTGCCACCGAATAACCAAGAGCCGTCAGATCCAAGCAAGAAAGAGCTTATACGGTGCTTCTCGAAAACTACGTGGTGGTACTCTGCAACCTGCTCGGGGCTGAGGACACCCGGGACATTCCCAATGCAGTTTTCGATGTCTATCGTTACTGCCTTAGCGTGTTCGATCATCAAGTCGACTCCAAGTGCATTCAATTTTTCGGGGTTACTTCTCAACCCGGTTAGCCAGTTGGCTACCCTTCCGTTCACCCCGGAGTCTTCTAATATAGGTAAGGCAACGCTTGCAATCGGATCTCCCACTTCTTTCCGTGCATTCCAGAATGCTCGCCTGTTACCATTCTGGATATAAACCTTCTGCTGCTCCGTGATACGTTGATTTCCATAATCAAATAGGCGCTCATTCTGATCAGTTAGAGCTATTTCTCCTTGCCTGTTGACGAACGCTTCAACAACGCGGGTCAAACGAGACAACTCGCCGGAGTTAACTTTTCTATGATGGCAGGCATACAGATAATCAGACACGTAAATTCCTTTTTTGAGGTGATCAATCCATCTCTCGCCGAACTCTGTTCGACTATTTAAATCTTATATCATTTTTGCCAGTAATATCAGTCTAACCTTATGCGGCAGGCGATTGCCTCGCAACCTGAAAAACGGAATGTCCACCAAAACCGATGTCAGGCTGGACCTTTTTCTGTCTACCGCCAAAAACTAAAACCTTGGCCACCTACCAGATCAATGAACACTTGGAGCAATAGCCTTTAACGAGGCTATAGAAAAACCCCCACCCCTTTGTCCGGTTGCACTCCCACGTAAAACTTGGGAACGTTTTCAATCATGGGCACTCCAGACTTTAAGAACAGGCCCCATTTTTAGCTCATTTATTGAGCAATCTCGGATCGTGATGGACCGTCGACCTTTTCCTACAGCCTCAACGCTTGCAGTATGCGCCCCCACGCAATGGAGCCGAAGGCGTAAGCGCTGACGCCGCCCGGCAGGCCCAGCAAGGGCAGGCTGCCAACCCGTACGACCAGGCCGTTCTGGACGTCGCCCTGGCGGTTTTGGAGCAACGTGGCCATTTGTCTGACGCACAGTTAACCAATGCCCGCCAGGCCGGGCTGGACGACGCCACACTGGTGGAAATCACCAGCTGGGTGGGGCTAAACAGTTACAGCAATTGGGTGAACAACCTGACTCAGCCGAAGATCGACTTTCCGGAAGTGCCTTTGGTGGAGTGAACATGGAATAAAGACGAGACGGGAGGTAAAAATGGGGGACAGCGCAAGCCGCTGGCGTTTGCCCCCATGCTCGCTATGGTAGGAACAGCACACAATGGCTGAGGACACTGACCATGCACCTACCCTTCTGGCTGACCACCGCCCTGCTTCTGCCGGTGATGCTTTACCAGGGCAAACGGGTACGCCGCACCACAGCCCGGCTGCCGGAAGCGTCAGGGCCACACGAGGGGCAATACGGTGACGGCCCTCCCGAACATCGCCTTCTGGTGATAGGCGAATCCACCGCAGCTGGCGTTGGTGTGGACAGCCACGATCAGGGCCAGGCCAGTCAGTTGGCCCTACATCTTCATCAACGAACGGGGCGCACCATTGCCTGGCACACCTGGGGCATCAACGGCATCACCATGGGCGGGCTGCTTGGAAAACTGGCCACCGCCGAGCTGCCCAAGGCCGATACCGTGCTACTGAGCATGGGCGTGAACGACACCACCGCCCTGACGCCCCGCCGCCGCTTTCGCCAGCAGCTTATCGAATTACACCGGCGGCTGATGCCCGAAGACGATGGCCCCCTGTACCTGATCTGCGTGCCGCCCATGCACCGCTTTACGGCCCTACCCGCGCCGCTGCGCCAGCTCATGGGTTGGCGCGCCCACCAGCTGGACCGGGTATACGCCCGGCTTGCCAGAGCACAGCCTGCGGACTTCGTGCATTTACGCTATCCGACCGTCACCGACCCGGACATGCTGGCCCGGGACGGCTACCACCCCGGCGAGAAAGGCTATGCGTATATCGGAGACGTATTGAGTGAGGCGCTGGAGGGCCGCGTGGTCAGGCAATCACATCATCAAGCGGTCGACGCGGCGCCGCGTGAATGTCTTTCTCCGGGTGCCCGAGCCGGAGCAGAATTTGAGGGAAACCGCCCTGACTCAACAGTTTCTGGAGTTTCGGGCGCAAGGACGCCACCTGGATAGGCTGGTTCAGGTAAGACGCCTGCAAACCGTGGGCATGCGCCACCAGCAACACCCGCTGCAATGCCTGCCCCGCCGCCAACCAGTCCGCCCGGTTGTCAGCGGCCGTGCCCAAAACCGCCAGCACCGGCGATTCGTCGGCCAGCTGTTGGTCTTTGGCACCCACGCCGTGGCCCATATCAAAGGTTCGCACGACGGCCTGAGCCAAAGGCGCAACCAAGCCCGGCACCGTGAGCCCGTCGCCCTGGCGCCGTGGATGCATCCAGTCCGCCAGCTCCTGTCGCCAATCAGGATCGGCCCACTGAATGGCATCACCCTCGGAAACCAGCGCCGCCGCCTTGTGGCGCTGCTCTTCGGATTCCAACAGTTCGAGCCCGCAGCCGTTCTCGGAAGCGGCTGCAACCAGAGCATTGAGCGTTGCTTTCGGTACTTCCCGGGGCGCGAAACGCTTGCGATAAGTCCGCCGGGCTTCAATCGACGGGAACAGCTCCGCCTCAGAAGGCGACACCGAACCGTCCGAATGGAAAGAGACCACCGCCAGCCGGTCACCGTTATCAGGACCGGGGCTCAAATCCACAGAAACACCCATGCCCTCATGCGCCGCCGCCACGCGCAAATTCATCAGCGCACAGCCACAGCTGATGGTCAGCTCCCGGTCCAGGGGATCATTGGCGGGCAGCGCGCGGGTTCTGTCGGCAAAGAGTGAGACGGCGCCCTCGGTGATCTCAAACCGCCAGGGCTGGGTGTTGTGGCTTGAGGGCGAGAGGATGGCGTAGCCCAACAGGGAGCTGATCTGGTCTTTGGTAGGGGGAAGTTTATCGGGACTCATAGTGATTGCTCCTTGTACGCACGACGCCTGGCACCATCAGGCACGTTTACAGCTTAGCTCAATTGCTGTGATTCCGATCATGACGCAGATCGACGACAAGGCGCGGGGGACTGCTCAACTCGCGGACCTGATAGCGATTCGGCGACTCGACGCCGAAGACCCATGTCACCACCGCCTCGAAATCGCACGTCAACTCCAACTCGGAGAGAACCGGCAAGTCTGGCATACGCTTACGATCAGTGACCGTCGGCTGCCACTCTTCGGTGTGCGCCTTTGCCGGGTACATCCGGACCTCAAGCCAGCCATCACCGGCCACAGGCGCAACCTTGCCGGAGCCGCACTTGCGAACGGGCTTGTCGATGTACTCAATGTGATACCCCGGAACCCGCTCATCAAATTCAAAAACCACCCGGTCAAAGCCTTCGTGGGTGCCGGTACGGACGTCGACCAGCTTTGCGGCGGGCTGGTCCGACTGCGGCCGGTCGATAATGCCGGCGGTCCACTCCGATAGATAAACGGCAACCGGGCGAGGGATTGTTCATTCCTGATACCTGCAGAATTCTGATCATGGCAATGTTTTTACAGAGGCAATGTCATGTATGCCATTCGTTACACAACCGCCAGAACCAACCTCACAAACCATAGAACCCATTTTCCTGAAACGCTACCAGCCCTAACCAAAGGGTAACCCCCGGGAAATGGTATCGCCCCGCCCAAGCCTTTACTGTGCGTTCCCGACAATTGGTAAAGGAGGTACTTTATGAACAAATTAACTCTCAGCGCACTGCTTATGGCAATGACTCTGGGCCTGGCAGCCTGCGGTTCTGAATCCGAGGAAGGGGCTGATCTTGAGCAAGCCGCAGAGAACACCGAGGACATGGTGAACGATGCCGGCAATGCGGTAGAAGAAACGTACGAGGAAGCCACCGGCCAGGATGAAAGCGCCCTGGGCGAGCTGCAGGAAGGCGCGGAAAACGCCGGTGAAGCCATCGGCGACAGCGCGGAAGAGGCTGGTGAAGAAGTAGCCGAAAGCGCCGAGGAAGCCGGCGATGCCATTGAGGACAGCTACGAAGAAAACACTAACTAAATTCCGCTTCGTCGCAATGCCCCTCCCAGCGCCTGAAAGTAGGCGCTGAACGCCCGGTTCGTCCGGGCGCGTTCCTCCCCCTGCGGATACAACCCCAGTTTCGCTTCATCGGTCTCTTTCGTGCCACGCACCAGAAAGGCATTTTTGCAGGTGGCGTCCTGCACGAAGGCCTCGAAGGCGCGGGCGCACAGTTCTTCCGGTTGACTGAAGTAGTGCACGCCGGCGGCTTTGTCCGCTTTGGCGGAGGCCCGGAACAAGGCACTGGGCTGGTTGCCTGAAGGATCCAACAACACGGCGCGGTAACAAGCTTCAAGGCGTTCGTTCAGCGGGTGGGCCACGATGTCTTCGCGTATCAGCCAGAGTTTGGAGCCGAAAGCACCCGGTTCGACGTCTGTAAATATCTTGTCCGCGATGTAGTGATCAAAGGCATGAAACCATTCGTGGGCGATGCTGCCGGGCCCGGCGTTCTTGGCCAGCGAGAAGGTACGGGTGGCGGGCGTGTAGTGGGCGCTCACACCCGGTCGGCCGCCGGTGCCGTATTGCAGACCCAGGGTGCCGCGTAGGGAGATCAGGCTTTCGGTGCCGCCGAGGATGATCATCAGATCGCACAGGGCGTCGTAGAAAAGCGCGGCACTGCGCTGCTTCTCGGGTTCGGTGACCCAACGCCCGATGTCGATGCTGCGAAACTGGAAGCGGCGGCGCACGTCCAGGAAGGTTACGGGGGCGCCGGCGCGGTAGTCCGGGCCCCTGCGATAGAATTGTCTGGCCATCAGCGTATTCTACAGCCTAAACGCCGCAATCACGCGCCTGTCTCAGGTACGGATTTAGCAAATAGAAACTTCCGCTTGCCGTACACGTCCTGACCGCTTACTCCTTCAGCTGGACCCGGAAGCTCTATCGATAAACCAGGCCACCATCAATTAACGGAGCCTGTCCTGTCATGTAGTCGGAATCGGGGCCCGCCAGATAAGAGACGAACGACGCTACATCTTCGGGCGTCTGTGCACGACCCAGTGCGATGCCACCAACAAACTTGTCGTAGCTCTCACCGATTTCAGCGCCAGTAACCTCAGCCATCCGTTTATCAATCTCGACCCACATATCGGTGCCAACCACGCCGGGACAGTAGGCGTTCACAGTAATACCGTCACTCGCAAACTCTTTGGCTGATGCCTGGGTCAGGGCCCGCACGGCAAACTTGGTCGCCGAATAAATACTCAGCAGGGGGAAACCTTCATGGCCTGCAATAGACGAAGCATTAATGATTTTGCCCTTGGTCCCGTTCTTTTTGAATTTGGCGGCGGCTGCCTGAATACCCCACATAACGCCATTAACGTTCACCTTGAAGATTTTATCCACCTCTTCGGGTGTAATCTCAGCAACAGGTTGAACATTGGCGATACCGGCATTGTTGACGATGATGTCAAAACCGCCCAGTTCCTTCTCCGTGTGATCAATGGCGGCATAAACCTCATCTCGATTGGACACATCCGCCTTAAAGGTCGCGGCTTTCCGCCCCAGTGCTTGCACCTCACCGGCGACAGCCTGAACTTTCGCGTCGTTAAGATCCACAAGGGCGACGTCAGCACCATCGCGAGCCAGTCGCAATGCAATTGCGCGACCAATTCCTTGCCCTGCACCCGTTACCAACGCAACTTTGTTCTCCAGATTCTTCATGATTCTCTCCTGCTTAGCTTCCTGAATGGGAAAACTTTACCGAGCTGAATCTCAATACTCCCACCAAAACAAATAGCGCACTAATTAAATGCGATCCATGTTTTCCATCAATAAAAAGGCCCACTACGAGTAGCGGGCAAGTTCCAAGGTACCGGAGAGGAACCGATGGCCCGGTTCAGCCGGCAACCCGGTTTTTACACTCGCCGCTCTCTTCCAGCTCGCTCAAATTGCCCAAAGTGGTGTGGGCAATGCTTTCCAGCGCATCCTGGGTGAAGAAGGCCTGGTGGCCGGTAATCACCACATTGGGGAACGTCAGCAAACGGGCGAACACGTCATCCTGCAGCACCAGGTTCGAGAGGTCTTCGAAGAACAGGTCGCCCTCTTCCTCGTACACGTCCAGCCCCAGGTAGCCGATGTGGCCGGATTTCAGGCCTTCGATCACCGCACCAGTATCGACAATCGCGCCCCGACTGGTGTTGATCAGCATCACACCGTCTTTCATCTTGGCCATGGCCTCGGCGTCGATCAGGTGATGGGTTTCAGGGGTCAGCGGGCAATGCAGGGTGATGATGTCGGATTCGGCAAACAATTCATCCAGTGGCACGTATTCCACCCCGACTTCCTCGGCCTCCTTGTGCACCTTGTGGGCGTAGCCCAGCACGCGGCAGCCAAACCCGCGCATGATGCGGGCCACTTCCACGCCAATGCGGCCAGTCCCGATGATGCCCACGGTGCGCCCGCGCAGATCAAAGCCCAACAGGCCGTCGAGGGCAAAGTTGCTTTCACGGATGCGGTGGTAGGCCCGGTGGATCTGACGGTTCAGGGTGAGCATCAGTGCCACGGTGTGTTCGGCCACGGCGTAGGGGGAGTACGCCGGCACACGCACCACGGCCAGGCCCAGGCGTTCGGCGGCTTTGAGATCGACGTTGTTGAAGCCCGCGCAGCGCAGGGCAATCACGCGGGTGCCGCCGGCCGCCAGCTTTTCCAGCACCGGGGCGTCCACCTGGTCGTTAACGAACACGCATACGGCGTCGAAACCCTGGGCCAGTGCCGCCGTGGTTTCGTTCAGGCGGGTTTCCAGGAAGGTCAGCTCGTGCTGGTGGGCTTCCTGGTTGGCCTGGCCGAGGAATTGTTCGTCGTAGGGTTTGGTGCTGAAGACAGCAACTTTCATGGGCTTACCACTCCAACTGGGTGCCGGTCTGGTACTCGATCACCCGGGTTTCAAAGAAGTTCTTTTCTTTGCGTAGCGTAGCCTGCTCGTCCAGCCAGGGCGAGACGTTTTTGGCGCCGGGGAACGGCTCTTCCAGGCCCACGGTGCGGGCGCGGCGGTTGGCCACAAAGCGGAACTGTTCGCTGTGGTACTCGGCCGAGTAGCCGAGGATGGGGTCGCGCAGGATGTAGTTGGCGTAGGCGGTTTCGGCGGCTTCGGATTCGTCCCACATATCGCGCCCGGCGCTGGGGGCGAGGGGAATGGTTTCGTTTTCCATGATCTGGTTGACCACTTTCAGGCCGGAGGAGAAGGGCATGGCCTCGTCGCGCCGCATGTAATTATGCAGCTCGCCGGTGCCGCGCAGTGGCCACCGGCGCTCGAGGGGCGACAGGGGGCTGAGGCGGTGTGAGGAAGCAGCGCCTGACAACGCGCAGG
>JABXHG010000204.1 GCA_013393545.1 Alteromonadaceae bacterium | reverse complement strand
GGTCACACGCTCGGCGCTGAGGCAGGCTGCGTCCGGGGCGTCCCAGATCAACACCACCGGGGGGGGGGTCGCAGACGGGCCGGAAGAGGAGGGCGCCGGCGGCGGTAGGCAGGAAAGGGGTGGCATGGGCGGACGGGGAGGCATGGGCGGCATGATGTGATGCCGGTCTGATCCCACCCGGCGGCAACGCCGGGGCCGATCACCCTGATAAAACCCCGCACCGGGCGACTGGTGCGGGGTTTTTGTTTTTGTCATGAACTTGCCGTTGCGCTTTGTTAGACTCGACGCCCCTTTGAGCAATTTGCGTATATTCATGAGTGAGTCCCGAGCGAAACCTTTCCTACACCCGTTAAAGGTTGTGTTACTGCTAGTGCTCGGAGTAATCGTATTTGGCGTTACGATGGTTGTTCATGTGCCCGCCGGATGGATCTGGCAGCAGGTGAAAAACGACGTCACGTTACCGGCAGGGGTTCATGTGGATCAGCTATCCGGCCAGCTTTGGACCGGGGCAGCACGAATGACGGTTGCGGGTTATCCGGCATTGATAAACTGGCGGTTTGCCTGGCCCGATGTAGCCGGACAGGCTTTGCCGATCAGTCTCCGGGTGCAAACCGGCCGGTCCGACCTTCAGGGCAACCTGATATTGAGCTGGCCGCAACAAATGGCGGTAAACGCCCGTGGCCATATCGGCATTTCCGAATTCAGAGAACTTATCCGCCAAAGCGGAGGCGCGATGATCGAAGGGGATGTCAGTATTGAGCGCCTGTCCTTGAACTGGTCGGGCGAAGCCCGGCCTCAAGTGGACGGAGAAGCTCTATGGCCGGGAGGCCAGGTGACCTGGCCGATGGGGAGTGGGACTGGCCAGGCCGTTTTCCCGCCCATGCGAGCCGATCTTGAGAGTAATGGTCAAGGTGTGGCGTTGACGGTCGCAGAGCAGGGAGGCGCGGGCCCTGCCGCTCTCGCGAACCTGCATTGGGATGGAATGATGGACTTGCGTGTATTCAAGCGTATGGTTGATCTGGCTGGCCAGCCGTGGTCCGATTCCGCCGCTCCGGGCGACGTTGTTTTCAGGGTTCGCCAACCTGTCATTCCCGGAGGCCTTTAAGGTGCGTTTTTTTTCTCCCGCCGTGCAATTACATCTGGCCCGACTATTGGCGAATCTGTTGCTGGTGGGGCTGGTTTGTTATCTCGCGTCGGTGGCTGCGCAGTTATCATGGGCGATGTTGTGGCAAGAGAAAAGCTTGTCGGTGCCCCAAGGGCGGCCTGCCGCTGAAAGTGAACAAGCCCCGTCGGCATCGTCCGTGGCCGGTTACACCTTCTTTGGCAGCAGTGACAAAACCTTGTCCGTTGCCCCAGCGATTCGGCGTTCAGCGCCGGAAACGGGCTTGCGGTTAACGCTGGAGGGTGTGCTGGTCGGCGCGCGACCGGAAGATTCCGGTGCTATAGTTGCTCAGAATAGTGGCGATACCGCCTATTATCGGGTTGGGGACCGTTTGCCCGGTAATGCTGAGCTGGCAGAAGTAGACGTTCACCGGATTTTGCTCAGGCGTGCCGGGCAATACGAGTCTCTGTCTTTTGAGGATGCGGTTGATGCACGGGAGCTGGTTCCGGAAACCAGCAAAGCGTCGGCCCAATCACCCGACCAGCTGCTGGCGAATGCCCGGCAGCAGCTGGATACCGAGGGGGTGGCCGCTCTCGAGAGATTTGGTTTGAGTCCGGCCGGTGAAGACGGTGTATCAGGCTACCGGTATGATGGCTCCAATGCGTTGCTCAATGCTGTCAACCTCCGGGCCGGTGATGTGATTACCGCCATCAACGGGCAAAGGCTGGGTAATCTGGAGCAGGATAAAACCTTACTGGAAGATTGGCGCAACCAGTCCCGACTGGATATAGAGCTGGAGAGAAACGGTTCTGTATTCACCGTAAGTTATGCCATACCGGAGCAGTGGCGCTAACCGGTTATTTCAACAGGACGATACCACCCGATGTTTGATCCGAAATCCAACCTGATTCGCGCATTTTTTTTCATTCTGCTGATGTCTTTGGTGTCAGTGGCACAAGCTCAGGAAGAAACCTGGCGGCTGAACCTTAAAGATGCCGAAATCCGCGCCTTTGTAACCCAGGTTGCGGATATTACCGGGTACAGCTTCGTGGTGGATCCAAGGGTGAAGGGAAAGGTTACCGTCTTGTCCAGTGCGCCCATGAACAAGGACGAGATTTACGATCTCTTTCTGGCTGTATTGAACGTTCACGGCTTTACCGCCATTCCCGGTGAAGAGGTGATTAAAATCATCCAACAAGTGGATGCCAAACAATCAGCGGAATCGCTTGAACGTTTTGAGACCACGCCATCAGAGCAGCTGATCACTCGCGTTATCCAGGTGGAAAATGCCAACGCGCTGGAGATGGTGCCCATTCTGCGGCCTCTCGTGGTCAAATACGGCCACCTGGCAGGTGTGGCAGCGGCCAATGCCTTGATCATTAGTGATCATCGCTCCAACATCGAACGAATTGCCCAGATCGTCAGCGAACTTGACGCTCCGCCAGAATACGAGGTGGAGGTTATCCAGCTCAAGGAAGCCTGGGTGGGCGATATGGTGACCCTCTTGCAGGAACTGGCGCCGGAGCAGCTTGGCGCTGCCGGTGGCGGTAGTGGGGCCGGCACCAAATACAGTGTGACTGCAGACGAGCGCAGCAACCGGCTCATTCTGAGAGGTGATCAGTTGTTCCGGGAAAAAATGCGGGCACTGATCACCCAGCTGGACCAGCCGTCGGCCACCGGCGGCACCACCAAAGTCATTAGGTTGAAGCATGCGGACGCGAAAAACCTGACCGAAATTCTCAAGGGTGTGATGGGCGAGTTGCTGAAGGAAGGCGGCTCTGACGGTTCGGGAAACAACCCGGGCAACAATTTTGCTGTGTTCGCTGACGAGGGCCTGAATGCGCTGGTGGTACGTGGCGATCCGTCACTAATGCAGGAAGCCGAACAGATTGTTGCCCAGCTGGATGTGCGCCGGGCGCAGGTGATGATCGAGGCGGCGATTGTCGAGATCAGTGACGAGCTGGGCGACCAGCTGGGAGTGCAGGTTGCCGGCGGTGATGAGTCGTCCGGCTCGGTGCCAGTGTTGGGAACGAACCTGGCCACCGGTGAGGGTATGCTTGGCCTGAACTCGGTGATTGGCGCATTAGTGGGCGATACGCTGCCGCAACTGGGTGGTGGTTTGACCGTCGGTGCTGGTGAGCGCAACGACAACGGTATCACGTGGGGGGTGCTGGTTCAGGCCCTGTCGTCATCCGCGGCGGCCAACCTGCTGTCCACGCCGAGCATCATCACGCTGGATAATCAGGAATCGGAAATTATCGTGGGCCAGAACGTGCCCTTTCGCACCGGTGAATCCACCGTGACCGGAGATGGCTTAACCAACCCCTTCACCACCATCGAACGACGTGATGTGGGGTTATCCTTAAAAGTAACGCCAACCATCAGTGACGACGGCCTCGTTCGGTTGGTGGTGGAGCAGACCACGGAAGACATATCAACCACTAACGTGTCCGGCGCCTCTGACCTGATTACCAACAAGCGGGAAATCAAAACCACCGTGTTGGCGGATGACGGGGAAACCGTGGTGTTGGGCGGTTTGATCAAGGATGACTACCAGGTTAACAAGAACAAGGTTCCCTTACTTGGGGATATCCCCGTGCTTGGGCGGTTGTTCTCGTCGGAATCCGAGAGCCGGGTGAAACGCAATCTGCTGGTTTTCCTGCGGCCCACCATCATGCTGGGCAAGGAAGACGCCTCGGCCGCTACGGCGGAGAAATTCAACCGGCTGTGGGACGTGAACCTGGAGGTTCGTGAAAAGCTGGATTTGCCCGGCCCATCTGAACAGCCCAGTGTGGACATGTTGTTCGAGGGTCGCCGCGACTGAGCCTTACAGGGGCGGCATCGGGCAATCCAGTTGGTCCGCGACCAGGCGCATCAGTTCATACTCCCGGATCGCCACCTGGCCATCGTGTTCAATGCAGTGCCCGCAGGCGTCCAGTACCGAGGGTTTGAGCAGGGGAGAAAGGTGGCTGAGGGTCTTCAGGGCCGACCGTAACTCCTTGATCGAAATCCGGGGTATTTCAGCATCTGCAGTAACCGGCGCGAAACCGGCCATGGCTTCCCGGTAAAGGGCGGTCGCCTGTTGCGGGCTGTCGGTGCCAGCCCGGGCGAAAACACCCAGCACAGTGGCAAGCGCGGGCAGCACCGATTTGTAGCTTCGGTGTTTTACCGGCACCGCCCGGCCTGCGCCCGGCGAAAGGTGGCGGGAGAGGAAGCTGGTCATGGCCAGCTCGAACAGGCTCAGGCGCTTATCGGCCGCCACCAGTTTCCAGATATTGGCGGCCAGTTGTTTTCTTTGCTCGGCATCCAGCTTTCTCAGGGCCGGCATGGCCAGTTCCAGCACCGGAAAGCGGGCACCTTCCCCCAGTGCTTCCAGTGTGCCAGTGAGTTTTTCCAGCAATTCCCGCTGCGGCCCCAGCAGTGGGTGTTGCGGCAGGATTTCCAGTCGTTCTCTTTTTGTTGGGGCGGGCAGTTGGGCAAGCAGCAGCGCATAGCAAAGCTGAACCGCTCCGGTCTGGGTGTACAGCAGGTTGCGGAAAGTGGCCGGCAGCTGGTTGAGCCACTGAATGGCGTAGGCTTCGCTTTGGCGAGACACCGTGCCCACTTTCTCGGACAGGCGGCGATTGCCTCGCTCAACGGATTGGGGGCGTGGACCAGCGCCTGTCTGGCCTGTCAGAGAGCTTATGGCGGCACCAATGTTGACCGGCTCCGGTTCTCGGGTTTTCGGAGTCAGATCCGAGGCCGGCCTGGTATCACGCAGGCGGCTGCGAAGCCTGGCCAACAGCCCGGATTGAATGGCGTCAATGCGTTTGGTGATGTCCGGATGCGAGGCCAGCAGGGATGTGAATTTCATCCGGGCCGCCTCGCCAAAGCACATGTGGTTCATGTCGCTGGCATGGCTGGTGGCATCCAGATAGCCGCCGATGGTGCCGATCTTGTAGAGCGCACCACCAATGCCCTCGGGATTACGGGTGAACTGCACCGATGAGGCGTCGGCCAGCATTTCCCGCTGGCGGGAGACCGCCGCCTGTATCAACCGGCCAAAGAAAACCCCAACATAGCCAATGATCAGCAGCGCCAGGCCAATAAGGCCCATGGCAGCCTGTGCCCGGCCATCGCGGTTACCGCCACTCAGCCGCCGGCCGGCGGATCGGTACAACCCCGCCCGTACCAGAAATTGCCCGATTTGCCCGATCATCAAAATGCCGGCCAGCAGGGCAATAAGCCGCACATTGATGCGCATGTCGCCATTGAGGATATGGCTGAACTCGTGTGCGACCACCCCCTGCAGTTCCGGGCGGTCGAGCTGTTCCAGTGCGCCCCGGGTAACGACCATAACCGCTTCACCGGCGTCGTAGCCGGCGACAAAGGCGTTAATGCCTGGTTCATGATCCATCACGTACAGGTCAGGCACGGGCACGCCGCTGGCGATCGACATTTCCTCGACAATGTTGCGCAGTTGGCGTTCACCGGAATCGTGGGTATCTGGCTCTATCAACCGGCCCTTGACCATGCGGGCAACCCGTTCACCACCGCCGGCCAGGTCAATCCAGCGTACCAGCGAGCCGATAGCAATCAGTGCCACCACCAGCCCGCCGGTAATCAGGCCGTGACTGGACAGTAGCCATTGGTGGAAGGGCTGCTGGGTGCTTTCTCCGAGGGTGACAAAATAGCCCACCAGGCAAACCGCCAGGGTGATCAGCGCCACGGCGGTCAGAAACAGCACAATCAGCAAGCCGGTGTTGCGCCTGGCGTTGGCCTGACGCTCGAAAAAGCCGGGAGCGGCCATGAATTAGCCCCTCAGAAGCTGACTTTCGGTGCCTGGCGCGCCTCCGGGCTCTCCAGCTGCAGTTGGGCCCGGTCTTTGAAGGCAAACATGCCGGCGATGAGGTTGTTGGGGAATTTCTCCCGGAAGATGTTGTAGTGCATCACGCCGTCGTTGTAGGCCTGCCGTGCGAAAGACACCCGGTTTTCGGTGGTGGAGAGTTCTTCCATCAGATCCTGAATGGTCTGGTCGGCTTTCAGCTCCGGATAGTCTTCCACCACGGCGTTGAAGTTTGCCAGCGCCTTGCTCAGCATGTTTTCGGCACCGCCCAGGCGCTGCATTTTGCTGCTCTCGCCGGGGTCACGGGCGGCATCCTGCTGGGCGCTGACTGCGTTATTGCGCGCCTCCATCACCCGTGTAAGGGTGGATTTTTCATGCTCCATGTAGGCCTTGGCGGATTCCACCAGGTTGGGGATCAGGTCGTGCCGGCGCTGTAGCTGCACATCAATCTGGGCGAAGCCGTTCTTGTACTGGTTACGCAACGACACCAGTTTGTTGTAGATAACCACAAGGTAGATAACGACAACGGTGATCACCGCCAGGCCGATGAGTGTGCTTTCCATGATGGTATTTCCCCGATTGGATGTTATTCACTGCTTATTATCCACGGTCGCGTCGTGGAATGTTTTGACGAACCTCTCGAACTCGCGGGCGATGGCCGGTTTGCTGTAAAAATAGCCCTGGCCAATCTGGCAGCCTCGCTGGTTCAGATAAGCTTCCTGCTCGGCGGTTTCCACGCCCTCGGCAATAACGGTCAGGTTCAGGCTCTTGCCAAGATCGATGATGGTGTTGGCAATGCGTGTATCTTCCTCGTTGTTCAGCAGGTCGCGAATAAACTGTTGATCGATTTTCAGGTACTGCACCGGCATCTGTTTGAGGTAGGTGAGCGAGGAGTATCCGGTGCCGAAATCGTCCACGGCAATACTGATGCCCGCGCGGTGCAGTTTATGCAGCTTTTCCACCGCATCTTTCATGTTGGTCATGAAACTGGTTTCGGTGACTTCCAGTTCCAGTTGCCCGGGCGTTAGTTTGTGTCGTTTGAGGGTATCGAGGATGTCTTCGACGATGGATTCCTGGCGCAGCTGAACCGCCGAGAGGTTTACCGCAATACGGATGGGGGTACCTTCGCGTCCCCAATGAGCGGCTTGCCAGCAGGCCTGGTCGAGCACCCACTGGCCGATTTCGACAATCGAGCCGTTGGCTTCGGCAATCGGAATGAAGCGGTCGGGCGGGATCAGCCCCTTCTCCGGATGGCGCCAGCGTAAAAGGGCTTCGGCGCCCACCACCCGCTGGCTGGCCAGATGAATTTGTGGCTGGTAGACCACGAACAGCTCGTGGTTGGGCAGCGCCAGAGCCAGGGATTTTTCCAGTTGTTTTCGTTCGCGGATGTCGTGATCAATGCTGGCCACGTAGAACTGGAAATGGTTCCGGCCCACTTGTTTGGCCAGAGCCATGGTTTGTTCCGCGCTTTGCAGCAGGCGCTCGCCGTCACCGGAATCCGACGGGTAAAGTGCGATGCCAATAGTGGCGGACATCGACACACGGTGTTTGCCGGCGATAATTGGTGTGGCGAAGCTGGCCAGCACTTTCTCGGCGGTTTCGGCGGCTTCAAAGCCGTCACGCAGGCGTTTTTCGACAATCACGAACTGGTCACTGCCCAGTCGCGCCACCATGAAACGCTCGGACGTGAGATTGGCGGTGAGCCGGCTGGCGACCGTTTGCAGAATGTTGTCGCCGGTGCGAAAACCGCATTGCTCATTAATCGATTTGAAGTCGTCAATGCCACACACCAGTAGCGCCATGGAGGCGGATTCTTCCGCCGCCTTGCTGATTTCCTGTTTCAGATCGTCCATGAAGGTGTCGCGGCTGGGCAGGTTGGTCAGCTGGTCGTAGCGGGTCAGTAGAGAAGCGCGGTTTTCCGCTTCCTGGTGTTTTTCCTGGCTGTCTGCGATAGCAACCAGCAGGTTGTTGGTGGTGGTCACCCACAGCCCGAGTTCATCGGCGTGATGGCCGGAAGGTATGGAGAGAAGGCGGTCGTCGGGCTTTTCCGGATCCACTTTGCGAACCGAGCTGACAATGCGCAACAGCGGGCGGGTTAGCAGAAGGTAAAACACGAAATACAGCACGATGCCCAGAATCAGCGCCAGAGCAACGCCGGAACTGAAGGTGATCAGCGCGCGGTTTAGCCAGAGTAGCGCATAGGGGGCTGTGTCATAGTAAATATCGAGGTAGCCGTAGATGTCGCCGGGGCGGGTGCTCAATGTCAGGGTTTCGTGGTAGCGGCGCGTGGTGCCGAAAATCGGATCGGTTAACGGTCGAAAAGCGCCGCCTTGTAGCGGGCGTTGGCGACTGGCTAGCTCTTCCCCGTCGGGGTGGGTAATTCGCACTTGCTGAATGGCTTCCAGCGCAAACAGGCCGTCAACCACTTGCTTGGCCAGTACCTGGTCAATGCTGAATGCGGCCTGAGTGGCGGCGTCGCGTACCATCGTCACCGTTTGCCGGGCCTGGTTTTCCAGCTCGGCGGACACACGCCGTGCATCAATAGCCACTTGCACCGTGCTCACCAGGACGCCACCGAGGAGGGCCATCAACAGTGTCCACCGAAAAATCCGGTAGCCGAGCCGATGTTCAACTTTAAAGGTTTTAGGCATTACTGCGTTCTTGTGTCCCGCTTTTGATTGTATGCAGTCATGACAGTTACCGAGATTACCACGTTAATGAAACAGAAAGTATGGCTCAAAACGGTTGCAAGTCTGTGAAGACAGGTCAATTTTTTTCGGTTTAGACAAAAACGCCCGCCACGGCGGGTGCCGGGCGGGCGTTTTCCAGCTGGCGGGCGGGCCCGCCAGTCAATGATCAACTCGGGTAATTACGCCAGGTTTTCGTTGACGAAGTCCCAGTTAACCAGGTTCCAGAACGCTTCCAGGTAATTCGGACGGCTGTTCCGGTAATCGATGTAGTAGGCGTGTTCCCACACATCCACGGTCAGAACCGGCTTGTCTTCGCCAGTCAGCGGAGTTTCCGCGTTGCTGGTGTTAACAATGGCAACGCTGCCATCGGCTTTCTTGACCAGCCATGTCCAGCCGGAACCGAACTTGTTTGCTGCCTTGTCGTTGAACTCTTTTTTGAAATCTTCGAAAGAGCCGAAAGCTTTCTCGATGGCTTCCTTGGCTGCGCCAGTCGGCTCACCGCCACCATTCGGGCTCAGGCAGTGCCAGTAGAAGGTGTGGTTCCAAACCTGGGCGGCGTTGTTGAACAACGGGCCGCTGGCGCTCTGGATGATTTCTTCCAGAGATTTGTCGGCGTTGTCAGTGCCTTCGATCAGGCCGTTCAGTTTGGTTACGTAGGTGTTGTGGTGCTTGCCGTAATGATATTCCAGGGTTTCCTGGGAAATATGCGGTTCCAGTGCGTTTTTTTCGTACGGCAGTGCGGGAA
The DNA here is from genome assembly GCA_013393545.1 of Alteromonadaceae bacterium. The sequence continues at coordinate 595 of JABXHG010000204.1, read as the reverse complement.
GTTCAAATGCCATGAGGTCGTTCTCCCTGTCTCTCTGTTTTTCGTGAATGTACGTCTCAGCAATATAGGGTCAGTTTGAGCTAAATCAACCCTTTGTTTTTACTTTGCTGTTAGCGAGCTTTTAAATTCCGGACAACCGGGCAGAAACTGAGCACAGTTTTTGACCCGCCAGGCCAGTTCTTCGTAATTGTCGGCCAAGATGTTCACATGACCGAGTTTGCGGCCTGGCCGCTCTCCTTTATTGTACAGATGCACGTGAGCGTAAGGCAGTTCCAGAATGCGTTCAATGTCGCCATGCTCGCCGATGATGTTGATCATGCAGCTGACGCCGCGTTCTGCCACGTTGCCGAGCGGGTGGCCGCTGACAGCGCGAATGTGGTTTTCGAACTGGCTGGTCATTGCGCCTTCGATGTTCCAGTTCCCGGAATTATGTACCCGTGGAGCCATCTCGTTTGCCATCAGTCCCTCGGGCGTTTCTAACAGCTCAAGGGTAAGTACGCCCACTTCTTCCAGTTCTTTCAACATTGTTTTGATGTACTCTTCAGCATCTGACTGTACCTTCGCTTTCAGACTCCGTTCCCGCGCCATTGCTTAC
>JABXHG010000203.1 GCA_013393545.1 Alteromonadaceae bacterium | reverse complement strand
AGAAGCCGACCGGATGGTGACGCCCCAGGTAATCGGCTTCGTTCCAGACTTCGGCACCGAAGGCTCAGCCGTTGCCCACCTGAAAAAACACTTCCCGGATCTGGAGATCAAGCCGGACGAGGAGGCCCCCTGGAGCTACGCCGACGCCATCGCCAAACGCCAGTACGGGGTGGAACGCACCGCCTGGCTCAGAACCGTTGACCAGTACCGTGGCGTGATCGCCGCCCTGGACGTAGAGCTGGAGAAACGCAGCCGGCTGGCAGCGTTAGAGAAGCAACTGGCAGAGCACGGTCTAACGCTGGATGACGTGGAAACGCAGTTCCCGAACATCCGCAAGGGCTGGCGCCGCCATCGCCAAACCCTCGAACGCCTGGCCGACCACTACGCGGAGGGCCGTGCATGAAATTAGGCCGCTGCCCCATCTGCCACAGCCACATCCAGCTGGAAGCCCTGATCCAGGACGACGCCGGCAGTGAGCTGCTCCGCCTGCTGGCCACCCTGGGCCGCCCACTGGCCCGGCCGCTGGTGCAGTATCTGGGCCTGTTTCGCCCGGCCAAGAGCGATCTCAGCAACGCCCGCGCCCTGAAGCTCGCCCAGGAAACCCTGGAACTGGCCGACCGCGACAGCCTGGTGGCCGGCCTGCAAGACACCGTGCGCAGCCTGCACGAAAAGCGCCACCGGGGCGAAACAAAGCCCCTGCGCAACCACAACTACCTCAAGCAAGTACTGGCATCCGTGGCGCCAGACGCCCGCAAACCCGCCGCCGAGGCAGAAAACCGGCCATCCGGGTTTGTTGAGAAACGACAGGGCGTGGAAGAAACCCGCGAGGAGTCCCAGCGCCGGTGGGAGGCAAACATGGAGCGGTTGGGCGTTGATACCAGTAAATTCAAGGTGAATAAATGAGGAGGGAGCGATGTCTCGCATGAAGGCTTTACGCCACGAACTGCTCCGAGATCTCGCCGATCAAGTTGGCTCTTTATTGCGAGATTACGGTATTCCTGGAGACATAGCCGACCAAGTCGGTTGTGCATTGGCAGACCACATGGCACAGCATTGGGGAGGGCAGTTAATCAACTTTCCAAAGGACGCGTGTTTTAAGGTTGCCCAAAGAGACATCGACATCTGGACAGAATTCAACGGTCGAAACCATCCTTTCCTCGCTCAGAAATACAACCTGTCCCAGCGAGCGATTTACGATATTATTAAACGAATGAAGCGGCGTGCGATGGAGGACCAAATCGACCTTTTTAGCCCCGACTCAGATTGAAACTGTTTTTCAATTTCTGTCCCGTTATTTCCCTTCCTGTTTTTGTATATCCCACATTTATCACGCATTCCCGTGTTCACTTATTTCACTGCCCCTCAACTGCCACCCCGGTTGTCGGATTTCTTTACAGACAGACAAAAATAAAAACTTTTAATCCATAACAATCAACGACTTAAAAACTGGCACGATGATCGCAAGCAGACAATAAGAGTGGACACATTTCACTCGAGTGCCAAACCACCTGCGAGGGTGGGACGGAAAGCCAAGGATCTCACGGAAGCGAGACAGCCTGGTTGCAAAGAAGAACCTTATAAACAGGAGAATCTCATCATGAAACTGAGATACGCAATCGCAGCGCTGGGGCTGGGCGCATTCGCAATGTCTGCTGGCGCCACAGTCATCAATGGTTCGTCCCTGCAGGACGGGCTCGACGCTATCACCGACGGTGGCAGCTTCTACGACGTTAACACCAGTCAGTATCAACCGGACGAACAGTGGGAAGTCACTGCTTCCGGTGCCTCGGTCAACCGGCTGATCTTTGAAATCGCCGATTGGGAAGGCGATGCCAGTTTTGGTATTTACGATCTGGCTAACACCTCCAACCGGCTGGAACTCTTCAAGCCGGACTGGTGGATCGTTCAGGGCAGCTGTGGTACCGCTGACACCAGTTGTACCCCGAAAATGAACCTGAGCTTTTTAAGCAACCCGTCCAGTGGTGAGTTCACCGCTATTACTGAACGCTACCTCCTGAGCGGCACGACATCCGACAGTGCAACTTTCAGCAGCAGCCAATTCGGCTACTACCTGGATTCCAATGACGGAACCCTGTTCTCCGAATCCGCCAAAAATGGCGGTGACGATCACATGGTGACCTTCCGTGGCGATGATTCGCTACAACTGGATATTAATGGTGGCACCGACTACAAAACCTTCTCCAGTGGCGAGTTCATCCTGGCCTGGGAAGACATGAAAACCAGCAACCCCAACTTCGATGGCGATTACAGCGACATGGTGGTGATGGTGGAAAGTGTGCTTCCAGTCCCGGAACCAGGAACACTGGCCCTGCTGGGCCTGGGCCTGGCCGGTCTGGGTGCCGTCCGTCGGCGCCAGAAGGCCTGATGGTTTAACCCCGGGGGAAGCGGCGCAGCCCGCTCCCCGGGGTTAAAAGCTTAACTCACATGTTAAGGAAGACGCTCGATAATCTGCCCCAATCCCTGCCCTGGCTTGCAATGGTGCTGCCGGGGCTTCTGTTGTTTTATCCCACATGGTTCCGTTTGTTCGGCCAATGGCTGCAGTTTGAACAGGTTCTGGCGCACGGCCTGGTAACCGGGCTGCTGTTTCTCGGATTACTGCTCTACCATCCTCCCGTTATCAGTCAGGCAGACCACGAATCACGCAACCACAATCTGGCCGGTGTTCTGTTTCTTCTCATGGTGACTCTTGCCTGGGCACTGGTGGAACTGGTGCGGATTGACACACTGAGTTACTTGTTGCTGCCAGTAGGGCTCATCGCCGTTACCTGGAGCCTGCGAGGCTGGCAGGCAGCGCGGGCATTTTCACCCTATATCCTGTTGCTGTCCCTCTCACTGCCGGTATGGGCAGATTTCATACCAACGCTTGTCCGGATTGCCTCCGCCGTTGTCGGGCAATGGGTTCAATGGTTCGGCATGACCGCTGTTATCGAAGGCTCCAGCATCACCCTGCCCTACGGCCGCCTGGTGATTGCAGACGGATGCTCTGGCATCCGTTATTTCGCCATATCGATCCTGCTGGCCATGATGATTTCCATTCTCAACGACTATCGCTGGCGTGGCTGGTTGACGGCCCTCACTATCGGTATTGCCCTCGCTCTGCTGGCCAACTGGGTTCGCATTTTCATTTTGGTGTTGCTGGGCTACCAGACACAAATGCAAAGCAGCCTTCTCACCGATCATGAGCTGATGGGCTGGGCTATTTTCGCCGCGTTTATTCTTCCGGCCCTGTACCTGTCTCCGGCCATTCGCAGGCCTACAACATCAGCTCCGGTTGTGAAATGGTCCACCAGTGGCATGGCTGCGGTGCTTGCGGCTTTTATCATCGGACCGCTGGCTCTGGCCGCGATTCAGCCAGGTACCGCCAATGCGCGAACCTGGCAGCCCGAAGCCATTCATTCTCAATCCACCAGGCCGGACGATTTACCCATACCGTTGATGGTGCCCGAAACCCTGACACACCAGGTCTGGCAAACACCGGACAAAGTCTGGATTTCACTGGCCCAAAAAGCAGAGACATCGAGTTCCCGGGAGAAACTCGTGCCCTATATTCCACCACTCATTGAGCGAGACAACTGGGTCCGGACAACGGTTTCCGGCAACGTAAACGTCTATCAGCATCTGACTAGCCGCCGCCAGGTTGCGCTGCTTCAGTGGTACCGCGTTGGCAGCTACCAGGCCAACAGCTACCGCCGTGCAAAACTGCTTCAGATCCCCGCCACTTTTAGCGGTGAAAGCCGGTTTGCACTGGTGACGCTGATGGCCGAATGCGCTCCCCTGAGCTGCAATGAAGCCATCCAATCCATCAACCTTAAACGCCAGTCATTGCGCCTGGAGCCCACCCGCTAAAAGTTACATTGTGTAACTTTATGTTATCAGCTTTTGCAGCTATGCTTGATTCGTCAGAAGGAATTGAGTAACGGGCTGTCGAGAAACCATGGAACCTGTCGCTATTCACCTGAAAGAAACCTGCGGTCTTGCCCGAGCCGGCGAGCCAATCAGCATGGGCGTTCCCTTCGCCCAAAATCAGCTGACGGACACCACCGACCTGCAACTGCTGGCAGACGACACCGGCAAACACCTGTCAGCGGATTTTACGCCTCTGTGTTACTGGCCGGATGGCAGCATTCGCTGGCTACAGGTGGAAGCGCAAATCACACTCACCGCCGGCCAAAGCCGCGTTTATGCGCTAACCCGGGCTGTTGATGCCGCTTACCTCAGGGCCCGGCCCGCCAGCCTTGATACCCGGGCGGAGGGGCTTCTGATTGGCGGTGAAAGCGGCCTGTTGCTACATGCCGGGGCACTGAGCTGGCAACACCTGGACGACCAAATGCAGGCGACGACCCACGCCCGGCTGGTAACCGGGGACGGTCAGCCCTGTTATGCCGTGGCCGATTCTGACTGGAGGGTTGAGAAGAACGGCGCCGTTACCACCCGCTCGGTGCTGACTGGCACCTGGCGCACGCCTGCGGAAAAGCGGCTGTGCCGGTTTCGCTGCACGCTGACCCTGTACCACGCCAGCGGCCTGCTGGACGTGGCAATGCAAACCCACAACCCTGACCGGGCCCGGCATCGCGGTGGTTTGTGGGACCTGGGCGACGAGGGTTCGGTGTATTTTCAAAGCCTGGAGCTGATCACCGACTTGCCGGGCGCGCAGGCCTGCCTCAACCCCGACGTGCTGGCAAGCGGGCAAAGCTTCCATCAATCGTCAGAACTACTGGCATACCAGGACTCCAGCGGCGGGGAAAACTGGGACAGCGTCAATCACCAGGATAAAAACGGAAAACTCACCACGCACTTTCCCGGTTACCAACTCCGTATCGGCAATGAAGCGCCATTGACCGGCAAGCGCAGCAACCCGGTCCTCTCGCTCGGTACTGACAGCCACCTGCACATCGCCATGCCCGGTTTCTGGCAGAATTTCCCCAGCAGCCTCGGCTACAGCAGCCATGCCGACCAGGGGCAGGCGGTCGCCGGCCTGTTTCCCCGCCAGCCGGACAACGCGGTTTACGAGCTGCAAGGCGGAGAGCGAAAAACCCTGCGCTGCCTGTATCAGCACGGCACAACAACCCCGGACATCCGCTGGGCTTACCGGCCAATCGTGCCAACACTGGCGGCAGAGGTTTATCAACGTGCCGACGCCTTCCCCTGGTTTACCGCCAACGCCCCGCACAACAATACCCACAACGCCCAGGACAAGGGCCTGGATTCTCTGATCCGCGAAGGGCTGGATGGCGACAACAATTTCTTCGCCAAACGCGAAGCCATCGACGAATACGGCTGGCGCAACTTCGGCGACCTGTTCGCCGACCATGAAAGCCTATACCTGCCGCCGGAAGCTCCGCCGTTCATTTCTCATTACAATAATCAGTACGACCCCATCTACGGCTTCGCCCGCCAATTCGCCCTGAGCGGCGACCCGCGCTGGTTCGAGCTGATGGACGATCTGGCCCGGCACGTGGTGGATATCGATATCTACCACACAGACCAGGACCGCGCCGAATACAATCACGGGCTGTTCTGGCACACCGACCACTACCTGCCGGCCCACACAGCAACTCACCGCACCTTTAGCAGGCATAACCGCACAAGCAGTACGCCGGGGCAGACCGGCGGCGGGCCGGCCGAAGAACACTGTTACACCACCGGCCTGCTCTACCATCATCTGCTGACCGGCAATGCCACATCCCGACAGGCAGTGCTGGATCTCGCCACCTGGGTAACCGCACTGCACGAGGGTAGTGGTTCTCTTATTGAACAACTGCTGCGCATTGCCCGGCGCGACCTGCCCAGGGCCCGCGCATTACTGACCAGAGGTCACCGGCAAAGCCATCATGTTTACCTGTTCAACCGGGGTACCGGCAATTACCTCAACACATTGCTGGACGCCCATCTGTTGGAACCGGATGGAAACTGGCTGGCCCAGGCTGAAACCGTAATCCGGGGCACCATCCACCCACAGGACAGGATCAGCGACAGAAACCTGTTAAACGCCGAAAGTGGTTGGTCTTACCTGGTTTTACTCGCAGCCATCTCGCGCTTCCTGTTAATCAAGGAAGAAGCCGGCTGCCGAGACACTTCCTGGCATCACGCCCGTGAATCGCTGGCTCATTACACCCGCTGGATGCTTGCCAATGAACAGCCGTTTCTGGAGAAGGCCGAGGAACTTGAGTTCGCCAACCACACCTGGGCTGCCCAGGATATTCGCAAGGCGATGGTTCTTTATCAGGCAATGCATCACGACCCCGCACTGGCCCAGCAATACCGGAGCAAGGCAGACGAGTTTTATCACTACGTACTGCGCACACTGGCACTCAGCCCCGAGCGGACGTTGACCCGCGTTCAGGTGATTCTTCTGCAGAATTACGGCCCCCATCCAGCAAGCATGCAGCACAGAACATCACAGCCCGAAATACAGGCCCTGGGAGACATCGGGACGGCACCGGACAGCACCCGGCGGCATACAGCAAAACCGGATCTAACCTGGGCTGCCTTGCTGGCGCGGATCACTGGCAGGCTGGCCAAAGGGGTGCGGGGATTCACGCTGACCAAAGAACAGAAATGGCTATCGACAAGGATGGAACGATAATGACCACTCGTGAAAAAGTGAAAACCACGATAAAAATGGTGTTTCTGGCGCTCACATTGCCACTGTACCTGTTGTACCGCCTGATCAGCATTCCATGTAACCCTGACAGCACCTTCCAGACCTGTTCCCAGCTTTTAAGCCTGATTCCCGGCAAGGCCGGCATTTATCTCCGGGCCGCTTTTTACCGGCTGGCCTGCCCGGAAACGTCTGACGATATTTCCATCGGTTTTCTGACCGTGTTTTCCCACCGCGACACCACCATAGGCAAAGGTGTTTACATTGGCCCGCAGGGCAACATCGGCAAGTGCCGAATCAAGGCCAATACCCTGCTTGGCAGCGGCGTGCACATACTCAGCGGCAAGGGCCAGCACAATTTCAATCGGCAGGACGCGCCCATCAAGGAACAGGGCGGCTCGTTCGAGAAAATTACCGTGGGCGAAGACTGTTGGATTGGTAACGGAGCCATCGTGATGGCGGGCGTGCCGGACCACTGCATTATCGCCGCCGGCAGCGTTTACACACAGGAGCTTGAGCAGCCCTGGAGCATTGCCGGCGGCAATCCTGCCCGCCTGCTGAAAACGCGCAACGAGGGAGAATCAAAGGGATGATGGCCAACTCCTTCCTCATCGTGATCGGCCAGCCAATGGCGCTGTCCGGCCAATCGCCGGCTTACCATGACGCTAGCGTCGAACTGTACACCAGACAACTCAACCCGAATTTCATGCAAACAGAATTCGGCGATGGATTTCGGGTATTTCTGGGCGAATGCCACCCGCTTAAAAACCAGCACACCCGCGCCGAAATACAGCCCGCCGGTACCCGCATCCACTTTTCAGCCCGGGACCGGGTCCTGAGTGTGGAAAGCGACCGGCTGGGGACAGCCATGGTTTACTGGAAGCAGGAACAACACCGGGTGCTGCTGTCCAATCGCAAGGAAAACCTGCTCACACAGACAGACACCATCGACTGGCCGTCCGTTCAGCAATATCTGCATACCGGTTACACCGTCAACCGGGCCACGTTTTTTAATGACATCCACCAGACCGAACCGGACACTCGACTGATCATCCGGGCAGAAACCTCGCAGACAGCCCATTTAGAAATCACAAGCGAACGCATCTCAACCGGGCTTCTGGAAGAAGCCAATCAACCGGCCAACGTGTTGCTGGCTGACATTGCCGACTGCCTGTTAAACAAACTATCGGCAACGCCCAAATCGGTCATCATGATGTCGGCGGGCTGGGACTCGCGCACCTTGCTGCTGGGTGGCAGCGACAATCTGGCGGGCGCCTATACCCACGGCGACCTCTCCAGCCGGGAAGTTGAATTGGCCAGAAAACTGACCGGCAGGCAGAGACTGGATCACCTGTTCGTTGATGTGCGCCAGAGCCCCATCACGGTCGAACTGATCGAACAAATGCTCGAAGAGCTGGGGTCCGCTGTGTTCCCTATCTGGTTTCTGGCGGCACGCAATATCCGGCAATGGAAAAACGCCCCCATCATGAGTGGCGTTCTGGGCGAACTTCTGGGAGGGCATTACGGGTTGATGAGTTGGGGCTCCCGGGCGCACAAGCTCTCGGCCTCCATGCTGCTGTTCAGTGACCGGTTAATAAGTGAGCACCACATTCGTCAGGGCATCGAACGTTATTGCACTCCACCGGCCAGCCACTGGTTTGTCTCGTCGCAAGGCCAGACCATGCTCGACACCTATCGCAATGAAACACGGCAACGGACCACAAACGCCATAGAAGAGCACTACCGAATATTCGGTGACTGGCAGCAGGCTCTGGAGAATTTCAACATGCACCACAGGGCCCGCCAGTACATTCTTAAACAGGCGCATGCGGCGTCCGGCTCCGTCGGCTATACCCTCCCCTTCGCCAACTCTAAGCTGGTTGATTTAACTCGCGGCCTCCCCTTTACCGAACGCGTCCACAACCGTGCCAACCAGAAAATACTGAAAGCCAATAAACCGGCATTACTGAACGAGTCCATGGCCGCCACGCTGGTTCCGGCCCGCTACCCGATACTCATCCAGGAATTATCCCGCGCCGCTCGAATTGCCCGTGAAACCGCTTCGAAAATGCCAGGAAAGCAAAAACCAGGATTGGGCTGGTTTAATTATGACCACCTGTACGAAGGCAGGCTTCTTCATGACCTGATCGACAGCCTTGAAGCAGACATCTGGGACAAAAACAGAATGCATGCAGCCGTGGAGGCCAATCCCGCCAACGGTATCGATGCCGGCTCCACACTCGACATGATCTGCAAGATCAAAACCGTCGACCATTACCTGAACCGTTCAGCGACCGTGCAAGGGATGCAGCCATGATCAGCGCCGTGGAACAAAAAGGACTGCCCCGCCTGGGCTGGATTGCCGTCATCGACAAACCGACCCTGCAAGTCAGCGTCATACACGGCCAGGATGTGGAGACCACCCCCAGGTTTATCGTAGAAGGAATCTGGAACGATGATTTTCGGCAGGGCAACTTCCATACCTCCGATCATTTCTTCGGTAGTGGCGTGCGGCAGGATGCAGACAGCGTATGGCTTGTACCCTCCACCGCATTGGTGGACCGGCTTGTTCTCGCCGAGGACGAAGAACGCTATTTTGCCGCCAACAGCCTCGTGTGCCTGATGGCCTATCTGAACGCCAGGCCGGATCCGGCCAATAACTACAAACAACAGTCAGACGCCATCCTGGCGGGCGTTAATGACTATGACCCGACCTTCCCGGTCATTCACGACAGAATCGGCGAATTCCGGCAGCTTTTTTACCACCCGGTGGAGATCACTCAACAAGGCCTCTTCCGCCGGACACGACGTGTCAGTGGCGAGTTCAACACGTTCGAACATTACCGCAACGAGCTTAACCAAAGCCTGCGGGCCATCGGGCAAAACGCGGGAGACAGCGCCCGGCACAAACCACTGCTTGCCTATACCACACTGTCCCGTGGCTACGATTCAACCGCCACAACCGTTCTGGCACGCGAACTGGGAATCACCAAAGCGTTCACCAGCCGCCGTTCAAGTTCAGGCATTCCTTCATGGCTCAGCCCGGACGCGGCCATCGATGATGGTTCCGTCATCGCACAAAAGCTGGGTATCGAGGTGGGTTATCTGGACTACACACCCGACCAGATTCAGGAAGACGAACCCCTGTTCATCTGCCCCTCCCCGGCTGAACCCGAACTGGCCTTTTATCACGCATACCAGGAAATCCGGAATAATTCCCGACCGTCCATAATGTTTACGGGTTATCACGGCGACAAGCTCTGGTGCCGGTCACCGGGCGAGAAATACCTGGACAGTGCCATCATCCGGGGTGATACATCCGGATTAAACCTCTCGGAAGCACGTCTGGAAAGCGGGTTTATCAATGCTCCCATCCCCTTCATGTACGCCACCCAGATTGCCAGCCTGAACCGCTTGTCCAATGCTCCGGAAATGGCGCCCTGGTCTGTTGGCGGAAGCTACGACCGCCCCATTCCCCGGCGCATGGGGGAAGAAGCCGGGCTGGCCCGTGCGGATTTCGGGACCCGTAAAAAAGCCGTGATCAGCTTCTACAACCAACCGAAAAACCGAGTGCTCCGCAAACAGTTCCGGGCCTACCTGAACCATCAGACGGGTCTGAGCCGCACCCGAATCGAACTGCAAAACATCACCGACAAAATTGTATTTTTTCTGAAAAAGCTGGCAGCAAAAATAGCTGGGGTGGCAGGCATTCCTGGCAAACCCGTGCTGAGCCGGAGCACGCTGGATTTACCCTACAAGATGCATATCTGGGCACTTGAACGGCAAATAAAGATTCAACGAAACAAGCTAGGGAGACTCTGAATAAGTCTCAAAATCGGAGAAAATACGGCCAACGTAAACCGTAGAGGATTCAGGGCCGCAATGGATCAGATCACCTAATGCGAAGCCGAGTGCAAGAACAAGATGCGAAGGACCCGTCG
>JABXHG010000202.1 GCA_013393545.1 Alteromonadaceae bacterium | reverse complement strand
GGGGGCGGTGGACGAGCGGAGGCGGGGGGGGGTGAGGGGTGCAGGGGTAACGAGGGGCTGGTGGGGGCCGAGAGGACTGTGCTGTGTAGAGGCGCCCGTTACGTGCCGAACCGGCGGGGCGGTGGTGGCAGGGTGGAGCTGACCTCCGCGGAACTGGCAGCTGTGGGTGCTGTATTGGGTAAACTGCCGTCTCCGGCTGAGTACATGGAGTACGCGAAAGACCTGAACAGCATGTCGAAAGAGATCTACAAGTATCTCAACTTCGACCAGATGGAGGAGTACACCAAGAAAGCGTCCGAGGCGAATGTTGCCTGAAGCGCTTCTTGAGTAAGCTCTGACAAAAACGCCAGCCTCCGGGCTGGCGTTTTTTTATGCCCGGTTACAATTCACGACAGAGCTGTATCCAGCGGTCTATGCCGGCGCTGCGATACTTCTGTTTGTGCAGGATGAAATAGAACTGACGGTCGAAGGGGCGGTGGGGAATACTCAGCGGCACCAGGCTGCCGCGATTGAAGGCATCGGCCAGCACCACTTCCGACAGGCAGCCAATGCCCAGGTTGGCCTCCACTGCTCGCTTGATGGCTTCGGTGTGTTCCAGTTCCAGCAAGACCCGCAAGTCCGGCAGCAAGCCGTGCATACCTCTCTCGAAACTCTGCCGGGTGCCGGAGCCCGGTTCCCGCATGATCCAGGTGGCCTGGCGCAGGTCGTCATCGTCCAGCTTTTGTTTTTGCGCCAGCGGGTGATCCGGTGCACAGAAGGCTACCAGCTGGTCCTTCCGCCAGGGAATCATCTCCAGTTCGGTGGCCTGTAGCTCGCCCTCGATCATGCCGATGTCCAGCTCGAAATCCCGGACTCGTTGGGCAATGGTGTGCGTGTTGGCCACTTCCAGTGTTACTTTGGGGCGGGTAGGGGTATTCATGTATTGGGCCATCACGCCCACAGCCAGATAGTTACCGATAGTCAGTGTGGCACCGACCTTAAGGGCGCCGATTTCCGAATGCTGGCTGAGTGCCATTTCCAGTTCGGTGGCCTCGGCCAGCAATGCCTCGGCACGCGGGCGGTAGAGCCGCCCGAGTTCGTTCAGCTGCAGGCGTTTGCCAACGCGGTCAAACAGCTGAATATCAAATTGGTTTTCCAGTTCCTTCAATGCGCTGCTGGCCGCTGACTGCGACATGGCCAGGTAATCGGCAGCGCGGGTGATGTTCTGGAAGCGGGCCGCGGCGAGGAATACTTCCAGCTGGCGAAAGGTGTATTTCATGGCGGAAGGCCTGTAATCGATTTTGTCGAAAAAGGTTATGGGTATATCCCATTTCATCGATAGGTTATCGTCCGGTTATACTTAACGCAATTAATATTCACTTTTTGCAATTCCGTTCTTCCCGAATGAGGTAAGTATGAGCAATCTGATTACTGAAACTGTCACCAGCGTGCACCACTGGAATGAAACGCTGTTCAGCTTTAAAACCAGTCGCGACCCGGGGTTTCGGTTCAAGAACGGCCATTTCGTGATGATCGGCCTGGAAACCGAAGGCAAGCCGCTGATGCGCGCCTACAGTATTGCCAGTGCCAACTATGAAGATGAGCTGGAGTTTTTTTCCATCAAGGTGCCGGACGGCCCGTTAACCTCTCGTCTGCAGAAAATTCAGCCGGGCGACGAGATTCTTCTCAGCAAAAAGCCCACCGGTACCCTGGTGATGGACAATCTGCTGCCGGGTCGCAACCTGTGGCTGATCAGCACTGGTACCGGTCTGGCGCCATTCATGAGCATCATCAAGGATCCGGAAGTATACGAGGCGTACGACAAGGTCATCCTGACACACGGTGTGCGGTACATCTCCGAGCTGGCTTATCAGGAAGAAATTGAGGCGTTGCCGAAGAACGAATATTTCGGTGAGATGGTTGAAGGCAACTTGTTGTACTACCCGACAGTAACCCGCGAGGCGTTTCGTAATGAAGGCCGGCTGACCGATGCCATCAAATCCGGTAAGATTACCCGCGATCTGGGCCTGCCGGACTTTGATCTCGAACAGGATCGCTTCATGATCTGCGGCAGCCCGAGCATGCTGAAAGATACCTGCTCTATCTTGAACGACATGGGCTTCAAAGAAGCTCGCGGTGGTGATCTGGGCCACTATGTAATCGAGAGGGCCTTTGTGGAACAGTAAGGACAACCGCTTTGCCGCGACTATCGCTGTCAGGATTATTGCCGGGATTATTAATGCTGCCGTTGTTATTGGCGGGCTGTGGTTCGGGCGCGTTCAAACAGGACGCGCCCGACGTCGTTGTGGTGGACACCCGCGACGAACAAAAAACCAAGCCTGAACCGGCGGTAGGCGAGTCTGACAGCATGCCCGAGCCGGTGGACAAGCCGGTGCAGTCGACAAAGGATAAGTCCGAACCTTCTGCTGGGCCTGCCATTGAGCTCTCGCTGACCCCGGAGCAATTGCGTTGGGTCGGTACTCAGATCTATCTGAATGAATGTTCCGGCCAGTTCCGGTGCCTGGTGCACTGGAACGAAAACGAGGCCTTCCCATCGCTCGGTATCGGGCATTTCATCTGGTATCCGCAGGGGGTGGACGAACCTTTCGTGGAAAGTTTCCCCGCACTGATTGACTTCATGGCCGATCACGGCACGGATATTCCGGGCTGGCTGCAACAGCTGGAGCCCTTCGATGCGCCCTGGCCGGACCGGCCGGCGTTCGCTCGTGCTGAAAGTGGCGGCCAGGTGCAGGCCTTACGGGACTTTCTCTCGGCAACGCGAGGGCAGCAGGTGCGGTTTATCTTTCAGCGTGCCGGGGCATCACTGAGCGATGTGCTGGAGCGTGCACCGGAGGGCGACAGAGAGCGACTGACCGGTTATCTCCAGGCGCTGGCGGCCACCCCGGGCGGCACCTACGCGCTGATGGATTATGTGAATTTCAAGGGCGAAGGCCTGGCGGAATCCGAGCGCTATCAGGGCGAAGGGTGGGGGCTATTGCAGGTATTGCTGGCCATGAACCCGAAGCCGGGCCAGCCCGCGCTGGATGCTTTTCGTGAGGCGGCCGGCCAGGTACTGACCCGCCGGGCGCAAAATGCAGAGAATTCGGTAGAGCGTGAGCGTTGGCTGCAAGGCTGGCTGGTGCGCCTGGAGACCTACCGCGAGCCTCCCCAGGCGCCTTTGCTGTAACCGCCGGGCTTACAGCGGCTGCTTGTGCAGTTCCGGCTCTTTGCCGGGCTCTGCTTCCAGCCACCAGACGTTTTCATCCCAATCACCCAGAACAATCCGTTTGGCCGGCTGGCCATTGGCTTGCAGGTCATGGACGGCGGGCCGGTGGGTGTGGCCGTGAATCATCCGCTGCACGCCGTGGGCTTCCATCTCCCGTACCACTTCTTCCGGTGTGACATCCATGATGGCTTCGGCCTTGCCCTGGTTTTTCGCCATGGACATGTCCCGCAGTTGGCGGGCCATCTTCTGGCGATCTTCCAGGGGGCGGGCCAGCATCATTTTCTGCATTTGCGGATTGCGCATGTTAGCGCGGAACTTCTGGTATTCCTCGTCGGCGGTGCACAGGCTGTCGCCGTGCATCAACAGAGTCGGGGTGCCGTACAGATCCACCACCGTGGGATCATCCAGAAGCGTGGCGCCGGCGCGCTGGCAGAATTCCTCGCCAATCAGGAAATCCCGGTTGCCGTGCATCAGGAACAGCTCCGTGCCACGGTCACTGACGGTTTTCAGGGCCGCAGCGATGGTCTCCTGAAGCGGTGTGCGCTCATCGTCGCCAATCCAGGCCTCGAAGAAGTCGCCGAGGATATAAAGCCGCTCGATGCCCGGCGTTTTCTCGTCCAGAAAGCGCAGAAACGCGTCGGTGATGTCCGGCCGCGTTTCTTCCAGGTGTAAATCCGAGATAAACAGCGTGCTCACGCGTCCTCCAGAACCTCGGCTTTTTCGATCACGATGTCATTCTGCGGGACATCCTGGTGGCCGGCGTTCATGGTGGTGCGGGTGGCGCGGATCTTGTTCACGGTATCCATGCCTTCAACCACCTTGCCGAATACACAGTAACCCCAGCCTTCGGCGTTTTTGCCGCTGTGGTCGAGGAAGCCGTTGTCTTCCACGTTAATGAAGAACTGGGCCGTAGCCGAATGCGGGTCCATGGTTCGGGCCATGGCAACGGTGCCGGCCTTGTTGCTCAGGCCGTTGTCGGCTTCATTCTGGATCGGCTCGCGGGTTTTGCGCGGCTGCATGCCGGGCTCAAAGCCACCGCCCTGAACCATGAAGTTGCTGATCACACGGTGGAAAATCAGGCCGTCATAGAAACCGTCACGAACGTACTGCTCGAAGTTTTTCGCGGTTTCCGGGGCCTTGTCGTAATCGAGTTCCAGTTTGATATCACCAAGATTGGTTTGCAGCAGAATCATCAGGGGTTCCTGTGGTGTGAGTGCCTGTTATTTGGGTGAAAGCCGCATTGTACTGAAGAGTTTCCGGCGATGCATGAGTCTGATCCCGATTTGTGAGTATAATAGGCGGTTTCACGGAGCCTCCGGATAGCTCCCTTGACCCATTCCCTGTTGACAGAGATTGTATGAGCGCCGAGTCCAAGCTAGCCCATAACTTTATCCAGAGCCTGATCGAAGACGCCGTTGCCAAAGGCGAACACACCGGCAAGGTGGTGACCCGCTTCCCGCCGGAGCCGAATGGCTACCTGCACATTGGCCACGCCAAATCCATTTGCCTGAATTTCGGCATTGCCGAAACCTTTGGTGGCGAATGCAATCTGCGCTTTGACGACACCAATCCGGAAAAAGAAAGCCTGGAGTATATCAACGCCATCAAGCAGGACGTTGAATGGCTCGGCTACGAATGGGCCGGCGAGGTGTGCTACGCCTCCGATTACTTTGACCAGCTGTATGCGTTTGCCGAAGAGCTGATCGAAAACGGCAAGGCCTATGTCTGTGCCCTGAGCGCCGATGAGATGGCCGAATACCGGGGCACCCTGAAAGAGCCGGGTAAAAACAGCCCCTACCGGGACCGCCCGGTGGAAGAAAACCTGCAGCTGTTCCGCGATATGCGCGCCGGCAAATACCAGAACGGCGAACTGGTGCTTCGGGCAAAGATTGATATGGCTTCGCCCAACATCAACCTGCGCGACCCGATTCTGTACCGCATTCGCTACGCCGATCACCACCAGACCGGTGACAAGTGGTGCATTTATCCGATGTACGACTTCACCCACCCGATTTCCGACGCGCTGGAAGGCATTACCCATTCCCTGTGCACGCTGGAGTTTGAAGACCACCGCCCTCTATACGACTGGGTGCTGGACAACATTTCCGTGCCGTGTCACCCGCGCCAGATCGAATTCGCCCGGCTGAACCTGAACTACACCATCACCTCCAAGCGCAAACTCAAGCGCCTGGTGGACGAAGGCGTGGTAGAGGCCTGGAATGACCCGCGCATGCCCACCATTTCCGGTATGCGCCACCGGGGTTATACCCCTGAATCAATCCGCAACTTCTGCGACATGATTGGCGTGAACAAGGCTGGCGGCACGGTCGACGTGGGCATGCTGGAGCACGCCATTCGCGAAGATCTGAACACCCGCGCCCCGCGCGCCATGTGTGTGATGCGGCCGCTGAGAGTGACCCTGACCAACTATCCGCAGGGTCAGACGGAAACCCTGAGCCTGCCGGTACACCCGCAAAACCCGGACATGGGCCAGCGAGAAGTGCCCTGGAGTGGCGAGCTGTACATTGACAGGGAGGACTTCGCTGAAGAGCCTCCGCGCAAATGGAAGCGCCTGGCGCCGGACCAGGCAGTGCGTCTGCGTGGCGGCTACGTGATGACTTGCCGCGAGATCATCCGCGACGACAACGGCGAGATTGTCGAACTCAAGTGTGAATACGACCCGAACACCCTGGGTGTGAACCCCGAGGGCTACAAGCCCAACGGCGTGATTCACTGGGTGTCGGCGGCCGACAGCGTGGAAGCGGACATCAACCTGTACGACCGCCTGTTCAACCACGAATCGCCGGACAGCGATAAGGAAACGGATTTCATGGAGCACCTGAATCCGGAGTCGCTGGTGGTTCTCGAAGGTGCCCGTGTGGAGCAAAGCCTGGCCACCCCGCGCACCGACCTGCCGTATCAGTTTGAACGCGAAGGCTACTTCTTCTGTGATCCGGCCAAAACGGAGCAGGCTGGCAAGCCGGTCTTCAACCGCACCGTGACCCTGCGCGATTCCTGGGGCAAGGGAGGCAAGTAATGCGGATTTACAACACGCTCACGCGCCAGAAAGAAGAATTTAAGCCGATCGAGCCGGGCAAGGTACGCATGTACGTGTGCGGCATGACCGTGTACGACTACTGTCATCTGGGCCATGCCCGGGTGCTGGTGGCCTTTGACGTGGTCACCCGTTATCTGCGCCATCGCGGATACCAGGTGAACTATGTGCGCAATATCACCGATATTGACGACAAGATTCTGGCCCGCGCCGACGAAAATGGTGAAGTTTACAGTGATCTGACCGGCCGCATGATTAAGGCCATGCACGAGGACGAGGCCAAGCTGGGCGTGCTGCCGCCCACGGACGAGCCGCGTGCCACCGCGTTCATCGACGATATTATTGCGATGATCCACAAGCTGATCAGCAGCGGGCACGCCTATGCGGCGGATAACGGCGATGTCTATTTTGCCGTGGAATCCTTCGCCGATTACGGCAAGCTCAGCAAGAAAAAGCTCGAGGACCTCTTGGCCGGCGCCCGAGTAGACGTGCAGGAAGCCAAGCGCAGTCCGGCGGATTTCGCCCTGTGGAAAGCCGCCAAGCCGGGCGAAGTCAGCTGGGATTCGCCCTGGGGCGAAGGTCGGCCCGGCTGGCACATCGAGTGCTCGGCCATGTCCGCCAAATGTCTGGGCGACACTTTTGATATTCACGGCGGCGGGCCGGACCTGATGTTTCCGCACCATGAAAACGAGATAGCGCAGTCCGAATGCGCCACCGGTCACACCTTCGTGCATACCTGGATGCACGCCGGCGCCATTCGGGTGAACAAGGAAAAAATGTCCAAATCCCTCGGCAACTTCTTCACCATCCGGGAGATCCTGGAAAGCTATCCGCCCGAGGTGGTGCGCTACTTCCTGGTGTCCAGTCATTATCGCAGCCAGGTGGACTACTCGGAAGAAAACCTGGAGGAAGCCGGCCGTACCCTGAGCCGCTTGTACCACGCCTTGCGCGGCATCACGCCGGCGAAAGAGGGTGAGGTGCCGGAAACCGACTTCGACCGGCAGTTTGCCGAGGCCATGGACGACGATTTCAACACCGCCGGCGCCATTGCGGTGCTCCATCAGGTGGCCAACGAAATCAACCAGTTCCGCCGTGACGGGGATGCCGAGCAGGCGCGCCGCAGTGCTGCGGTACTGGTGCGGCTGGGTGGCATCCTCGGGCTCCTGCAGCAATCACCGGATGCCTTCTTCCAGGCCGACACCGGCGAGCTGAGTGCGGCCGACATCGAGGCGATGATTCAGGCCCGTGCCGAGGCCCGCAAGGCAAAAGACTTTGCCGAAGCCGACCGGATCCGGGACGAGCTGTTGGAGAAAGGCATTATTCTGGACGACTCCCGCGAAGGAACCAGCTGGCGCCGGGCCTGATTACAGTGAAGTCCGGGCGCACCAGGCTGGTGCGTCAATGGCGCATACGGGAATGACCTTGTAAGGAAAATCCCGTATAATATGCGCTCGAATGATAACGCCCCCGTGTCGAAACCGTTTGGCAGGGGATAGGGAACACGAACCCATTGAGGCAGATGACGATGACAGAACGCGTAGAAATTGGCGGCATTCAGGTCGCAAAAAATCTCTATGATTTTGTGAACAATCAAGCGATTCCGGGAACCGGCGTCGATCCTGACAAATTCTGGGCAGAATTCGACAAGATCGTGAACGAGTTGGCTCCGCGTAACCGTGAGCTGCTGGCCAAGCGCGACGACATTCAGGAAAAAATGGACAGCTGGAACCGCGAGCACAAAGGTCAGAAGCTGGACATGGCCGAATACAAGGCGTTCCTGAAGGAAATCGGTTATCTGGTTGATGAGCCGGAAGACTTCAAAATTTCCACTGCCAACGTGGACCCGGAAATTGCCACCATGGCCGGCCCGCAGCTGGTTGTGCCGGTGATGAACGCTCGTTTCGCCCTGAACGCAGCCAATGCCCGCTGGGGTAGCCTGTACGACGCACTCTACGGCACCGATGCCATCTCTGAAGAAGACGGCGCTGAAAAAGGCAAGGGCTACAACCCGGTGCGCGGCGCCAGGGTTATCGAGTGGGCGCGCAAGTTCTTGGATAACTCCGCCCCGCTGGCCTCCGGCAGCCACGCTGATGCCGCCAAGTACTCCGTGGACGGCGGCAAGCTGGTCGTTAAACTGCAGAACGGCGACGTGACCGGCCTGCAGAACGAAGACGGTTTTGTCGGTTACACCGGCGCTGCCGATGAGCCGACCGGCATTCTGCTGGTGAAAAACGGCATGCACTTTGAAATCCAGATCGATGCCAGCCATCCGATCGGTAAAGACGACGGCGCCCACGTGAAAGACGTGGTACTGGAATCCGCTCTGACTACCATCATGGATTGCGAAGACTCCGTCGCCGCCGTTGATGCCGAAGACAAAGAGCTGGCCTACAGCAACTGGTTGGGCCTGATGAAGGGCAACCTGGAAGAGACTTTCGAGAAAGGCGGCAAGTCGCTGACCCGTCGCATGAACCCGGACCGCGTTTACACCGCGGCAGATGGCAGCGAAATGAGCGTGAAAGGCCGCAGCCTGATGTTCGTTCGTAACGTGGGTCACCTGATGACCAACCCGGCGATTCTGCTGAAAGACGGCAGCGAAGTGCCGGAAGGCCTGATGGACGGCCTGATCACCTCCCTGATCGCCATCCACGATCTGAAGAACGACGGCGACTACCAGAACAGCACCAAGGGTTCTGTGTACATTGTTAAGCCGAAGATGCACGGCCCGGAAGAAGTGGCCTTCACCAACGAATTCTTCGGCCGTGTGGAAGATGCGCTGGAACTGCCGCGCAATACCCTGAAAGTGGGCATCATGGACGAGGAGCGCCGCACCACGGTGAACCTGAAGTCCTGCATCCACGCCGCCAAAGAGCGTGCCGTGTTCATCAACACCGGCTTCCTGGACCGCACCGGCGACGAAATCCACACCTCCATGGAGTTGGGTCCGTTCATTCGCAAGGCGCCCATGAAGCAGGAAGCCTGGATCAATGCCTACGAGCAGTGGAACGTAGACATCGGCCTGGAAACCGGCTTCTCCGGTGTCGCTCAGATCGGTAAAGGCATGTGGGCCATGCCGGACCTGATGGCTGGCATGCTGGAAGCGAAAATCGGCCATCCGAAAGCCGGCGCCAACACCGCGTGGGTTCCGTCTCCGACTGCTGCCACGCTGCACGCCACGCACTACCATCAGGTAAATGTGTTTGACGTTCAGAAAGAACTGGTCAATCGTCAGCGCGCAGCCCTGGAAGACATCCTGACCGTGCCGGTGATGGACGATCCGTCCAAGCTGACCGCCGAGGAAATCCAGGAAGAGCTGGACAACGACGCGCAGGGTATCCTGGGCTACGTGGTTCGCTGGGTAGAGCAGGGCGTTGGTTGTTCCAAGGTACCGGACATCAACGACATCGCCCTGATGGAAGACCGCGCAACTCTGCGTATCTCCTCTCAGCTGCTGTGCAACTGGCTGCACCACGGCGTTTGCTCTGAAGAGCAAATCATGGAAACCATGAAACGCATGGCTGCGGTTGTAGACAAACAGAACGAAGGTGACCCGGCTTACCGCAACATGGCGCCGAACTTCGACGACAGCATTGCCTTCCAGGCTGCTATGGATCTGGTTCTGAAGGGCCGCGAGCAGCCGTCCGGCTACACCGAGCCGCTTCTGCATGCTTACCGTCAGAAGGCGAAAGCCAAGTACGGTCAGTAATCGGTCAATAAAACGACCGGATACAAAAAACCCCGCCTTGGCGGGGTTTTTTTAATGCTTAAAGACTTCTTTGCCACTAAATCCACGAAAGAACACGAAAGTGAAAGGCGGACATTCCCTCTCCCCTTTGCGGGAGAGGGCCAGGGAGAGGGGGTTAGTGTTCTTTCGTGGATTTAGTGGCTAAAAACTTCTGTTTGTCAGTGTGCTACTAGTCGGTGTGCAGCTCGTTCGCTGAATACAGCGTATTCTCCAGCAGCGTGGCAATGGTCATCGGCCCAACGCCACCCGGTACCGGCGTAATATAGGCGGCCCGCTCTGCCGCTGCGTCAAAATCCACATCGCCGCACAGCTTGCCGTTATCCTGACGGTTAATGCCCACATCAATCACCGTGGCACCGGGCTTCACCCACTCGCCCTTGATGATGCCGGGCTTGCCGACGGCGGCAATCAGGATGTCTGCCTCGCCCACGAACTTCTCCAGGTTGTCGGTAAAGCGGTGACAAACCGTGGTGGTGGCACCTTTTAACAGCAGTTCCATGCTCATGGGGCGGCCGACGATATTGGAGGCACCCACGATGACTGCGTGCTGGCCTTTATAGGGGGTGTCGATGGAGTCGAGCAGGGTGATCACACCGGCTGGAGTGCAGGGGCGCAGGGTGGGTTTACGCTGCATCAGGCGGCCGATGTTGAAGGGGTGAAAGCCGTCCACGTCTTTGTCGGGGCGAATTTTCACTAGAATCGGGTCCGCGTCCAGGTGCTCCGGCAGTGGCAGCTGCACCAGAATGCCGTCAATGGCCGGGTTTTCGTTCAGCTCGTCGATCAGGGCTTCCAGAGTTTCCTGGGAGGTGTCTGCCGGCAGGTCGTAGGCCAGTGACATGATGCCCGCCTCTTCACAGGCCTCGCGCTTTTTGCGTACATACACCTGCGAGGCGGCATCAGTGCCGACCAGAACAACGGCCAGGCCAGGAGCCCGCAGGCCATTCTGTGTTCTGGCTTCAACGCCGGCAGCGACCTGCTGGCGGACCCGGGCGGCAATCTCTTTTCCGTTAATCAGTTTGGCGCTCATGTTCGTGTCTTGTCGTTTAGGCGTGAATAAAAAGAAGGTGTCCCATTGTCTCACGGTTCGGCGGGAAGGCCAATGTGGTGGATTTCTCGGTGTTTTTTCAAAATCAGGTTGACGAACGCCCCAAGCGCCGGTAATATTCGCGCCAACTTTGCTGAGGCACTTGTTCTTCAGTCACGGTGTATATCCCATTCTTTTACCTCTCCTGCTTTTTCTTCACTCTGTCTGTACTTCTCATCCCTCTACCCCTCCCAATTTCTTGCTCTTCATTTGTTCTCACCCTCACCCC
>JABXHG010000201.1 GCA_013393545.1 Alteromonadaceae bacterium | reverse complement strand
ACGGTTACCCAGCTACTACGAACTTAAGGTGGTCTGCTTTTTCTACGATCACAACATACATCACTAAACCCGATTAAAAATTTAACAGCTAATTATACGAACACGTTCGTATACCCCGCGTTCGTATAACTCCAGAATTTTCCGGGGAGAATCAGAAGGGCATTTCTTAAGGGAAACAAGCACCTAACTCCATTCCACCACGGCTACCGCAGGAGTTATGCGCCCTATTTTGAGCCACCCCTGCTCACGTTTGTGGGCGTATAATTCCACCCGATTCCTTTCCTGTTTTTAACCTTATCAGAAGGTTACCAATGTTTCCCAGCGCTTTTGCGCCCTGGTTCGTATAACTCCGCTCACAGAGACAAGCGCCAGAGGCGGCTCAATTAGAGCCTTCTTCAAAGCCAGCCAGGAAGGCTTCAATGGCGGGTAAAGCCTCTTCCATGTGAGCGAAACGGTGGTCACCACCCGGGAAGGTGATCACCTCGTAGTGATCGCCCAATACCGCCTGGGTATAGCTGGCATCAATCACTTCGTCGCCTTGATCCAGCAGGATCAGGCCATTGCCCTTTGTTGAAATGGGCCAGTAGCTGGCAACGGCCTCTTCGGTGAGAGTGTAGGGCTGCCCCTGAAAATCGACAGCCGAGCCAATGTATTTACGCAAAGTCTCCGATGGGTCCACGGCGGGGTTGATGGCTACGAACGGGATACCAAGGGACGCGCCCAGGCTCGCCGCGAGCCAGCCCCCCATGGACGTGCCAACAACCAGATCGACGTTGGCAAGATCGCCCTTCTCAATAGTGCGCATGAGCACTTCTTCCGCCGGGCGGGTGTACTCAAGGTCGCAACCATGAACCGGGCCAAGCCGGGCCAGGGCCTGAACCTTGGGCTTGTCCGGGTCAAAACAACTGGCAAATCCGTGGCAATAAAAGATGTTCGCCATAATGCCTCCTCCTCGAGTGGCTTATGCGTTTGGTGGCCTGGAACCGCAGGATGTGAACCTGCGCCCTCTGCCGCCCATTCAGCAGCGCTAAACGGCGGCGCCGGTTTGCATGGCGCGCTTGGTAAAGATGACAAACCCGGCAATGGCCAACCCGGATACACCAAAGGCCAGGGCAAAACCGCCGATTTCCAACACCAGGCCAAACATCAGAGGCGCCAGAAAATGAATGGCCCGGTTGGCCATCAGGCGCATGCCCAGGGCACCGGAACGCTTCTCCCGGTCCACGCTTTCGGCCAGAATGACCATGGACAACGGCTGAGTGAAGCCCGAACCAACGCCGACAATCACTGCCAGCAATCCAAGCCAGACAACCTGTTCAGACAGGCCCAGAAAACCAATGCCCACCGCCAGGGCTCCGAGCGAAAGTAGCACCGTGGCCTCGCGCCCACCGACTGCGGCAATAACCCGGGCCATGAATGGCCGTACCAGCATGGACACTCCGGCGCGCAGGCTCACCAGCACGCCAATAATCACCGGCGTCACTGCCAGGCTTTCCAGATAGACTGGCAGATAGCTGCCATAGACGCCAAGGGCAAACATGCCCAGCACGGTTACCAGCACCGATAACTGCACGCCCCGGTTTGCCCGCATCAGGGCCCATTGGGCCCGGAACCCCAGCTGCCCGCGCTTGACCGCCATTCGTTCCCGGGCCTGGCCCGTCAGGAAAAACGCAGCCATACCGGCCAGAAAAGCAAACGCTGCCATCACCAGAAACACCGGCCCAACACCCGGTTGCGCATCCAACAGCGCACCTGCCAACAGTGGCCCAACCACCTGCCCGCCAGAAAGCCAGGTGGCGTACCAGCCGAAATACTTTTCCAGTTGTGGCCCCGTCCCCAGATTGGAGATGATGGTCTGGGCGGAGAGCACCATTTGCAGGTGCGCCAGGCCAATCAATAACTGGCCCAGCACCAGGCCGGCATACCCATACCAGAAATGCACCGACAACAGCCCGGCCACCAGCAGGGCCGCTCCGGCCATCAGGGTGGCCCGGCCGCCATAGCGGGTAACCACCCCGCCCAGCGGAATGGCCAACAGCAGCGGCAAAAGATACTGGCTACTAAGAATGGCCCCCAATACTACCGGCGAGGCGCCCAGCTGCAGACCGTAGACCGGCACCGCCACGATCAGCATGGAATACACCACAAAGCAGAACGTCAGCGACACACAAACCACCAGAAAATTCCGGCGGGCTTCGGCTGGAGAAATGTCGGGCGGAGGGGAAACGCTCAAAGTATGTATCCGGTTGGGCTGAAAACTCGTAGGCGCACTATCTTACGCCTCACCGATAAAAAGACAAAAAGGCCAGCCCCTTGCGGAGCTGGCCTTTTTGTTTCTGGCGGCGCAGCTACTGCCGCGCCAACACTTCCGCGTTATTCGGCGGAAGCAATCAGGCTGGCGTTACCACCCGCAGCCGTGGTGTCGACGCACAGGTGGCGTTCGATCACGTAGCGCTGGTCGAGCTTGTGCTCGGTGATCAGCGGCAGCAAGGCACCGTCACGCTTGCATAGGGCGAACCGGTACTGCCTGAGCATGGATTTCTCCGCCACACTCACAGCCGCTTCGAAGCCTTCCAGTGTGGTCAGCGCATCCGGGTCCAGCACACCGTCCTGAGCAACCACCGGCAGGCCCGCTGCGATGGCATCGGCCATGGCCTGTTCGGCCTCCGGGGCAATTACCACCACGCGGTTGCCCTGAGACAGCGCCACACCAGCTTGCTCGGAGGCAGATTTAGCATCCGGACCCAGACACAGCACCACGCCACGGGCGTGGCAGGACAGATGGTTTTGCTCACCGGTTGGCCCCGGCATTTCCTCGTAACCTTCGTCCAGCGGTGCCGGCACCTCGCCAAAGTAAGGCTTCAAGGCCGCCTGACGACCTTCCGGCTCCGGCACCTCGATTTTCGCCACGGCCTCGATCAGTTTCTGGGCGTCGTCGTCGGTCACTACCTGATCGGTGGAAGCGGTCGACTTTTCAATCACCTCACCTTTCATGAAGCGGCGCACGTACTGAGGGCCGCCGGCTTTCGGGCCGGTGCCGGAAAGGCCTTCGCCACCGAACGGCTGGGAGCCGACAATGGCGCCGATCTGGTTGCGGTTCACGTAGGTGTTGCCCACGTGAATACGGCTGGCGATGTGTTCGATACGGCTGTCGACCCGGCTGTGAATGCCGAAAGTCAGGCCGTAGCCACGACCGTTCACGGCATCAATCACCTTGTCGATATCCTTGGCTTCAAAGGTTGCCACATGCAGCACCGGGCCGAAGATTTCTTCTTCCATCTCTTCGATACCGCTCACCTGCAGCACCGCCGGCGACACGAACAAGCCATCGCTTGACACATCCAGTTTCTTCAGCAACTTGCCCTGCTGTTCAAATTTGGCGCAGTGATCCACGATTTTCTTGCGGGACTCTTCGTCAATGACCGGCCCCACATCGGTAGATAACTGCCAGGGGTCGCCAATGCCCAGCTCTTCCATGGCACCGTAGAGCATTTCCAGCAGGTTGTCGGCAATGTCTTTCTGCACATACAGCATGCGCAGCGCCGAACAACGCTGGCCGGCACTCTGGAAAGAAGAGGCCAGCACGTCCCGCACTACCTGCTCTGGCAGTGCGGTGGAATCGACAATCATGGCGTTCAGGCCACCGGTTTCCGCCACCAGCGGGGCGTCCGGCGCCATGTTCTCGGTCATCGCCTTGTTGATGATCTGCGCGGTGTCGGTGCCACCGGTGAAACACACACCGGTCACCCGTGGGTCGGAAGTCAGCGCCGAGCCCACAGTGGCACCATCACCTGGCAGCAGCTGCATGGCGGCTTTTGGTACGCCAGCCTCGTGCATCAGTTCGGCAGCCCGAACCGCCAGCAACGAGGTCTGCTCTGCCGGCTTGGCCACCACCGCATTACCGGCGGCCAGGTTGGCCAGGATCTGGCCGGTGAAGATGGCCAGCGGGAAGTTCCAGGGCGAGATACAGCACATCACGCCGCGCGCCTCACCGGCATCCTTGTAACGAATACCTTCATTGGCATAGAACATAGCGAAATCCACGGCCTCGCGCACTTCCGCCACGGCATCGAGCAGGGATTTACCGGCTTCACGGGTGGTCAGGGCGAACAGTTCGTGTACGTTTTCCTCGTACAGATCCCCTACCTTGCGGATAATTTCCGCACGTTTTTCCACCGGAACCGCTGACCACTCTTGGAAGCCATCCTGGGCAGCATCCAACGCGGCGCTGACGTCCGCTTCCGAGGCGTGGGTGATATGGCCCACCACATCCTCCGGGCGGGCCGGGTTACGCACTTCGATGGTTTTACCGCCAGATGCGGTTCCGGCAAACACCGGCCCGAACTGCCATTGGTGGTGTTTGTAGCGGCCACGGCCCTCATCAAGTTCCGCAACTGTCACCGGGTCGGTCAGATCCCAGCCTTTGGAGTTGCGGCGCTGGTCACCAAAGATCTTCGCCGGCGGCACAATCGCTTTGGAGGAAAGATCATGGCCCAGCTCATTAACCGCATCCACCGGATCCCGGGCGATTTCCTCGGGCGTGATGCTGGTATCAACAATCTGGTTAACGAACGAACTATTGGCACCGTTTTCCAGCAGTCGACGCACCAGGTAAGCCAGCAGATCCTTATGCGCGCCCACGGGGGCATAGATGCGACAAGGCACGCCGCTGTCTGCAATCACCTGATCATGCAGCGACTCGCCCATACCGTGCAAACGCTGGAATTCAAACTTTGAACGGTCCAGATCAGCGGCCAGCTGCAGCACTGCAGAGACCGAGTGGGCGTTATGTGTCGCGAACTGGGGATAAATCCGGTCCGTCATACCCAGCAGTTGCCGCGTGCAGGCCAGGTAGGACACATCACTGCAGACCTTGCGGGTAAATACCGGGAAGTCGCTCAGGCCCATCACCTGGGCACGTTTGATCTCCGCATCCCAGTAAGCGCCTTTGACCAACCGCACCATGATGCGACGGTCCAGCTTTTCCGCCAGGCCATAGAGCCAATCCAGGGTTTGCGCAGAGCGCTTGCCAAAGGCCTGCACCACCACGCCAAAGCCGTCCCAGCCGGCCAGATCCGGGTCGGACAGGATCGCTTCAATCACGTCCAGGGAAATATCCAGGCGGTCCTGCTCTTCGGCATCGATATTGAAGCCCATATTGGCATGCGCTGCTTTTTTCGCCAGCTTCAGGGCCCGCGGCATAAGCTCGTTCATCACCCGTTCTTTATTGCCGTACTCGTAGCGAGCCAGCAACGCCGATAATTTCACTGAAATACCCGGGTTGGTGCGTACATCGCCTTTGCACCGTTTGCTAATGCTATCAATGGCGTCTGAATAGGAGTTGAAGTAACGCAAGGCATCATCGTCGGTGCGGGCCGCCTCACCGAGCATGTCGTAGGAATAGGTGTAGCCCTGTTTTTCCTGTGCCTTGCCGTTCTCTTGGGCTTCCTCGATATCACGCCCCAGCACAAACTGCCGGCCCATTTCTTTCATCGCCTGGCCGGCGAAGGTGCGCACAACCGGCTCACCCATGCGCTTGACCATCTTGCGCAGGGTATCGCCCACACTCTGGCGCTCGGAATCTTTCAGCAGGTTACTGGTCATCAGCAGCGCCACGGTGGCGGTGTTGATCAGGCCGGATTTGGCCTTGCCCACGTGGCCGCCCCAGTTACCGGAGGTGATCTTGTCTTCAATCAGGTCATGGATGGTCAGGTTGTCCGGTACACGCAGCAGGGCCTCGGCCAGGCACATCAGAGCCACGCCCTCTTTGGTGGTCAGGCCGTATTCGGCGAGGAATTTTTCCATGATGGTCGGGCGCGCATTCTCGCGCACGCTGCGAACCAGTTCGGCAGCACTGGCGGAAATGGCCGCCCGCTCCTCGTCACTCAATTGGGCGTCATCGATCAGCTTGTGAATGACTTGATACTCGTCTGCCAGGTAATTGTTGCGGATTGCCTGGCGCAGTTCCTGGAGCTCTGGTGCCGAAGCTTGGTTCAGAGTCATGGTCTACCCTCCTGATTATTGGAATACTGGCCCCATTCTAGCCAAGGCTGACTAACCCTTTTTCCTGTTAGCACCCCGGGCACGGCTTATTTTTACTTTATTATACGAAGCATTCGTGCTTTTGGGCTTGCGCTAAGGGTAAAATGAGGAACTTTGACTATCGCGCGCAGTGAATGACTACCAAAAGGATAGCAGCCATGGCGGATCTGGACAGAATTGACCTGTCGATCATTCGGGAATTGCAGAAAAATGCCCGCATCACCGTGACAGACCTGGCTTCAAAAGTGGGGCTCTCGAAAACGCCGTGCCAGGTTCGCATGCGCCGGCTGGAGGATCAGGGATACATCACCGGTTACAGTGCCACCGTTAACCAGACCAAGCTCGGCTTAAGTCACGTCGCCTTTGCCCAGGTGACACTGAACGATACCAGTAGCAAGGCGTTGTCGGCGTTCAACGACGCGGTTCGGCAAATCTCGGCGGTGGAGCAATGCCACATGATGGCGGCAAACTTCGATTATCTGCTGAAAATTCGCACCCGGAATATGGCGGAGTATCGGCAGGTGCTGGGCGAGCAGGTCTCCAGCCTCCCCCATGTGCTGCAGACCAGCACCTTTGTGGTAATGGAAAGCGTTAAAGATCGTGGGATGTAAAGCGTGATCAGGGAGTAACGGGGCTTGATAGCAGCCCGGTGACTTCCACCCGGCCACGGGCGAGATGGACCAGGTCTTTACGCTCCAGCTCCTTGAGCAGACGGCTAATGACTTCCCTCGCTGTCCCCAGCTCCACAGCCAACTCCTGATGGGTGATCTTCAGAGCTGTTTGTCCCTGGCGGGCGCGGGCCAGCAACCACTCCTCCAGCCTTTCGTCCATCCGGCGGAAGGCCACTTCTTCCACCAGCAGCATCAAATCGTCCAGCCGACGGCCGTAGGATTCCATGATACCCAGCCGGAAATGGGCGGATTGCTGCATCAGCTGGTCAAACAATGGCCGGGGGATCATGGCCGCTTCCGTTTCGGCTTCCACCACCGCCTCGGCCCTGTAGCCGTGACCGGTCATCAAACAGCCAATGGAGAGCGTGCAAATGTCATCGGTGGTCATGCGGTACAGGACAATACTGTGGCCGGATGCCCCGGTCATCTGGACTTTCACTCCGCCTTTAATCACCAGCGGCAAGCCCTGGCAATGCTCACCGGCGCGAAACAGTACCTGACCAGGCGAAAAGCGCATGACCTGAACTCCGCTTAGCGTCTCACGCTTGAGAGTATCATTCAGGGTGTCGAAAATGCTGTGCGCCGCCATCGGGAAAGTCCTTATACTGCTAATGAGATTGAGTGTGACTTTATCACTGAAGCGCCGGTGACTACAGGCTATTCTAAGCTTATAGTCAAAAGAGAAGGAGGTTCAGAAATGACCGTGAACATGGGTTCCGCAGACAGAGTTATCCGCGCCGTTGTGGGCGTGGTATTGATCGCACTGGTATTCGTTGGCCCGCAAACGCCTTGGGGCTGGGTCGGCATTGTGCCGCTGGCGACTGCCGCCATTGGCAACTGCCCGGCTTACAGCTTGCTGGGTATCAAAACCTGCAAGAAGCAGTGAGCTCCAGCCTTATCAGGGGCTGACAGCTTGGGGAAGCAAAAAGGCCGGAGAGCAACACTCTCCGGCCTTTTTTATTCTTACTTGGGATGGAAGCATGGAATTAACGAGTGGGCGTGTTCAACACTTCCAGCACATCTTCAAGCTCGGTGATCATCTGTCGGATCAGCTGCTTGTACTGCGAGGTGTCATCCTTGAGCTCGGTACCGCTCAGTTTCTGTTTGGCGCCGCCAATGGTAAAGCCCTGGTCGTACAGCAGGCTGCGAATCTGGCGAATAGTGATGACATCGGCCCGCTGGTAGTACCGGCGGTTACCCCGGCGCTTGACCGGCGACAACTGCGGAAACTCCTGTTCCCAGTACCGCAGAACGTGCGCCTTGACCGCACAAAGCTCCGCCACCTCTCCGATGGTAAAATAACGTTTGCCGGGGATCGCCGGCAGTTCGTCGTTATGACTGGGTTCCAGCATACGCTTCCACTTTTTGTTTCAGTTTCTGCCCGGGCCGGAAGGTCACCACACGCCGCGCGCTGATGGGGATCTCCTCGCCGGTTTTCGGGTTACGGCCCGGCCGCTGTTTTTTGTCCCGCAGGTCAAAGTTGCCGAATCCCGACAATTTCACCTGCTCGTTGTGGCTGAGTGCGCCTCGGATTTCGTCAAAGAAAGCTTCCACCATTTCCTTGGCTTCACGCTTGTTCAGGCCCAATTCCTCGTACAAGCGTTCCGCCATGTCTGCTTTCGTCAAAGCAGCCATCGTGTAGCTCCTCAGTGTTGCCCCCAGCTCTTCTTTCAAGGCGTCGATCACGCCGTTGAAGAGCGAATGCACTTCGTCTTCGTTGAGCGTGCGTTCAGAGTGCTGCCAGAACAGGCTGAGCGCCAGGCTACGGTTGCCCTCACCCAGGTTCTCACCCTCATATACATCAAACACGCGCAACGCCGTCAGTTGCTCGCCAGCATGCATTCGCGCTACATGCTCAACTTTGGCGAACGGTACATCGCTCCCGATAATGATGGCCAGATCCCGACGAACTTCCGGGAATTTCGAAATGGCTTTGAAATTAGGCACATATCCGGTAACGATCGAGTTCAAGAATAGCTCAAACATCAGGATCGTGCCGTTAAGTTCAAGATTTTTCTGCACTTGCGGGTGCAAGGCGCCCAACCAGCCCACGTGTTCGCCGTCACGCACCAGCTCGGCGGTCTGGCCCGGGTGCAGGGCCGGGTGCTGGCTCGGCAGGAATTCCACCTCGATACCCAGCAGATCAAACAGGCTTTCCAGTTCACCCTTAACATCGAAGAAATCCGTGGCACGGCGACCATTGATCCAGTTCTCCGGCGTCTGGTTGCCAACCACAACACCAGCCAGCATCGGCTGCTGATCAATACCCTCTTCGGTCTGTTCGAAACGCAGGCCGGTTTCAAACAGACGAATCCGTGGCTGTTGGCGATTCTGGTTGTGAGCCACAGTCTTCAGCAGGCCGCTCCAAAGCGTGGTGCGCATGACCGACAGGTCCGATGAAATCGGATTGGCCAGGGCGATGCCCTCGTGGTCCGGGTCCACCAGCTGCTGGACTTTCGGGTCCACGAAGCTATAGGTAATCGCTTCCTGATAACCCTGGTCGACAAAGAAATTTCGAATGGCGGAGGTCGGGCGGGTCGCCTCTTCGCGCACACTCAGGCCCAGAGAGCCCACCGGCTCGGTCACCGGCAGGTTGTTGTAGCCGTAAATGCGCCCTACTTCTTCAATCAGGTCTTCTTCAATGGCGAGGTCCGGACGGAAGCTCGGAGCTTCAACCTGCCAAATCTCACCGTTGGACTCCTCAATGCGCAGGCCCAGACGGGTCAGAATGTTTTCAACGGTTTCCGCGTCGATGGCCAGGCCCAACACGTCGTTCAGGCGCTGCTGACGCAGGGTGATTCGCGGTGCTTTGGGCAGATACTCGTCCGAGGCTACTTCCACGATTTCACCCGGCTCACCGCCGACAATATCCATCAGCAAGCGGGTAGCGCGCTCCATGGCATCCCTTGCCAGCTGATAATCCACACCCCGCTCGAAGCGGTGGGAAGCATCAGTGTGCAGGCCGTATTCTCGGGCCTTGCCGGCCAGGGTAATCGGGTCAAAGTAGGCTGATTCGAGCACCAGATCCCGGGTTTTCTCGCTCACCCCGGAATGCTCACCGCCCATCACGCCGGCAATGGCAATGGGCTTGTCGTGATCGGCAATCACCAGGGTATCGTCGGTCAGCTTCACTTCCTGGCCATCCAACAGCACCAGCTTCTCGGCCGGTTTGGCCATGCGCACGACAATGCCTCCGCTGATTTCGTCACGGTCAAAGGCGTGCATGGGCTGCCCCTGTTCCAGCAGCACATAGTTGGTTACGTCTACGGCCGGATCAATGGAGCGAATACCGGAACGGCGCAGTTTTTCCTGCATCCACAATGGAGTCTCAGCGGTCAGGTTCACGTTGCGCAGAATTCGTCCCAGGTAACGGGGACAGCCAGCCGGTGCTTCAATGCGGATATCGGGCACTTCCGAATGCACGGAGCCCACGGCATCGATGGCAGGCGCATTGGTCGCCAGGCTATTCAGTACGCCTACTTCCCGAGCGAGGCCTTTGATAGACAGGCAATCGGCGCGGTTTGGCGTCAGGTCCACATCAATGGTGATGTCGTTCAGGCCCATGAATTCACGGAAGCCCTGACCGGTAGGAGCACTTTCAGGCAGCTCCATCAAACCATCACTAGCCTCGGAGAGGCCCAGCTCGGCCTCGGCGCACAGCATGCCCTGGGAAGGTTGGCCCCGCAGTTTGGCTTTCTTGATCTTGAAGTTACCGGGCAATACCGCCCCCACTTCGGCGAACGGCACTTTCAGGCCTGCGCGAACATTGGGGGCGCCACACACCACCTGCACCGTCTCTTCACCGTTGCTCACCTGGCACACCCGCAGCTTGTCTGCGTCCGGGTGCGGTTCCACCGATTGAACTTCGCCAACCACCACACCTGAGAACTCACCGGCTACGGGCTCGAAGCCGTCCACTTCCAAACCGGCCATGGTGATCTGGTCCATCAATTCCTGGGAGCCCATGTTCGGGTTAACCCATTCGCGCAGCCACTGTTCACTGAATTTCATGGTTTATGCCTTGTCCTGATGCCGTTTGCCTGTTGATTGATTGCCGTATTCGCGCTGAAAGCGTTTATCGGAACTGGCGCAAGAAGCGCAGATCGTTCTCGAAAAACATGCGCAGGTCGTTCACGCCGTAGCGGAGCATGGCCAGACGCTCCACGCCCAGGCCAAAGGCAAAGCCACGGTATTTCTCGGCATCAATACCGCAATGTTCAAATACTTTCGGATGCACCATGCCGCAGCCCATCACTTCCAGCCATTTGATGCTGCCGTCTTCCTCGCGGCCCCATTCGATGTCCACTTCCGCGGAAGGCTCGGTGAACGGGAAATACGACGGGCGGAAGCGCACTTTCAGGTCGCGCTCGAAGAATACCCGCAAGAACTCTTCCACGGTGCTCTTGAGGTCGGCGAAGCTGACGTTTTCTTCCACCAACAGCCCTTCCACCTGATGAAACATGGGGGTGTGGGTCATATCGGAATCGCAGCGATACACGCGCCCCGGGCAGATCATCCGGAACGGTGGTTTGCCGTCTTCCATGGTGCGGATCTGCACCGGTGAAGTATGGGTACGCAAGACCGTGCCCGGGTTGAAATAAAAGGTGTCGTGCATGGCACGAGCCGGATGATGGTCCGGAATATTCAGGGCCTCGAAGTTATGATAGTCATCTTCGATCTCGGGCCCCTGCTCCACGCTGTAACCGGCGCGGGCAAAAATGTCTTCAATACGCTGCAGGGTGCGGGTCACCGGGTGCAAACCACCCAGGTCCTGACCACGGCCTGGCAGGGTTACGTCAATGGTTTCAGCCGCAAGTTTGGCTTCAATAGCCGCCTTTTCCAGATCGGTTTTGCGGGCATTGATGGCCTGTTCTACCTGGCCCTTGGCTTCGTTGATTTTCTGGCCGGCCGCGGGGCGCTCCTCGGGGGACAACTTACCCAGCGTTTTCGCCTGTTGAGTAATTACGCCTTTTTTGCCGAGGTATTCCACACGAATTTGATCAAGTGCCTGCAGGCTATCGGCGCTTTCAACCGCGCTCAGCCCGTCCTGAACCAATTGCTCCAGGTTTTCCATTGAC
>JABXHG010000200.1 GCA_013393545.1 Alteromonadaceae bacterium | reverse complement strand
CACTGCCCGGAATGAACGCTTACCCTCCTCCTGAGAATCATCCTGTTCGCTTACTCCAAGGGCATCACCTCCAGCCGTGAGATCCAGTGGTGTTGCGAGACCAACATCATTTTTAAAGCCCTGTCCTGCGATACCGTTCCGCATTTCACCACTTTGGCCAAGTTCGTCAGCAGCCACGCTGATGAAATAGAAGAGCTGTTTGAACAGATTTTGTTGGTGTGTCACGAGCAAGGTCTGTTGGGTAACGAGCTCTTCGCCATCGATGGCTGCAAAATGTCTTCAAATGCCGCCAAGGAATGGTCCGGCACCTTCAAGGAACTGGGCGAGAAATGGGATAAACTGCGCCGCCTGATTCGCCACCATTTAAAGGAACACTACGAAAAGGACGAGGCGGAAACCGAAGTCGAACTGGACCGAGACATCCGCCGAGCCAAAACCATCCTCTCGCTGGATGAGTCCCTGAACAAAGTGGACCGCTTCCTAAAGACGAACCGCCCACGGATGGGCCGGGGGAAGCGGAGAACGGCAAGACCCGGGTGCATTTCGAAGGTCGCCTGCTCCAATGCCGGCATTGCCCAAAGAAACACCGGTGCATGCAAAACCCGGCCTCGGCCAATCACCGTAAAGGTTCCGGTCGACAGGTATCCTTCACCATCGAAAACAAACGCCTGCCGAACTACACGGACTGGATGAAGCACCGCGTGGATAGCCCGAAGGGCAAAGAGATCTACAGCCACCGCATGTCGGTGGTGGAACCGGTGTTCGGCAACATCGGAACGACCAAGCGCCTGAGTCGCTTCAGTCTGCGCGGTATGAAAAAAGTACAGGGCCAATGGCAACTGTACTGTCTGGTGCACAACATCGAGAAACTGGCGAATTATGGGCAGTTGGCGGCATGAATGAGCGAAAAAGGCCGCTGATCAGCCCCATTAGGGGCAAAATCTGCTCTCGGTCATTGTTGATCCGATAGCGTCGGTGGTGGAATGAGCAAATGACGACGGCCAAGCGGATTGCTGGCCGTGACGAATAAACGAACAAAAGGGCGGTAGAGCTGGCTCAGAAATGGGTTTTTCTACAGCCTCGTTAGATGTCACCGTCCCAACACTCACCAGGATATGGAGAACTTGGTTGGCAAACCGCGAATTGGTAGAAATGGCTGATCCCCGAGTGCGGGGAATGCCTATTGCGGACTTCGGTGAACGTCTTGTTGACGTCGCAAGCGGCGGGCTAATCGCCTATGGTCCCCCGCCCGAGTGTCCTGAAACAGCACCATTTTACCGACTGTTGCGTGAAGGTGTCGTGGCTAGGCTTGAGGAGGCCCAACAGAAACTTCCTTCTGGGCTGCAGCTTCGTTTATATGAGGGCTATAGGAACCCCAAGATTCAACAAATGCTCTTCGATGGGCAGGTTAGACGGATGAAAAGGGAACACCCCTCCTGGGATGCGTCTTTGTGTTACGCGGAAGCAGCAAAGCTCGCCTCGCCACTACGCACGCTTGAGGGAATCCCGATTGTTCCACCACACAGTACGGGCGGCGCAGTCGACATCGAAATAATTGATGCCGCTGGTAAACCTCTGGACTTTGGTATGGAGCTGAGCGATTGGGATGCTGTTCCACCAGAGATATGCGCTACGCAGTCCAGTAATATTACGGACACGGCAGCGAACAATAGGCGGTTCTTGGTGGAGGCATTGGCTGCCGAAGGGTTCGTCAACTATCCCAGGGAATGGTGGCACTTCTCTTATGGAGATCAGTACTGGGCCTTCTCAACCGCAAGAGCCAAAGCACCGTACGGGACTGTCCAAGAACCGATCTTTAATGGGCGGCATAGTGACAGCTAACCAATACAGTCACGGCGACGGCTACTTTATTGCTTCTGCGCCTCCATTTCGCAGCCGCGCGTGCTGGCGGCGTTAACCACACTAGCAATCTGGAGAGCCGAATATTGTGGAAGTATGACCCAGTCCTCCGAGATGCCGCCTATTATCGTCGGCGTTTTTCATTCATTAACGGTTTGCTCAGTTTCGTGTTTCTGGTTGCTGGGAGTGTGGCTTTCTATTTCGATAATGTGACGTTACCTGGGCGAACAGGACTCGCCGAGTTTTCGGGCAAGTGGGCCCATGGGGTAGGAGTCGCCTCATTCTTTATTGCTGCCTATTGGATTTATCAGTCGGTAAAGGAACATCGAGTCTCTTTGCCCATACTCCTGGCCCCATTTCTTATTGCAGCGGCTGTGTCGGCAATTTTGCTTGCCATCAAATATGGTTAACAAATCGTTGTAGTACGTTCCGGGCCTCCGGCCCTACACCGGACGCCCTTGTCCCCCACCGGCCCGGTTGTTTCGGATCTATGGACTGCCCGAACCCGGAATCACTCTCTCGCGCACGAACACAACAAGAATCACCGCCAGCGTCAGCACCGGCCAGGAGCCAGTCTGCATGTAAGGGGTGGTGCCGGTGGCGGTATACGCCTGGCCGGTGAGCACGCCCCGTTCGAATTGCGGGATGCGCTCGGTGATCTGCCCTTTCTCGTTGATGATGGCGGTAACGCCATTATTGGTGCCGCGCAGCATGTAGCGGCCGGTTTCCAGGGCGCGCATGCGGGCCATTTGCAGGTGTTGCAGCGGGCCGATGGAGTCACCGAACCAGCCGTCGTTGCTGATGGTCACCAGTATGTCCGTGTTGCGGGCGTTGAAGGCGGCGAAATCCGGGTAGGCCACTTCGTAGCAGATGTAGGGCATCACGCGCTGGCCGTTGGCCTCAAGCGGCGACTGGTAATCCGGCCCGGGGGTGAAGCTGCTCATGGGCAGGTCGAAAAAGCCGATAAGGCCGCGCAGCAGGCCTTCTAAAGGTACGTATTCGCCAAAGGGCACCAGCTTCTGCTTGTGGTAGGCCCCCTCGCCATTACCCAGCGCCATGATGCTGTTGTGGAAGGTGTAATCTTCCACCTGCTCGCTGTAGGTGTACCAGGGGATGCCGGTAATGAGGGTGGTGTTCTCGCCCAGCTGTTCCTTGATGTGGTCGATAATCGGCCCGGCCTGGTCCTGCGGAAAGGGGATTGCGGTTTCCGGCCACAGGATAATGTCGGCCTGCCAGTGTTCTTCGGTCATGCCCAGATAGGTGACCACTTGTTGCTTCAGAAACTCCGGGTCCCATTTAATTTGTTGCGGGATATTGCCCTGCATGGCAACAAAGCTGAGCGGCTGCTCATCCAGTTCGGTCCAGTCGGCCTGTTTCATGGCCGGGGCAATCAACCAGGGGAGCAGGGCGATTACCGACACGGCACCGGCATAAGCACGGCGGTTTTCGCGCACCAGCCACCAGGCGGCGTAAGCAGCTACGGCGGTAACGGTAATCCAGAAGGTGATGCCATGCACGCCGGCCAGTGGCGCCAACCCGGCTAGCGGGCCGTCCACATGGCCGGTGCCGAGGTACAGCCAGGGGAAGCCTGTCAGCAGCCAGCCTCTAAGCCAGTCACCCAGCAGCCAGATGGCGGGAAACAGCAGCAGCCGGCGTACCGGTGAGTCCTTGGCCAGTTTGCCCCAGAACCAGAACGCCAGGCCGTGGAACAGGGCAACGCCGGCAATGAACAGGACCATCAGGGTGATGGCAATGGGTATGGAGGTGTTGCCGTGTTCGCTGATGCTGATGTAGATCCAGCTGGCGCCGGAGGCGAATAGCCCTACGCCGGTCAGCCAGCCGGAGAGCAGCAGTTTGCGGGGCGGCTGGTGCACGGTGACCAGCAAAATCAGGAAGATCGAGACCGGTCCCAGCCACCACAGGTGGAACGGGGAGAGGGTCAGGGTTTGCAGGGCGCCGGCCACCAGTAGGGTGGCAGCGCCGAACCAGGGGTTATCCGCGAACGGTAAATTCAGCGGGTGGCGAGTGCCGGTTTCATGACTCAATGCGGGTTACCTGCAACAGACGGATGACTCGGTTATCGGCGTTGGCAATAGTAAACGTCAGCCCGCCGAATTCAACCGTTTCACCCCGTCTGGGCAGGTGACCGAATTCCTTGAGAACCAGGCCGCCAATGGTGTCGAATTCTTCCTCGTCCATCTCGGTACCAAAGAATTCGTTGAAGTCATCAACCGGAGTGGCCGCTTTTACGGCAAACACGCCATCACCCCGGACCTTGATATTGGTTTCTTCGTCGAAATCGTGTTCGTCTTCGATCTCGCCGACGATCTGTTCCAGCACGTCTTCAATGGTGATCAAGCCGGCGGTGCCGCCGTATTCGTCCACCACAATGGCCATGTGGTTGCGGTTTTCCTTGAACTCTTTAAGTAGCTGGTTCAGGCGTTTGCTTTCCGGCACAAAGGTGGGCGGGCGCAAAATCTCGCGGATGTGGTTCCAGTCGAGTTCGTTGTTGATCGCCAGCGGCAGCAGATCCTTGGCCAGCAGTATGCCGATCACGTCATCCTGGCTTTCGCCAATGACCGGGAAGCGGCTGTGGGCGGAGTTGATGATTTCCGGCAGAAACTCACCAGGGTCCTGGGATGCCTTAACGGTGATCATCTGGGAGCGGGGGATCATGATTTCATCCGCCCGCATGTCGATCACCTGCATGGCACCTTCGATGATGCTCATGGCATCGGTGTCGATGATATCCTGGGATTCCGCATCCCGCAGGATTTCCAGCACGTCCTCGATGGACTCGGGCCCGCTGGAAAAGGCCTGTGATATACGCTCCAGCCAAGACTTGCCGCCCTGACTGCGACTCGACTGATCGTCGCTCATGAGTCTGGTTCCGTTTCCTCTGATTGGTAGGGATTGCCAATGCCCAGCTGCCCAAGCAGCCGGATTTCGAGGGCTTCCATGACCTCGGCTTCCTCGTCTTCTATATGGTCGTAGCCCTGAAGATGCAGCATGCCGTGTACAACCATGTGGGCCCAGTGGGCCAGAGGCGTTTTGTACTGCGCCCGGGCTTCGTCTTCCACGACCGGCGCACAGATCACCAGATCGCCCGCCAATGGCACTGTTATACCGGCTGGCGCTTCAAATGGGAAGGACAACACATTGGTTGGTTTGTCCTTGCCCCGGTACTGATGGTTCAGGGTCTGGCTTTCCAGTACGTCGACAATACGAATGGTTACCTCGGACGGCTCATCGCCCAGCCAGGCCAGTTGCGCCCAGGCCTGGAATTGCGCTTCGGCGGGCACGCCGTCACCGTTGTAGACGTTTTGCAGATCGACCGTCAGTTCGCTCATTCGCCGGTGACGCTCCCGTCATCAAAGGCATCGTAGGCTTCGAC
Source organism: Alteromonadaceae bacterium (assembly GCA_013393545.1). The sequence continues at coordinate 7,090 of JABXHG010000200.1, read as the reverse complement.
AATGCGCTGCACCAGCGGGTGACGCACCACGTCTTTGGCGTCGAAGCGGGTGAAGCCAACTCCCGGCACCTTGTTCAGTACCGTCGCGGCGTGAATGAGCCCGGAATGCTGGCCCCGGGGCAAATCCACCTGGGTGGTATCACCGGTAATCACCGCCGTGGAGCCAAAGCCAATCCGAGTGAGGAACATTTTCATCTGCTCTCGGGTGGTGTTTTGGCTTTCATCGAGGATGATGAATGAGTTGTTCAGCGTGCGCCCGCGCATGAAGGCGAGCGGGGCAATTACGATCACGCTCTTGACAATCAACCGGGTGACCGGGTCGCAGCCCAGAAGTTCGTAGAGTGCAACGTAGAGTGGGCGCAGGTAAGGGTCGACCTTCTGTGCCAGATCACCGGGCAGGAAGCCCAGCTTTTCGCCGGCTTCTACCGCCGGGCGCACCAGCAGGATGCGCTTGACCTGCTCATCTTTGAGTGCTTCAACCGCACAGGCCACCGCCAGCCAGGTCTTGCCGGTACCGGCCGGGCCAATGCCGAAGTTCAGATCGTGGGTGCGGATGTTGTGCACATACTTCTGCTGATTCCGTCCGCGCGGCTTGGCGGTCAGTTTCGGGGTCTTGATGACGGTGACCTGGCCGCTGTCGTAGGGCACATCTTCCGGCAACCGTTCCAGGCCGGTTTCGCGGATGTACAGGTGCACGGTATCCGGTGGAATGTCGTCTGTGGCCTCGGTTTCCCGGTACAGGTGGCGAACCACCTCGGTGGCCGCCGCCACGTTTTCGGTCGGGCCTTCCACGCGGAAGTGGTGGCCGCGCCGGCCGACTTTCACCTCAAGGCGCTTTTCGATCATCTTGAGGTTTTCATCAAACTGTCCACACAGGGTGGCCAGGCGCCGCTGGTCCACCGGGTGCAGGTCAAATTGTCTGGAATCGTGAGTGTTCAAGTTCTCTCCAGCTGGTTTGGGGTGCTGCCGTTAAAGCAGTTCAGAATTAACCGGTACGCCGCGCAGGGAGTTCGGATAGGCCTCGACAATTTCCACGTCGATAAAGTGGCCGGCTACCTCCGGATTCTCATGGCGAAAGTTGACGATACGGTTGTTCTCCGTACGCCCGGCGTACTCGCCCGGGTCTTTCTTGGACAGGCCGGTCACCAGAATCCGTTCGGTATTGCCCACCATCTTGCGGCTGATGTCCATCACGTTCTGATTCAGGCGATCCTGCAGAATATTCAGGCGTTGTTTCTTCACGTCCATCGGCGTGTCATCCGGCAGATCCGAGGCCGGGGTGCCCGGCCGGGCGCTGTAGATGAAGCTGAAAGACATGTCGCAGCCGCTGTCGTTGGTCAGCTTCATGTTGTCTTCTAAGTCCTTCCCGGTTTCACCCGGGAAGCCGATGATAAAGTCCGAGGAGCAGCTGATGTCCGGGCGGATCTTGCGCAGACGACGCAGCTTGGATTTGTACTCCAGTGCTGTATGGCCGCGCTTCATGGCCGCCAGGATGCGGTCCGAGCCGCTTTGCACCGGCAGGTGCAGGTGACTGACCAGCTCCGGTACGCGCTCGTATACCTCGATCAGTGAGTCACTGAATTCCACCGGATGGGAGGTGGTGTAGCGAATGCGGTCAATGCCGTCGATGGTGGCAATCACTTCCACCAGCTCGGCCATGTCCATCACGTCGCCATCGTGGGTCTCGCCCTGATAAGCGTTCACGTTCTGGCCCAGCAGGTTTACTTCCCGCACGCCCTGGGCTGCCAGGTGGGCGACTTCGGCAATCACGTCGTCCACCGGGCGGCTGACTTCCTCGCCCCGGGTGTAGGGCACCACGCAGAAGGTGCAGTACTTGCTGCCGCCTTCCATGATGGAGACAAACGCGGACGGGCCGTCGGCACCGGGCTCGGGCAGGTTGTCGAATTTCTCGATTTCCGGGAAGCTGACGTCCACCACGCCCACGCCGTTACCCTTGGTTTTGATCTCGGTGATCATGTCCGGCAGGCGGTGCAGGGTTTGTGGGCCGAAGACCATGTCCACGTAGGGCGCACGGTCGATGATGGCCTGGCCTTCCTGGGACGCCACGCAGCCACCCACGCCGATGATGAGATCCGGCTTTTTGCTCTTCAGGCCTTTCCAGCGGCCGAGCTGGTGGAACACTTTTTCCTGGGCTTTTTCGCGGATGGAGCAGGTGTTCAGCAGCAGGATGTCGGCGTCGTCCGGTGAGTCGGTCATTTCCACGGTTTCGCCGGTTTTGAGCAGATCGGCCATGCGGGCGGAGTCGTACTCGTTCATCTGGCAGCCGTGGGTTTTGATGTACAGCTTCTTGGCCATGGGTCTCACGTAATTTGGTGTATGGGCGCCGGGTGTGGTGTGGCGCTGATAAAAATGGGACTGCGTAGTATAACGGGGTGCCTAAACTTCAACCACCGTTGTCTCGGTATTCCTTATTTGGGTTTGTGCTATGATCCTGTTTCCTCGGGCTTGGGAGTTGGAAGGGCTTTGGGGATGCCTTTCCAAAAAGCGCTCCTGCGGCACATCCCTGTGGCGCTTATGCTCCGCCCTGCAGCGCTTATTGCTCCTGCGTCGCGCTGCAGGTCCAGGGCAGGCCATCCGTGGCCAGCCCGTGAAGAGCTATTCGCTCTTCACCCATGGCTCCGCAAATTTTTGGAAAGGCATCCCCAAAGCCCTTTTATCGAACTTTTGAGTTCGCGAGCTCCTGAATTCGTGGACGATTGGATCATCAAGCCCTCAGATGATCGGCGTGGGGTGGGTGGTGCTTTTTCTGCAGGAAAAAATGTCTGAGCGCAGCGAGTTGTTTTTCCGAAAGAAAAAGCACCACCCACCCCAGCGCCAGCCCCGAAATTTCGAGGCCAGCCAGTTGCCGGCAGATTAAATGAACAGAAAACGACACAAACCATGACCCCCGAACGCCTTGCCCGAATCAAACAAACCCTGAACACCCGCCAACCCGATTTGAAGGTGCTGACCGACCAGGTCCATAAGCCCAGAAACCTGTCGGCGATCATTCGCTCCTGCGATGCCTTTGGCGTGGCGAACATGCACGTGGTTTGGCCGAAGGAGGGCTTTCGGGCCTTCCGCAAAACCGCCGGCGGCAGTTACAACTGGGTGACGACGCACACGCATCCCACCATGGACAACGCTGTGACCGAGCTGAAGGCTCAGGGCCACAAACTTTATGCGGCGCAGCTATCGGATCGGGCGGTGGATTTCCGGGACGTGGATTACACCGTGCCGTGCACCATTGTCATGGGCAACGAGGTGGACGGGGTGAATCCGGTTACCGCCGAGCAGGCGGATGAGCACATTGTGATTCCGATGATGGGGATGGTGGAGTCTCTGAATGTGTCTTCGGCATGTTCGATTATTCTTTCAGAGGCCCAGCGCCAGCGGAAGCTGGCGGGGATGTTTGATCACCAGCGCCTGCCGGACGAGGAATATCGGCGCTTGCTGTTCTGCTGGTGCCAGCCCACGGTGAAGCGTTACTGCGATGACCGGAAGCTGCCGTACCCGCCGATTGATCCCGACACCGGGGAGTTGATCGATGGGGTGGGGTGGATGCAGGAGGTGCGCAAGCAGCGGGCCAATCGGCCACGCTGGGACGAGCAGAAGGAATCAATGGCCGACGAGTAATCGTTGGGTTTGTTCATCAAGCTCTCTTGCAAAGCGAATCAAGACATCGACATTGTCGTTAGCTGTGGTCAATGCATCAAACAGCGTTTGCGCATTTTCGATGTACTCGTGAATCATCTGGTTACGCAGTTGCCTCAGTGTGATCCATTGTTCCGATGATTCCAGCCAGCCGTATTTTTCGGCTTTTTCAAGGTTGATCAGGAGTGCTCTGGTTGGTTCACCCAACGCTTGTAAAAGTGCAGGAAGAAGTTTGTCTCCGAGAGTGTCCTGTAGTCTACAAAAGCGGCTTGTGAAGGCTTCAACCTTCATGGCCAAATCAGGCGTGGTATCGAGTTTCTCGACGGCCTCATAGGAAAGTGTTGGTCCAAATACCTGTGTTGAGGCGTATTCCAGGTGCTTGATTTCCTTGGTGACAACGCGGCATAAAAATTGAAGTCTTGCTTCGGTCTCTGGTGTGAGTGTCACAGCGCAATTCCTTGTGCCCTGGCGATTTGATGAATGACGGCATGCTTGAGGTTGGGAGCGTCCAACACGATATCAATTTTTTGGTCACCCAATTGTTTGATGATTTTTGCTTGCAGTCTTGCCGTATCCCAGGCTGGCCGCTCTACCAGGCTATTAACGGTAACCAGCAAATCGATATCTCCGCCTTTGGCGTTGTCATCGGTGCGCGACCCAAACAGCGATACTTCGGCGTCGGGACCGAAAACCTCCCTAACAGAATCTTTGATGACACTTACTTGCTCGGGCGTCAATCTCACGGTGCATTACCTTTGGTGTTTTGTTCAGTTAAACATCACTCTTCCCGGGTTTCCAGATACCTCTGCAACTGCTCCCGCAACGCCTTGGGCAGGCGGGTGATGGTGAGGGCGTCGTTGTCGCGATCGTAGTAGACCGCCTGGTTGACCAGATCCGAGGAGAACGACACGCTCATGCCGCCGCCGGAGCCGGCGATGCGGACGAGCTTTTTTACTTTGCGGTGGTCCGGATGCAGCACGCCGCTTTCGGGGAGTTCGGCGTTTTGGCTGGCGAATTCCTTGAAGCGTTCGGGCTGGTTTTCGTCCAGGTAGCCGGACAGGGCCTCGATTTCCACCGGTTCGCCCAGTGCGTGCTGGTCCTTGCAGAACTCGTAGGCCTTGGCGCGCACTTCGCCGGCTTTTTCCGGCTCGGAGTTTTTGGCGAAGGCTTCCACGGCGTCGAGGAAGGTCAGGGTTTCTTTTTCCACATCCACGTTGTTGGTGAAGCCGCTCAGGCGGATGAACAAGTCGCCCGGCTCACCGGTGCCCCGGCCGTGGACCAGGGTCAGGTAGTTGTCGCTGCCGTTCTCACCCAGCCAGTCATCCAGCTCGATGCGCACGGCCAGGTTCAGGCGGGACAGGCTGATGATGTCGGTGGCGTCCAGGCGTTCGCTGCCATCAAAGCGCATGGCGCTGTCGGTTTCCAGTATCAGCAGGTAGGCGACTTCTGAATCCGCAAGGGCTTCGTGCACTAGCATCAGGTGGCCGTCGAATTCTTCCTGGCAGGCGTTGAGCAGTTCCTGCCATTGGCCAAACAGGCGGTCGGTGAGGGCACTGAAGCTCTGCTTGTCTTCCAGATAATCCTTCAGCCAGGCGCTGAACGGGCATTCCCCCAGGTCTTCGGAGAAGCGTCCGTATTTCTTGCCGGGTTTGCTGTTGAACAGGCGCTTCATCTGCTTGTGCAGGGCTTCGTAATCGCCACCGGGCTCCTGCATGGCCTCGCCGGCAACAAGGCGCGCGGGCTGGCCCGGTTGGTATTGGCTGGCGAAAGCGGTGCGCAGGTGTTTGATGGCCATTGTTCAGCGGCTCCTGAGTATTCCGGTTAGTTAGGTCTAAAAGAAGGAATTCTGCCACGGAATTCACGGAAGAACACGGAAGAAAGATAAAAGATTTGGTTAGCCACTAACCCCACGAAAGAACACGAAATTAAAAGACTACAACTTGGTATCTTTAATCATTTTTTCGTGTTTTTAGTGGGTTTCGTGGCTAAAACTTCTTTTCTGTGTACTTTCGAGGTCTTGGACGAAACTCAGATCCGCATACTGCGAGTCAGCTCCTGCACCAGTCCGGACACCGCCGCCGGAATGTCCTGCTCCGCATCGGCGTTCACGGTTGCGTTGGCCACGTCGGAACCCAGATTCTCGGCAATCGCGATCAGCCCGTGGGCGGTCAGCAGTTGGGCCACGTTGCGGCGCTCGTCGGCATCACCGGTGTTGGCCTCGGAGACCACCACGGCGGTCTTGCCCTGGTCAAACAGCGCGCGCTCCACGGCCAGGGCCAGTTCCGGTGCGTGCTTGCCACCGCAGGCAATGATGGCCGGTTTCTGGGCCAGGCGGCGTTCGCGCTCGTCGGTGGTGACAGGGTCCAGCGATTCAATGCCGTCGGCCAGGCCTTCGATCATGCCGGCGCCGATGGTCACGTTGGTCAGCCGGTCGATCACGATGAAGCTGCCGGTGGCGTGATTGCGCTGGTAGGCATCGAACGCGATGGGCTGGTTCAGCGTCAGCTCGCACAGGCCGATTTCGTTCAGCTGCAGACGCTCCGGGTTGGCCTGTTGCTCCAGAGTGTTCACGTCGGTCTGGTGGTGAATGGTCTTTACCGTGCCGGAGGTGAATGTGGGGCCGAGCTTGATGTCGTACAGGCGGCCGGTTTCCAGCGGCGCGTCGGTCATCCACACGATGTTGGCGTTGAACCGGTTGTGCACTTCCGGCTCGTCTTCGACCTTCACCAGCATGTCGCCACGGCTGACGTCGATTTCGTCTTCCAGGGTCAGGGTCACGGCCTGATCAATGTAGGCCTCATCCAGGTTGCCATCGAAGGTCACCACTTCCTTGATCTTGCTGGTGCGCCGTGAGGGCAGGGCCATCACGTTATCACCCGGGCGGATCACGCCGGAGGCGATGGTGCCGCAGAAACCCCGGAAATTGAGGTCCGGACGGGTAACATACTGAACCGGGAAGCGGAAGTGCTCCAGGTTCTTGTCCCGGGAGACTTCCACGGTTTCCAGGATGTCCATCAGTGGCTGGCCGGTGAACCAGGGTGTGTTCTCGCTCTTGTTCACCACGTTATCGCCATCCAGCGCCGAGATGGGCACGAACCGGATGTCTTTCAGGCCCAGTTTGGCGGCGAAGGCCAGGTAGTCGTCCTTGATTTCGTTGAAGCGTTCTTCGCTGAAATCCACCAGGTCCATCTTGTTCACCGCCACCACGATGTGGCGAATGCCCAGTAGGGAGGCGATGTACGAGTGCCGGCGGGCCCGGGTCAGCACGCCGCGGCGGGCGTCGACTAGCCGGATCGCCAGCTGCGCGGTGGAGGCACCGCTGGCCAGTCTCCGGGTGTTCCTCTCATGTCCCGGGGGGTCGGCGACGGTGTACTTGCCGTTGCCGGGGCGGTGCTGGCGGTAGGCCACCTCGGTGGGGAGGCCCCGCGCCCGCGCC
>JABXHG010000020.1 GCA_013393545.1 Alteromonadaceae bacterium | reverse complement strand
TGTGGGGTACACCTGATCAACAGCGGCACGGACATCCGCACGGTGCAGCAGTACCTGGGCCACGCCAATATCCAGAACACGGTGGCCTACACGGCGCTGTCGGGGAGGCCGTTCGAGCGGCTGACGTTTTAATCGGGTTTGTGGCGCGCCTCAAACCGCGCTAACACTTCGCTGAAGTCACGGGGTGGTGTGCTATCGGGCTCATCCGTCACTGGTGGCTGTGGTCTGTTGTCGTCGGCAAGCTGCTCTGGGGCGGGGAGGCTTCGCAGTTCGCGGATTTCCTCACGCAGTGCTCGTAGTTCATCACGTTGCTCCGTTACGACCTCCAGCAACGCATCAAAGCGAGCCAGGAGGGCTGCATTACCGGGTGTCGCATCGAGTGTCGCAGGTGGTGAAATTGGACCTGTCGCATCCTGTCGCACATCCCCTGAATGATGAGGCGGTTCACCGTAGCAACGGATCAGTTCAGACAGATCCAGGGTGCGGCCCCCATCGCGCTTAAAGACGCATGACAAGCGGCCTGACTTGATATGGCGATGCAGCGTAGCTCGATGAATGCCGTATAGCCTAGCAGCGGCACTGATGGTCATTTGCATGGGTGTTGCAGCCTGTCGCAAGGGGTGTTGCAGGTGCTACAAGTCTAGTCGCAGGCATCGCGCTATCGCCAGTCGTTCGATAAACGCTGCAATTTATTCTTTTTGTGGCTACAATGTAGCTACGAGTGTAAGGGAGAAAGGTCATGAGTAGCGATACTGTCATACGTGCACGCATTGATCGTGATACCAAAGAACGTGCTACTGCAGCGCTGGATGCTATGGGGCTATCGACATCGGATGCGATTCGTCTGCTAATGCTGCGCATTGCCGAGGAAAAGCGCTTGCCCTTCATCGTTCAGGTACCGAACGCTGCAACAGCTAAAGCCATGGATGACCTGGAAGCAGGCAGAGGCCAGCGCTTCGATAGTGCTGACGACCTGTTTGAAGACTTGGGCATTTGATGCTCACGCCGGTACGCACGAGTCAGTTCAAACGTGACGTTAAGCGCATCAAAAAGCGTGATAAGGACATGAGCAAGCTACGCACCTTGCTGACCCTGCTGATGGAGCAGTCCCCTCTGCCTGACGCTTACCAGGATCATCCGCTGCGTGGTAATTGGAATGGCTATCGGGATGCGCATATCGAGCCCGACTGGCTTTTGCTATACCGCGTTGTCGGCGATGAATTGCAGTTAGCACGTACTGGCAGTCATGCTGATGTTTTCCAGGATTGATGCCTGAGGAGCCGTCACGCTCCTCTTTTTCGTTCATCGAGCAGCCGCAGAGCTGCGTCTGACTCACTTTCTCCGGGGTTAGCGTGGGCTTTAATGTCCGCCATCGAAATGCCGTATATCGAGCCATTGCCGTCATTGGATGTGCGGCCCTGGGCTTCGACCTTGCGTGATTTCTTGGGCTTTGGCTTGGTTTTCTCACCAAAGGTAAACACCAAATGAGAGACACGCCGCCCGGTCTTGCGCTGATCCCACTTGCACCACAATGGTGAATGCTTGTTGATCTGTTCCACGGCAGGTTCAAGTACCCGGCGCTTAAAATCCTTGAGTGCGGTATATTTTCCTTCAAGCTGGAAGGCGTTGCGTAACCATTCGATAGATACTTCACGCTGTCCGGCGTCGCGCCACTGGCACAATAGTTCATAGAGTCGCATGGCGTGGCCGCTGGTCATCGTTGCTACGTCAGCCAGCGCATAGCGCGTGAACTGCTCTGTGAGCTGAGAAAGATAAGGCAGCATGTCTTTGGTGAAGCGAAGTTCTACGCGCCCCTCTTCCTCAATGTAGATGATTGTCTGTACCCAGCCGGTGAGCATGACTTTTCGCTTGTGTCCCTTTCCATTGGGCTCCTCAAACAACCGGACTTCGCGGCGCTTGAGTCGTAGTGCGGCCTTCTCAAGCTCTCGATACGTTTGCTTAGTAGAGGTATCAGACATGGCTGCAATATCGACGGCACTGACGCTGTACAACGCATCATCTGTAATGGACTGGTCACGCCTGACCTGGGACATACACGCGAGCATGATGCGCTGCTCAGCAACACTAAGCCGGTACTGAGCCTCAACCAATGCGTTGCTCTTATAGATTTGAGGATGGTTCATCCATGAGCTCCGTTACGAAGGGACTCTGTATATGGCGTCCCCTTATGCCGCAAATCCGTCCCCTTTTCAACCGCAAATCCGTCCCCTTTTAACCGCAAATCTGTCCCCTTCCAACCGCAAATCTGTCCCTTATTAACTCTATTAAATGTTAATATTCAATAACTTATGCGATCTAAAAGGGGAAAAGGGGAAAAGGTACAGAAAAGAGCGCGATACGCGCTCGCCTACCCTCCAGGCGCTAAAGCGCCTTCCGCCCGGCCCTTCGGGCCGCCTAACAATGGCGCGCCCAAGGCGCGGCCCTAGGGCGCCATCGAGGCGCTACGCGCCTGGGCGCCCTAATGGGCGGCTTACGCCGCGCTAGATCCGTGCTATCGACTTGGCAACCCCTGTTTGGCAACAAGGTACGGCGGCTGGGCCAGTTTCCAAGGCGGGCGTTTAGCTGCTGTGGGTCGGTAGGACTCGTGCCTCGCCGGTTTCGGGGCGCAAGCGCCCCTTCCATCGCCGCCAAGGCGGCGATAAACCCGCTTCAGGCCAGGCGCCGACGCCTGATAATGAGGCTTTCGGCGAAAGCACCGGCAACCTCCCGCCCTGGGCGTCGGGCTTATGCCTCGAGCGTTAGCGTGATGCCGTCGTGCGCTCGATCCAGGGCACCCGAGTACGTCGTGCCGCAGGCCATGGCCACCGCATCCAGCTCGGCCGCCAGGCGGGGATCGCTATCACGCAGCAAACCGTCGCGCAGCGCTCGTTCGGGGTTGCCGTATGTCCCGCCGGGCCAGTCGGTGCTGCGGTGCTCGATGTCGCCCTGGCCGTTCGTTAAGCGGTAGCGGTATCGGCCGTTAACGCCGTAGACCTGGATTCGGCCTGTGTGAGCCATACGCGGCAGGTTGTAGGCGATGTCATGCGGCATATCCCTTCTCCCTCGATGCTCACGCGCAGCATAGCTCGGTTTATGTGAGGCAATGAATACAATATTGTTGTATAAAATTGTATGTTGTATTATACTACATACAACAAAATACGGAAAAGGAGACAGACATGGCCCTGACCCCGGAAAAAATCCACGCTGAAGCCGACAAAATCGCCGAGGCTGGCGACCGGCCCACGCTGGCCCGCGTCCGCAAAGCCCTCGGCGGTGGGTCATTCAGTACGATCTCGGAAGCGATGCAGGCGTGGCGGGAAAAACAGACCGAAGAGCACGCCCTGGCCGAAATCGAGGTGCCGGAGCCCATCAACGAGCGCGTAGAGCAGCTCAAAGCCGCAGCCTGGGATGCAGCGGTGGCCGAAGCCGAGCGTCGCCTGTCAGCGGAGCGTGCGGCGCTGGACGAGGCACAGGCACAGGCAACCGGCGAAGTCGAGGAAGCCCGCGAGGCGGTGCAGACGCTCGAGGAGGAAGCGGCCGAGCGTGACCGCGAGTTAGAAGGGCTGCGCGGAAAGCTGGCCGAGGCGGAGCGTGGTTGGCGGGAGGCCGAGCAGCAGCGCGAAGCCGAATCGGCCCGTTTGTCCGAGCGTCTTAGCGGCCTGGAAGCGCGCTTGAACGATGCCCAAAACGTGATCGATCGGCTGACGGAACGTAAGTCGGATACGTCAGCCCCCCAGAAGGACAGCAAAAAGAAGCCTCGGTGAGCCCGGTTGGTTCAAGAATGACGAAGGATGACGAAGGATGACGAATAAAAACGAGCGTTATGCTAAAAAGCCCAAAAGTGTTCAAAGTCCCACCGATAAAACAAAAAAATATTGATTATAATCAACATTTTACTATAGAAATGGACGCCAGCCTTTGTACGCCTCTTTGGTGGGCAAAAATGACGATAGATGACGAAGAATGCCTAAAAGCGGACAAAATTGACGAAGAATGACGAAGGATGACCAAGGTTAGCGAATAATGGCCAAGGCTCGCGCGCTATCTACAGCGATTTTATCGCTTTACATCTCCAGAGCAGTAAGAATGAGGAATTCGTGTATGTTTTCAGGGGTAATATAGCTGCGCTAATCCAAAATCAATGGCTTACATAACTGTTTTGTTAAATCTATGGCTATTACCCCCTCAAAACGCGGTTGAGTGTATGGTTTGAAAAAGCTAGCTCCCCTCCCACTCTGCCCTGCTGGTGTGCGTGCACCCAATAACTCTATTTGAAACTGTGCTAAACTATTAGTCATAGAAGCCAGCCTACCCTGTCAGACAAAAACGCTTCGCGGCTTTGCTGCCAGGGGCTGGCGAGGGGCTGCGCCCCCTCGACCCCCGAAATCCCAACCCCGGAGGCAACCCATGGCGCAACGGCTTACCAAGCGTGTGACGTTACGGCTGCCTGACGACACCGCCGCCGAGTGGAAGCGGCGTGCCGAGACTGCCGACCTGTCGCTCAGCGACTGGGTTCGCCAGCGCGTTGACGGCGCCGGCGCGGTGAAGACTGGTCAGCGACGACAACAGCGGCGGTTGCGCACGCTGACAGCCGACCCCGAATTGCTGCGACAGCTCGCCGCTGTAGGGAGCAACGTCAACCAGATCGCCCGCGTGCTGAATTCGGTGGGCCTAACGCCTGGTGATCATGCGCATCTGCTCGCCGAGCTAGCCGCCATCCAGCGTGAGCTGCACCGACTTGCCGAGTTGCCCAGTTATGATCCTGACGACCAAGGCACGGAGGCACCGTGCACATAAAATTTCTCAAGCATGGCAAGGGCAGTGCGAACGGAGCTGCACGTTACCTGCTGCAAGAAAAAGATCATACAGGTGAGGTCCGAGCCGAGGTCACTGTGCTGCGCGGCGACCCGCAGCTGGTTGCTCTAGTCGCAGATAGCAGCCGGCACAAATGGGGTTATACGAGTGGTGTTATCGCCTGGGGACCCGATGACAACCCCTCTCACGCTGAGATTCAGGCCGTCATCGAGGAGTGGGAGGCTACCGCGTTCGCAGGACTTCAGCACGATCAGTACGCCAGCTGCGCCGTACTGCACCGAGATCATGACGGCACAGCCCATATTCACACGCTGACTGCTCGCGTTGAGTTGAGCAGCGGCAAAGCTTTGAATATCGCGCCTCCAGGCCATGAACGGCTTTTTGACCCGCTGCGCGATGCCTGGAATTACGAAATGGGATGGGCTCGACCCGACGACCCAAATCGCGCCAGGCGTGTCCAACCCGGCAACGAGCAGCACCGGAGCCGCCCGGACCGACACCCTCAGACCCGGACCGAGATTACCTCGCATATTGAAGCGTTGATCGCTGAAGGGCAGGTCACGAACGCAGCTGAGATCCGCGCAGCGTTGGCCGAGATTGGTCACATTACGCGCTCTGGCGCGTCATACGTGAGTGTTTGCCCGGAAGGCGCAAAAACAGCGATTCGGCTGCGGGGGGATTTATTTCGCGATGACTGGACTATTGAGCAAACCTTGGAGCGAGAGGCCCGCCGAGCGCAGAGCGATGCAGATGGTCAAGCTGGTCGAGCTGACCCAGCAGCTGCTGAACGAGCACGAGAGCGCTTGGCAGTGGCCGTTGAGCGACGTGCGGAGTACCACCGAGCGCGCTATCCACGTGTCGATGAGTGCGAGTCAGAGGCTGCAGGCCGATCGGTCGATCAGCAGCAAACAATAGATGCCGATGATCCGGCTCCAGGAGTGGCAACACGTGACAGAGTTGGAAACCCTGCTATTGCAGCAGTTACAGCAACAGCAAAGCGAATCCGAGAGGTTGGTGAACGCGCTGTCAGAACAGCTACAGCGCTTGCAGACAGCGCAGAAGGCGCAGCAGAACGAGAACGCCTCGCTTCGCCAGGAGATGCGCAACGAGCGGGAGCAAATGCAGCGCGAGATCGAGACGCTTCGCCGCGACCTTCAGCAGAGCGATCAGCAACACGCGGCAGCGTTCGACAAACTGACGCGGCAATTGAGCGAATCATCGGGGCAGCTGAGCGACTTGAAGCAGAAGTTGGACGGGTAAAAACGGCCTATCAGGCGTGGATGTTTCGGCAAGCCGAGCGTGATCGGCAAGACCGACTGGCGGCTGCATCAACACCATCGATGCCACAGCGGCCACCAGAATCACTGCGAGAGGAGCCAGGAGCGCTGGCCGAACGCATCCTACTGATGGCCAATGCTACTGAACGCTTGGAGGCGATCCGTGCTGCCGACACTGGCAATAATCTGGATTTTGTAGATGCCCTGGATGAGCAGCTCGCCGCAATTGGAGTGAGTCACCTCGGAGAGCTAACATCGGCCGCTGAGCGGCGACGAGCCGCATTGCTGGGGGAGCCGCCAGAAGAACGGAAGCGCTCAAAGCAAGAGGCGTCCCCGCTCCCTCGCTCTGGGCCTAAAGGGCCTGAGTCAGCCCGGTAAAGATTCAAGATAAGACGGATTAGAGCTAGGGCAGGATTCGTAAGGTGCTGGCATATGCCGGCAGTTAGTAGGGGTGTCCGGGGAGCAGATGCTCTGAGTATCCGTGGCATAAAACCCCGCAGGTTAAAATAGAGGCGCGACTGTAGAAGGCTTGAGCGTCTGGGCACCCTGTAGATTCGATTAAATGCTCCAAGGAAAAAGATCGAAAGATCATTACACACCCACAATAAATCTCACCAAAATAGGCTAGACTAGCGTTGATTTAGATAGCCCGCTATCTTTTTCCGAGCGCCTGAAAGATAGCGCTTGAAATTATATAATTTATTATATAATATATGGCTCGGCACTGAAAGTAATCAGTGTCGAATCCATGAAATCATGAATGGCCTAAGGGCCCCGCTAAAAAAAATTTGGCGGATTTGAAGGAGATATGGACATGAAAATCGCATACGACAACTTAAAACGAAGCAAGTGGAGGAACGAAAGCAAATGGATATACATGCGACAGATGAGGTAATATTCCTGAGCAAGCAGGTTATGAAGGATTTCTCCGACCTGGACTCTACAACCGCCCAACGGTTCTTGACGAACTTGGAAATGGCGGCCTGGGGAGTTGAATTGGAGATATCATCGCAGCATCTCGGCGGCACGGTAGGAGCTAAGGCAATCGAGTTGCGGCGAAACGGACGACCGGCTAAGCGGTGCGTCTTCGTAGTAGAACGCCCTGGCAAGGTTGTAATCTTGCACGCATATAAGAAAGCTTGCGACGGCGTTGACAAAAAGAACACGGATACCGCGAAGGGCCGCTACAAGCAGTGGCTGGAATCAAGGCCTGTAGCAGACTAACCCGTGTGTTTTTTTGGGGGGGGCTCCCCCCTTTTTTTTCTTCTCTAAACCCTCGTGATTCGAATATCTAGAGGGTTTTTATGATCCATCGGATTGAACCTCATATCTAGGGTATATCCCAGTTTGAAAAGTATCTCTAGTAGCATATCCACAGAGAACTTGTCTATTTTTCCATTCATGAGGTTGCTGATTCTAGGCTGTGAAACTCCTAGCTTTTTAGCTGCAGACGTTTGTGTCCAACCTTGATCTCTTATAAATTTAGTTAATATGACAATAAGCTTAGATCTCATAGCCATTGAGTTGTACTCAACGGGGTCTGATGAAATTAGTTCGAAAGCAGTATTCATCTCCAGTTCCTTCCGCTGTGCTCTATCTCTAATTTAATCTTTATGCAAACACATAGATGCGGAACATTGTGTCTGTGTAGATGCTTATGATCTCCCTAAGCAAGGTAGGCGTATTATACAAGTAATTATATTTTAATTCAAATATTTTTTCCCTTAACCTTCCATAGCCCATCGCCGTAGCGTATTCCCTTGCGCCACACGCATGGTTTCCGGCCTGACCGTGGCGCGAAGCAGCAACATAACTTCCATGGTTATCAAGGGCTTGGCAACGTTTACGCATTGCGTATGGTGTATCGCTTGTTAAGGGTTATTTTTGGCCTTTGAAGCGTCCCTCCATCAGGCCGCGCCCAGGGAGGATGCAAAAAAATTCCTTTAGGAAGCAGACAAGGACTGCGAGAGGCCCTTGGGCGTGAAGTGACCAGGAAGGAAGCAAAAGGGATGGATGGGTCGGAGTGGACCGCCAAGGATTGTGTTGGCAGCGATGGTGCTTCTGTATTCAAGATAAATGCCCTGTCGTCCTGGGCCCCGGCAAGGCGTTGGAAACCCAAAGCCATCAGAACGCGATGAATGCGCTTTGAATAGAAAAGTAGATTTCCACTTTTAAATCAATAATTTACCTGACAAAAAAAAGGGCCCCAAGAGGGCCCTGATATCATCGGCTAAAACTAGCAGTTAGGTAGGCTGCGGAAGTGGCATCCCACAGTTTCCCAGCGGCCGTAGCGAAAGCGTTCGTACGTTGATACGAAAACAGTTTTGACTTTCATCGCTGATCCTCCAATTTTTGGAGGGAGGCAGCATAAAAGTGTTCAAAATCAAAACCTTAATTGCCAATACTTGAAGGGCATAAGCAATATTAAGCTATACGTTTTGACCTTGCCCATTAGCACCTCCCAGGGTGAGCCATCCGCCCAAAACGTAAGTTTTGGGGGCTCATGCTGTACAGCGACCCCGGATATCGGCTAAGATCAATGTCTCGAGTAAAGACCTTTCCTACCAGAAGTCTCTGCGGTCTAAGCCGGATGGTTTAACTTAGACACATTGCTAGTGGTACAGGAAATGCGTAAAGCCAGCCACCTCCACAGTGGCTGGCTTTTACGTTAATACCCTGTATACACCTTTCCTTTTTGGAACACTTTCCAGTAAATTTCGATTCCTCATTCGATATATTTTGCTGTTGATGTATTTACGCTCTTTCGTAATATACCCATATTCGCGGTATAAGCCGACGATGATCTCATCAAGGCTTGCAATCCCTTCATATCTTTTATTTAGCGTATTTATTATCCAGTCTTCCAGTTCGTCGGTTTTATACGCATTAAGTTGTGATTTGAGCTCGTCGGGAAGGTCTTGGGTATCCCCAATTCGCTTACCGATAGGTTGGTCGCGTAGGTTGACGTCTTCATTTTTTCTCATGCTGAGAAAGCTACAGAAATTTTTGGGGGTAGTCAACATAGGAATCGAGTAAAATTTCAAAAAGTCGTCTTTCTGCGCATCTCGTCCCCCCTTGAGGTCTTTATTTTGGATAAACCCATAACTACCCATGTGTGCCCATATTCATCCATATGGATGCGTTGCGTTGGCATAGCTCCTCCTCTGGTTTTAACTTAAATACTCGCTTCATTTATGTGGTCACCCACACAAACTGTCTGTCTTTTAACCAAAACCCAGACAGTTACCGCCATCCAGGGAGCCCAAGCCCATGACTGACGCCGCTTCGTCTCGCGTGATACGCCTGCGCCCGGCCACTGAAAGCCGGACAGTCCGCACGCGCTCGGTCAACGACGCGGCTCGAGGCCGCAAGCACCTGACCCGCGACGAGGTGCATCGCCTGATCCGGGCGGCCAAAAAGGGCCGTCAGGGCCAGCGCGACGCGCTGATGATTCGCCTGGCCTTCGAGCACGGCTTGCGGGTGAGCGAGCTGGTTGCGCTCAAGTGGCAGCACCTGGACTTGGCCAGCGGCCATACCCTCACCGTTCAGCGGGCCAAGGGCTCGCTGGACGGCACCCATCCGCTCCAGGGCGAGACGGTGCGCGCGCTCAAGCGCTACCAGGCGGCCACCCAGCGCCGCGATGGCTTCGTGTTCGTCAGCGAGCGCGGAGCGCCGGTGAGTGTGGCAGGGTTTCGGAAGATGCTTGGCCGGCTGAGCGAGCGCGTGTTGGGCG
>JABXHG010000002.1 GCA_013393545.1 Alteromonadaceae bacterium | reverse complement strand
TAGTGCCTGCATGAGGCCGCTCAGGTCACTGTCATGGCCATGTTGGATAGCCTCCAGGCCTCCCATGGACTCCACCCACTCATGAGTCAGGCTGTTAGCTTTATTTAGGTTAGTCATTGGTTACTTCCTCATATGCCTGTGTAAATAGGTCTGCATCCATCACTCCCCATCCTGTTACTGGGTCATGAATGATGATGTCTCCCATGTGGACAATCTCAGATCTTTTTCCAACCTGGATGTGTGCCTGTTTCCAGCGCCAGAACGCCCCATCCTTAAACCTGGTGTCAGAGTGTTCCACTGCATAGTCATACAGGTGGAGGTCTGCGCCGTGCTCCCTTAGCTCACTGGCCAGGTTAAACTGTCCGGTCATGGTTTCAGGGTATTCCCACACTGTTACCTCTGTGGGTTTTTTGCGGTACTTTTTGCCACTCATTTAACATCCTCCGTCACAGGTTTCACAGCCATGGCACTCATCGCACAGGAACGTACACCAGCGGGTATCCATCTCTGAGAGGCCGTCAGGGTCTACGGGGTTTCCGCATGTGCTGCACTCTTTCATGTCACTCATCACCAAAACCCCAGCGTAAGACCTCACGGCGGGTGGTTCCCATCTCAGCTGAACTGTGTTTTGCATCCGCAATAGCTGAGAGCCAGGTGCCACCCCGCTTAACCCACGGTAGGGAGTTTTCATAAACCACGATGGTGCCGTTTGGGGTGTCTTGGTAGTCTGCCTCAGTTTCCAGGAACTCTGGGTGGGGTTGCTCTCCCTCTGGCAACTCAGGGGTGGCTGCCTCTGCATCCAGGAATGTCAGATGGACAACAGGCACCCAACGGCAATCAGCTCCAGCCTCAGTGCTGGTGGAGAGGTAGAAAATCCTGCGCTCACCATCCTCATCTGTGGTTGGGGAAACCACGCACAGGCCGTATTCCGGGTGGGTTGCCAGGCGCATGCCCTCAGGGAGTCTAGGGGAGGCCTGGGAGGGCTTAGAGCCAGTGCTGGCTAGTCCCTCCAGCTGTTTGTGGAGTTCCCACAGCCAGGTCTCCAGAGACCCGTGGGCATCCTCTGGCCAGTAGCTGGATACTGTTGCACCCCACACCTCTTTCACTTCCTCCAGTATCTCTCCCAGGGTCTTTTGCGCTGGTAGCTCTGGGAGGAAACCCCGCAAGGTTTCCAGGTCATTAAGCGTTGGGGTGTATCCCTCAATTATGTCATCAATGATCCCATGGGCGTGCCGGACTTTTTTTGAGTTGGTCATGATGTTGTGCCTCAATTCTTTTTAGGTTTCGGCCCTTTTCCAGGCCTTAGGTTTTTGACGTAGATGTGTTTTGGGAGCTGTTTTGTGTAGTACGCCTCCCCATCCTCCAGGGCTTTTTTGAGCCGCTTGGCAAACGGTTTTAGCTCCCCTTTGTACTTAGTGCGGATGGCTTTATCGTGGTATTTTTTGCCATTCCAGATGATGACTTTGCCAGGTGCCGTCATCCCCACATGTTCAAAATTGGTGGCGCGGTAGATGACTCCAGAGTGGCCGTAGTTGGGGTCTGCATAAGACACGATGGTGGTTACTGGGGTGTTAGCTTTGAGCCACCTGAGGGTGCGTCCAATAAAGTATGACTCACTATTCTTTGGGGTGTCATCCACCAGCACCAGGCGGCGGAGTTCCATGACTTCCTCAATGCTGTTGCCGTATTTTTTCCAGGCGTTGGCCATGCCTAGCTTGCCGTAAATCATGGCTCCCACCATGTGGTTGTCCTGGTCGTACATGGCGAAACAATAGGATGACATGAGGCCGTTGATGTTGTGGGAGTAGTGGTGTTTTTCAATAAAGTCCCGCACCACTGGACGCTCAACTAATTCCACTATGTAGTCAATACTCATTATTTTTGTCCTGTCCTGGAGGGTTTACACGTCCCAGGTGGATGCCCCCAGGCTGGTTGCCAGTTGGTGCATCCAGGTGGGTGGGGTTTCCTGGAGTAAGTCACGGGCATCTATGGCCGCGCCTCTCCCTGTTTCTCCAGGCGCGCCAGCGGCGCTCTCTGCGTGCTCCCCAATGGCTATGACTTCCTCAGCCTGGGAGGCCGCCCAGGACACGGTCTGTGCCGCAATTGAATGGTGGATAGTTACCCAGCCCTCTGAGATTATGAGGTCAGCTGTTGCCTGTGGAGAGAGCTGGTTGTCCGCTGCCATCTCCAGAATCTCTGTGAGGTCAGAATGTGGTGTCATCATAGTGTTTTCTTTCAGGTTGTGGGTGGTTTAGATAGGTTCTGGAAACTTCTCGCGGTTCGCGCCACCAGGACGGTATGAGAGTTGCTTGACGGTTTCACCGTTGCGATAGCGGTTCCACGCTTTGATGAGGATGGCCATTTTCCATGTGGATGTGCGTCCCCCCCTGGTGTTGCTGGTGGTTGCCTCATCCTCTTTCAGTAAGCGGCGTGCCTCAAAAATTGGCTCTCCACGGTAGTGTCCCTCATCTGAGGCCAGGCGCTCAAAAAAGTATTGTGCATCCTCTGCATCAATCTCAGTGAATATCTTGATGGCGGTGACTCCCACAGACGCTGGGAGACGGAGGCCACGGCGTAGGGTGTTGTATGCCTCCACATGGTCACGCATCTCTGGGTGTGCCTCCAGGTATCCCAGTAGGTCGCTGTTGGTGGTGACCCTGTTGCCGCCACCCATGTTTCGAATGCCAGAATCCCAGAGGATGCACGCCCTCAGAGCTGCCGCGAGTGCTGTGTAATTCTTTTCCCCATTGAGCTTGAGCATGTCCGCACCACTGCGCTTTGCGCCAGTGTCCATGGTTGCCTGGGTGTCTTTGTCCAGTCCCTCAATCACCAGCATCTCAATTGGCTGGCCGGACTCCACAATGGCGTGGAGGCGGTGCTGGCCATCCAGTAGGGTGCCATCTTTTGCGAACTTTATTGAGTCGCCGTTCCACTTCCAGTTGCCTGCCTGGATGTCGCGCACCATGGCTGCCACCTGGTGGGTGCGGAGCTTGCGGTTGTGGGTGTTGTTTTCCAGCCAGTCTTTGGCCTGTTCTGGGGTGATGACGGCCATGATGGTTGCGACTGTGGTGTTCATGGTTTCCTCTTTCCTGTGATTGTGGGCTTTTGCCCTGTCTCTCTGTCTTACACTTTTAACTATACACACCTCTGTTTGTTATTGCAAGTCTACTCCCAAACTTATATCCACCCAGGTCAATCTCCCCAGGCCAGACATAGAAAAAGCTCCCCTGTCGAGGTAGTCAACCAGGGGAGCCAGTACCCAGCCTACATGAGGCCAGGCATCCAACCTAACTCCACATAAAAGATGCCCCCCAGGCTGCACAAACACAGCCCAGAGAGCATCCTATAAACAGACAATCATGTAAGCGGGAGCCTGCCACCCGCATAGCGCGCCCCTAACACCTTAGTACGGGACACCGCCACCAGGTTGAGCGGGCTGACTCCAGGTGTTCCCCTGGTACTGCTGACCGCCCTGGCCTGCCTGGCTACCACCCTGAGGCTGCTGCTGGCCATAACCCTGGGACTGTTGCTGGCCGCCACCCTGGCCAGCCTCCAGAGCTTGCCACGGAAGTACCTCCAGCACATCCACAGCCACAGCCCTGGCCGTAAACTCTTCCACAGAACGACGTGAGCCATCCTCCGTTTCCCAGGAACGGGTGGCAAACTTACCCCACACCTGGATAGAGTTACCAGGGTTCAGGCTCTCCGCCAGCATCGCTGGGAGGTTCACCATCTCTCCCTTTTTCTTAACCGGCCACACCAGGACGGTGATAAAGTGCTCCGCTTTTTTATCCCACTGCTCTGTCTCAGAGTTATAAGTGGAATCATCATTGGCCATGCGGAACCGCAGGTAAGGGGTGCCGTTCTGGGTGTTTTTCAGCTCTGGAGTGCCAGCAACACGGCCTCCACGGTATTCATAGTTAATCATCTGGGTTTCTCTTTCTTATCGTTCCTGGGCGGTGATGGTCACATACATGGGGATAACATCATTCTCGCCATGGGGGTTGTCATCATTCTCTGCAAACACCTCCCCAATTATCTCCAGGGAGAAATCTGACAGGTCTGCTGGTTCCTGGAATGGGTCTAGTGCAAACGGGGTAGCAATCTCATCAAATCCATTGAGGAAATCCAGCATGTCCGTCACCACGTCCTGGAGGGTGTCTCCCTTAGTGTCTATGTCAATGGTGTCCGTGCCTGGGGTAAACGTGTATTGGGCTGTAATCCTGTGGGTCTGGGTGGTGATGTTTGAGAGTTCCATGGTTTTCCTGTCTTTGTTGTTGATGGTGTTGGGGCGTTGTGCCGGATGCCCCTCCCCGGTTTGTTTTTGTTACGCAGCCCTGAGGGAAATGATGGAACGCTCTTCGTAGCCCTCAGCCAGGGTGGTGCCTGTGATGATGACCCTGGTTGCGCTTGCAATCTCAATGTGGAATGGGGTGTGCACGTCTCCCTCTTCCCCACTGTTGTAGTGCTTGATGATGTTCCATGCGTTTTCCTCAATGGTGAGGGCTGGGTTTGTTTCCAGGGCGATGTTCATGGTTTCGCCTGTTTCCTGGAGTAGTACGAAGTTGAACGCTTTGAGTTTCATGGTTTTTTCTTTCTGTGGTTGCTCTCTCTTGCTTACATATATAACTATACATAGGTGAGTAAGAAAAAGCAAACCCACAGTTAGGGGACTAAATCCACACCATTTTCATCCACCACTCCCCACTCCCCAGGCTGCATCCCCTTAAACCGCGAACACGCCACAGACCTGGCCAGCTCCACAGCATCCTCAACAGAGGCCAGGGACACGCTCACAGAGAGCTGCACCATGATGATGCCCATGCCTCCAGGCGCAGCCCTCACGCCAAAGACAAAATAAAGACTCACTCCAGGATGGTCACGCTCCAGGACTTCCAACATCTCATCCACAGAGCGCCCAGACTCCCCGCCAGGCACCGCAAAGGTGTGGGTTGCATACACCACACCATTTACAGTTCTGTCCATCCCTATCCCCTATAGAGCGTTCTTATTGTGGATGGCGACGCAATCCACAACCTGGCCAGAGTCACCATAAGTCAGGAACATCGCACCCTTTAATTCAGTAGGCACCAGGCTGGTGCTGAGTGGTGAGGGCTTAATGAACGGGACGGTGATGCGTGGGCGGATGGTGTTTTGGCAGTGCAACACATAGTCGCCAACCTCATCCTGGGTGACTTCCTTAACCCAGACCCATTCATGACCCTGGCCAGCTGCCTTGTCCGCGTAGTACTCCAGGGAGCGGGCGGTGTCCACATCCAGGCCAATTCCGTAGGTTCCTGAGAGGCCATCTGGGTTGTTGCACAGACTCAACATGAGAGCCATGAGGGAGGTTGGGGTGATGCCCACCAGGGTGTCACGCTCACGGGATGGCATCTCAACCTCACTGTGGTGGTCGCCCCAGCCAGAGGCCGCCAGGTAGGTCTCTGGGTACTCATAGTTCAGGCTCCAGCCCTCACCGTTATCCAGTTCCTCTTCGATGACAACTTCATCGCCAGCCAGGGTGGTGAGAAATTGCTCAATTTTTTCGTGGTTCATGGTTTCCTCTTTCTGTGGGTTTCTCTCTCTGTGTACATACTTTACTATACATACCCATGTTTAATAAGTCAAATAAACAGCCAAATTGAAAAACAGCCACAATTGAACACCCAAAGCACCCAAATTGTGACCCGCGCCCTAGCCCGCAGCCGCCTGCCTCAAAGCCGCCATAGCCCCCTCCAGGGTCTCAAACCTGCCACCAATAGTGGTGACTAGGCTAGGCCGCTCCAGGTCAATCTGACGCACAGCAAACGTCATTGGCTCATCCCTCTCCAGCCCCATAACCTCAGAGGTAATGAACAGCCCAGTCTTAGGGTCGTAAGTGTTATCTAGGGTTTTGGATGTAAAAAAGTCCAGTGCGCCCTGGTTGAAAAAGTAGCCGCCTGCCGCCTCATGTGCCTTAATGGCCTCTGCCATATTCTTTGGTTTGCTCATGGGGTTATCCTCTCATGGTTCCTGTGGTTGTCCCTTATGGGGACGTGGTGCGCTACCTGGCCTTGAACCAGGGTGACTGCCGGTAGCGCTTTTGTTGCTTAGAGGTACTGTGCGCAGTGCTTGCAAGGGTTTTGGGTTTTGTTCACCGCGTCCACATAGTTAAACGTAAATACCTCACGGGCTTTCAGGCTTCGCTCCCCATCACCATATCCACCCAACAGGTCAGCGTCGGTGATGTCATAGTAGTCGCCGTGCTCCCAGACAAAGCCTCCGTTGGTCTGTTCATAGCCAGTGGCTACGGTGGCAATTGCCTCCCCGTAAGTGTCTTTCAGCCAGGTGTTGAGCTGGTGTGCGTCCAGGCCGGTGATGCGCTCTTTCTCAGTTCCGCAGCGCGGGCACTCATTGGTTGCGGTGATGGTGATGGTGGTGGTGGTGGTGGTGTTCATGGTTTTCTCTCTTCCTGGTGGTTGGTGTTCCATGTTTGCCCTTTTAACTATACACACCTAGGTTTATAAAAGCAAACTTAGTATAAATCCCTATCATCCATAGTCTCCAGGATGCGCAAGTATTCCCTATCCGCAATCTTGGAAGTGTATCCCTTATCACCACCACGCCCATTCTTAAACGCAATGGTACGCGCACGGGCACACGCCAGGCACCGCTTTTTACCCTGGCCAATAGCCCACTTTTCCAGGTTCGCGGGCACGAACTTATGCCCCCTTATGCACTCTTTGGCCTTACCCTTAAACCCAGGGCGTGGCATCCACTCCAGGTTGTCTATGTGGTTATTAGAACGGTTGCCATCCTTAAACCTGGCCATCTCAGTGACCCGCCCATCTCTGCGTGGCCGGTAAAACGCCTCCAGCACCATCTCAGGAACTTGCAACTGGGTCATCCTGCCATTGATGGACACATTGACTCTGTGGATGCCAGACTGGTTTTTGTGCTGGCTTAGAATCTGTGCTGGCCGCGAAAAGCGCCGTCCATCCTTAGTGGTGATCTCTCTCTTTACAGCTTTCACCCTCCCCCTGTTGCTGACCTCGTAGATGCCCTCAAAGTCTTTTACTGGTTTCCAAATCTCTTTGCTCTTTGGTTTGCTCATGGTGTTCCCTTTTATCGTTCGTAGCCAATCCAGCTGTTGCCGTTGTCATCTGTGGTGAGGAAAAATCAAAGTTTAACTCTGGGAACTCTTTGGCCGCATCATCCAGGGCATCTGTGTTGGCGTATCCATAGTCCTGGAATCCGCCTGGGAGGCTGTTGCGGCTATGGAAAAAGTCCCGACCTAAGCTGAACCAGTCCATCCCAGGTGCGTTCCTCTGCATCTCATTGAGGGCGGAAAAATTGCCATAGAAAAAGTTTTCAGCCTCTCTACGGTAGAGGGTGCTGGACTCAATTTTGTTTGCCAGGTCTACCAGGATGGCCTCTGAGGCCAGGCCTGCTGAGTCATGTAGGGATGTGATGGTCTCATCATCTTTGAACAGGTAGCCGTTATCAATGACGGCGCTGGTGTGTCCTGTGAGGAATTGTTGGAAGTTGCTCATGGTTTTTCTTTCTCTCTGTGGTGGGTACATCCTTTATATTACATGATGGTCATGTGGTGTCAAATCTCCGCATATACCCAGCCCCCAGCATCATCCAGCAACACCCAACGCCTCCCACCCAACAACACTGGAAACTCCCCTGGAGACCGCACAGTGTGCCTGGAGACCCTTAGCCCCCTATCAAACCCATCCCTGGGGGACACGTCAGTGATATGCCGATGACAGGCCGCACACAGTGCTAGTCCGTTGGATGGCACATCGTTATACCTGTCCCTGGGTTGCCTGTGGTGCCACTCTGCCGCCACCCCAGTGCACACCCCACCAATCGCAGCCTCACAGCGGTAACCAGACCGCCGCATAACAGCCTCATAAACCTCTGGGGGCATACTCCCACCCCGACGTGGTTTCTTCCTCATGGCCGACCGTTTCAATGGTTTCCCACGTTTCACTGGCAATCACTCCAGGATGGACATAACTCAGCATCGCCAAACGTGATAAGTGGCTCCAGCTGGCTGGCAAACCGCTCCGCGAACTCATGAACAGGGAAATCAAACCCGCCGCTCATCTTGAATTGAATATCGCGCAACAACATGACCTGAAACCACTCCAGGGAGCCGTCCCCGTCCAGGGTCATGAATCCCTCACCATCAAACAGGTGGGTGACCCTGTGCCTGCGTGCCAGCCGGTAGAGGGCGTTTGTGTTGGTGGAAATAGGGGCGTTGGCGGCTCCAGGTGCCTCTTTGTCTTTCAACAGGACATAATCGCCCACTGTGCCAATCTCCACAGGCCCGTCCTGGCCATAGAGGCCTGGGTAGACCTCCCTTAAAAAGTCAGGGAGCTGGGTGGCAACTGTCGCCCACTGGAGGTGCCAGCGTGGTTCCATGAGGCTCCAGTCTGGCTCACGGCCATCATTGTCATTCATAAAGTGGTGCTGGTAGTGCTCTGCGTGATTAACCATGATGGCGTTCATGACCGTCACCGCATATGGCACTAGGCCGCCTATGTTGAAAGCGGCCTTAGTGATGTTTGCCATCTCTTTGGTTACTTTGATTACTGGCATGGGGCTATCCTAACGCTCAATCAATTCCACAGCGTGGCGGTAGCCTGGGAGGCTGGAGTGGCACACTGCGCAATCCTCAAAGGAAAAGTACTCTTCGCCGTCCGCCAGGCTTACCTCGTGGAGTTCCTGGGTGTTCAGGGCTGCGTCCATGTCCCAGTCCATGCCAGCGCCCTCAGTTTCTCCGTCGTCGATGAGCTGGGTGCAATCGTGGCATGCAAGTTCAATGGTGGTGTTCATGGTTTTTCTCTTTCCTGTGGGTGTCTCTCTTTGGTACATATTTAATATAACATAGGTGAGCCATTAAAAGCAAACTCACCAGGTGGGGTGATGCTTTGGCCGGATGCCCCACCCCGGCCTGGAGGCTTAGCTGGTTGCCATCGCCATCAACTCAGGGTTTTTCAGGATGATCTCACTGACACGGTTGAGGATGCCAGAGACAACCTGCGCCTTGAAATCCAGGTCATCGCTGTCCTGCGCGAGGTGGATGAGGCCAGCCAGTTCAGGGCTGTTCTGTGCAATGTGCTCCAGAACGGCTGCGTGCATCGCTGCGCCCTCTGCGTTCATTCCAGCCTGTGCCAGGGTGGTTGCTACGGTGTTCTGTGCGTTCATGGTGTTTTCCTTTTCTAGTGTCTCTCTCTGCCTTACATATATAACCTTACATGAGTAAGTCTAATTAAACAAACCCACTGGTGAGGGCTATTTTCCAGCCCCCACGCCCAGGCCTCAAACCTATGCGGCCGTAACCTGATCCATGCTCACATACGCCCAGATGCGGCCATCTGTTCCCTCCAGGGAGACGTGGAAAAAGTCTGGGTTATCTTCCATCTCATCCTGGTTAATCTCCACCAGGGTGCCCACTGGGAACATGCCCCTAATCTTTTTGCGGAAACTGTTGTTAGTGAAATTGATGGACTCAGTGGTGCGGCCAATTAGTGTGGTGCTCATTTTTCTCTCCCTGGTGTGGCTGGTGGTTGGTTGGGGTGTGGTGGTCGCCGGATACCCCTCCCCGGCCTGCCGCAGCTACTTGGCCTTATGCTTGCGGATGGCGGGGTTGTACTGAGAGGCGGAGCCAGCCCACTGTCCACAGTGGCCGCACTTACCACCATTAGAGCGGCGACCCCAGCGCTCTGGGTACTCAGTGCCGTTCGCCCAATCCCAGGTGCCGGAACCGGAACAGTATTCAGATGCTGGCTTAGGCTCTGGCTTAGGCTCTGGCTCCACGTTCATGACCTCCAGGATGTTGCCGAAACAGTGCTGGCAAAGGTTGTTGCCATGGGTGTTCACCAGTTCCTCATAGGTGGTTCCCTTTTCCAGCTTGACGGCCACTACATGCAGTGAGCGCTGGCCACAGCTTGCGAAGTGAATCTTGCCACCGTTACGGGACTGCACTAGTTGTTCTGGGATGATGGTGTTGGTGTTGATGTTCTTCATGATGCTCTCCTGTGGTTGTGGGGTTTTTGTTTGCCCCTGTTTGCCTTACATACATAACTCTACATGGGTATGTTATATAAAGCAAACCCACCCCGTGACCTCTAGAAACCCGCCCCAAACAACCCACGCAACTCATCACGTTCACGCCGAATCACCAACACATCCCTCTCAGCCCTCTCAGCCCTCTCCCTCTGCAACTCAACCTCAGCACCAGCACGACACACACGCCTCATGTACTGAGTCAGTACCTTAGCCCGCAACCTCTTTACATGCCGCTGAGAGCACCGCATAGCCTCTGAAATCCGCAGCGTAGACCAACCTCTCTCAGAGAGTTCAGCCACCACCCAACACTGCTCTGTCTCCCCCATATCTGCCAGCCTGTAACGCCCATCCATCACAGCCCTCAGCACTTCCTCATCTGGCTCCCACCACTCTGTCATCATCTCTCCCATGGCATCACCTCCACTGGCCTCACAGTCACCTGGACACCCACCCAGCCATCTGGGTGAAACACTTTCCAGGCATCCCAGTGCACTATCCTTGCATCATCTTTAATGACCCCCGCCTGTGTCAGGGCATCTCCCAGAGCACGCTCATACTTATCTAAATCCGCTGGAGTAGCCGGTGCCGCAAACTTAGGCCTCTTAGGCTTAGGCACACAGAAATAAGCCACAACCTCCACAGGACAATCCAGAGGCTCCCCCTGGTGTGCCATGGCTGCCACCTGAATAATTTTCTCCCGCCAGGGTCTCAGCTTTTTATTAGCCTCATACATATGGCCAGACCTGGACACGCTTTTAGACCCCTGAGGCACGGGCGCGCCGGGCACGTTAAATTGTGTCACTACCTGTTGATCCATGCTCTTAGCTTATATCACATAAAAAATCCCCACACTGTTCACGCACAGCGTAGGGACTGGGTTTGCGCTAGGTCTGGAGTCTTTTCCTGACTTCCTCAGCATAATCAATAGCGCCAGGGGAGCGTGGCTGCCTCCGTATTTTTAGCTTTTTCATGGCTTTCTCCAGCGCGTCCTGTTTCCTCGCTGCCAGCACTCCAGGGTCGTGAGGGCATCTCAGCATCATGCCAGTGCCATCCTCCAGAGGCACCTTAGCCAGGCCACGGGAATCACACAGGGTGCACTCCCGTAGCTTTTCCCTCTGGGTAATCTCTCCAGGGCTGAACCTGCCACTGCGACGGTCTGCCATCCCGTGAGCCGCGTTTTTAACCATCTTGCAATCAACACAGGCACTCCCCTGGGTTTGTCCCTCATGAGTGGCGCAACGTGCCCCTGGTGGGTAGTTCAGATACTTCCTGGCCTGTTCCTCAGCCTGTTGGGGGCTGAATCTCAGAACGGGTGCATCCCTCATGCCTCCCATCTCTTGGTCGTAGTCCATCTAGCTCACACCCTTGCGGCGTGCCAGGTTTTTGCGTAATTCCATCAACGTGTCAGGGGCTGGGGTGGACTCTTTCTCACTGGCCTCAATGGCTTTATAGCCTCTGAGAGCACCAAAAGTGCCATCCGCCAGCTGCCGGTCACGCTCATCCCGCAAACGCTCACGGTGTGCTCTAATCTGTGCACCCTTAACCGGGTCAGACTCCCACCTGGAGAGCACAGTTTTGCCAGCCCGCATAAGCTCGCCAGAGGTCACCATCTTGCCGTGGTCAACCTCCCTGACCCAGACCCTCACAGCCTCATCCCACAGCTCTGGAGGCCAGTTTTTGGTTGCCAGTTCCTGACCCCACTCATTGACCAACTCAGTGTTGATGGTGCCATCGCTCAACAGGTAGTTGGGAAACCTGTCAGGTGCCAGGCGCTTACCCACGCCCAGGACTCTGGTGGCGATAGCCTGTTTCATTCTTTGATCCATCATTGTTCAATCTCCCTCTGTGCTCCGTATGGCCATTCAAAGATGGCTGACTGTGGTTGTTGGTTGGTGTTGTTCAGGTAGGCATCCTCACGCGCCCACTGTTCCCGCAAAAGCTGTTCCGCAGACTTATCCCTGGCGGATGGTGCTCCAGAGCCTCCAGGGACTGTCCTGGGTGCCTCCGGTGTCTCCAGTTCATCATCCCACTGGGATGCCCTCAACCAGGTTGCTGGATATGGCACAAACTTTGCCGGTTCCTGGGTCTGTTCCACATACCTGGCAAACTTCCTGGTTTTCTCCACCAGGGCATCATGGTCAATCTCTTTGAGAGCCTGTTTGTAGGCTTTCAGCGCATCCCCCTTAGCTTTTTTCCTGGGGTAGATGGCATACCACTCCAGGAACTCTTTGGGGTATTTTTCCGCTGGGGTCTTTTTCTCAGATGCCTGGGTGGTGTCTTTTCCAGGTTCAGAGACCTCTGTGGAGTTGGATGCACTCACGCTCTTTCCGTCAGGAATGAGCATATCTTTATTAGTTAATTGGGTCTCGTTTAATTGGTTCTTGTTTGTATGGCCTCCAGGCACCTGGGGGGGTTGACTGTAGTGCACCCCCCCATGCTCTGTGGGTAGCCCCCCTCTGGGGTCTTTGGTAGATGTTTCCACACCCTGTTTTTTGTCGTAGACAACATAGCCGTTGGATGTTTGTGCAAAGCCGTCCTGGGGGTCATATGAGATATAAACCCGCCCAGTTTCCTCATCAAACTTTTTCCAGCGTGGAAATGTTTTGATCCACCCTTTTTCAACCAGATGCTTGATGGCGTTATCCACAGGGCGTGTGGTTTTATAGTCCAGGGACTTTGCCAGACGCTCACGGTTGGGATGAGCTAACCCACTGTTCCAATCTGCATACATCATGAGGTGGTTATAAACCGCTATTGCAATAGGGTCTTTTACATCTTTCAGGAACTCATGAGGGATGCGGGCAAACAGTCCACCACTGTAATGAACATCGTTGGGATGGGTTGAGGATGAGTCCTGTGGAATCTCATGGAATCTCTGGTGGTTTTGCATGTTTCCCCCAATTGCGCTGGAGGTTAAATTGCTGTTAGAATACATAACTAAGCCCCTTTCGATGGCTCGGTTTGCCCCGGTTTGTGTTGTCTGCACAGCCGGGGTTTTTTAATGGGTTTTTCCAGTATAACCTGGGGTCAAAATTGCCCTCTAATCCTTTCCCTGGATGATAAACGTGTAATTAACCTCCAGGGTCTTGCCATTCTTGACAATCTCAGTTTTGTCCATGTGACCCAGGTTGATTAATTCATTGACTGCATCCTCTGTGGTTTCTTTATCCAGGCCAGCAAACGCCTCAGCTGCCTCAAACAGTTCCCCATCCTCAGGGGTACAGGTCAACAGGTACATGTACAGCCGTGCTGCATGTGGCTTAATTTTTGGGTCGCGTGCCACATGTTGCGGCACCATTGCTGGCTGCAAGTGTGAGCTAGTCAGTTTCATCTCTTCCTCTTTGGTTTTAGTGTTTTGGCAATAACTCATGCTATTGTTGTCCGTAGCGCCCTGGTAGTTCATGGCCAGGCGCAAACGGCAACTTTTCCTTTGCCGGTGACCTGTGGTTGGTCTGCTAAACCCTCACCCCGTGTTTCTCTCTCTCACCTGGGTGGGGGTTTTCTTATGCCTACTTGATGAGCGTGTACAAAGACCCCGCAGAGACACGCCCAGGCCCACTCTCCAGGGCGTACTGGTGAGCCAGGGGAGCCAGAGGCTCACTGTCAGTTGTCACCCACAGGCGTTCCGCTTTCAGGTAACCCAGGTTGCTTAGTTCCTCCACAGCCTGATCAACCGGTGCGCGTGAGGTCTTTCCCAGTTCATGAGCCAGCTGGATGCGGGTGGCTGCCAGTTGTCCTGTCTGTGGGTCTGCATAACGCTGGATGACCGCATAGAGGGCTATGGCCGTCCCCTTATTGGTTTCATCCAGTAGGGATGCTGGGATGGTCACTGTCTCCACTGGGGAGTCCGTGATGTAGTTCAGGTGTCGAATTTTGGTTATCATTTTTTACCTCTCTGGTTGGTGCTCCACACTCTCTATGTGGGTAATTTTAGGCTACCATACCTGGGTGGGATAAAGCAAACCCACCAGTGTTGGCGCAAACAAAAATCAACTGATAAACTCACCAACGCAGCGGGCAACGCCCCATCCCCAACCCGCTGCCAACCGCGTCAACTTCCACTGACGCACACATCCCCCAGCCTCACTGTCCGGAGGCCTGGGGGATACCTATATGCACAACAAAAAGACCCCCCCAGGCACCAACCTGAGGGGCAAACAACACACAGCCTAACTACTCCAGCTCTGAGGCATCCTGACCATCCACAGGAACATCCACAGACTTTTCAGAGACAGGCTCAACCCGCCGCGCAACAGCATCCACATGCAAATCCTCACGGACAGACTCATCCACAGCCACAGCCGTAGAAAAAGAAACATCCTTAGGCATCCACTTTGCCAGCTGGCGCACCTGAGTTTTCATAGCCATGGCATCAAAGTGCTCACGCCACGGCCCCACAACCTCACCATCCCTGTTCCTGGCCGAAGCATGCTTATCCCGCCACTGTTCTGCCTGGAAACGGGACATAACATGAAACACGTAATCTCCAGAGGTCAACCGCGCCACGCCATAATAAGCCACAGCCTTACCAGGGTCTCCCTCCAGGAACGGACGGTGTTGCAGCTTAGGATTAATCCCATACTCCACAAAGAAATCATCTTTCTCATACACCGTGCGTGCCTCAATGAGGGTGACTTTGCCAGACCTGTACGCCAGGTCAATGAACCCCTGGTAACCAATCTGCAACTGTGCACGGTAGCCACGCTGGCGACGGTCATAGTAAGGCACCACATAAGCCTGACCCATCACATTAGGACGCAGCCCCAACTGCGCACATGACATGAACGCCCCCAGAGCCGACGCCTGATCACAGTCTGCCAGGCGTGGAATCTCCCTAATGGCTGTTTGTGCATCCCTCACCAACTGAGACGCTAAGTAGCCTGTGGGCATGGCTTTCCCAAATTGCTCTTCCATCAACGCCACCTGGTCTGTCAGTGCTGGTGGTTGTGCCTGCCGTGCTGGTGTGCTGCCATCCTGCAAACGTGCCTGTAAATCCTTAGCCATGATTATGCCTCCCTCTTAGAAACCCGCACAGTTTTGTGCTGGAAATCCTTATAAATATCTTGATGGTCTTTCTTAAACCGCGCTAAATCAAAAGCCGGTTTTTGGGTACTGTATTCCTCCCACAAATCTGGGTGGGAATCCTTTAATCTCTTTTCATCCAGCCTGCCTCCCTGAATCTTCGCCCAGGTCACATCCTCAGTAACCAGCTCATCATGGCCATCCATAAGCTCCGCGAGCCTAGACTGTGCCTCTCTCTGCCTGGCCTGTGCCTGTTTCTCATCTTCCTTAGCCTCATGGTACTGCGCCACCCAGTCAACTACTGAAACCTCATCCACCTGTTTAGCCTCAGGCCTGGACGGCCACTCAGCCAGCAAGGCCTCCAGGGTCTTTTTATGCCCATCAACTGGTGGGGGAGTGTCACTCTCCACATGCCGCCAGAACTTTACCTCAGCCTCATAGACAATATCTGCGATGGCCGAGTTCAAATCAAACTCATACACAGCAATTTTATTGCCACCAATGAGTCCACCAACAACCGCATAACGCACTCCCAGCACCAGGCCGGAGTGGTGTACCTGGAGTTCAGCGTGGTCTGGAATCTGGCCGTCCCACTGGCGTGCCTGTGACTGGTGAACGTTCTTAAACTCTGCCACCCTGCCATCTGTTGTCCACCCATCCAGGTTTGCTCTCAGCCAGGGGATCTGTTCATTGCGCACAGCCCCCTCAGGTTTCATAATGCCCACGCCCAACTCTGCGGCCGTAAGCTCACGGATGACAGGTTCCATGATGTGACCAAAGTTCCTCAGGCGTTCCATCTCTGGGGTGACCCTCTCATAGGGCGCTCTGCCTGTCTTATCCATCCACAGGGAGCGTGGGGAGTGGTACTGGGATAACCCCAGGATTATTGAGGCATCTGACGAACCTATCCCCTCTCTCCGCTGTTCCTGCCATTCTGGTGTGCCATCCTCAAACACTGGTAGTGGCACTCCAGGGACTGGTGGGTATTGGGTCATTTTTCCTCTCCCTTTTTGTAGGTTGCTTTAATGGCTGCCTCAACGTGGTCTGGGTCAAATCCCTCATGGTTGAGTTGTTTCCTCATGGTGTCCACTGTTATTGGCATGGCCTGCATGTAGAGGCCTGCCAGCTCTTTGGCCTCTTCCTGGTAGTCCACAGTGAGGTTGCTGGTGGCGTAGTTGATGGCCGCCCTGGAGTAGTCCAGTTGCTTTAGGTGGCTGGTGAGGTTTTTCTCAGAGGTTGCCATCCTGTCCACGTAGTCCTGGCCGTCCACTTGTGCGTGGTAGTACTCCAGGGGGATGGCTTCACGTTCACGCCCCTGTCCCTCTGCTAGGCCTGTTTTTTCCAGGACTGTGCTGTTATGGTCAGCTGCCTCTGGGACGCTGGCCACGGTGGCGCTGCTGGTTCCTATATGGAGTGCTGTTGTGGTGCCTATGGCGGTGGCTAGTGTTGCCACTCCCAGGGTTAACCACTTTGTGCGGCGTTGTGCCATGGTTATCTCTCTTCCTTATGGTTGGTACATCATTAAGCATACACCCCCATGTTAGGTAAAGCAAACCCAGGCTATTGGGCAAAAGGAAAACCCCCAGCGTGCCACCACAACACGCCAGGGGAAACCAATCACCTACACAATGGATCTGCCAGACCCAACATCCATACTACAACAACTCATCCGGAATATACTCATGCAACCTATAAGGCACCTTAGGTTCCTCCCACTTCCTGCCAGCTTTATCCCATCTCAACCGGTCAGTAAACGAACCCAGAGCCAGCTTAAACAGCTCCCAGGTCTGCCTATTTTCCTCCCTCAGCTGGCTATTCTCATCCCTCAGCCCCTTAACCTCATCTTTGAGGCGCAACTGAGACTTTTTCAAACCATCAATGTCTGCATCCTGTTGCTCCAGAATCTTTGCCACACGTTCCTCCGTCATTCTGTCCCGCGAGGTACGGTGCTGAGATAACACCGCTGGCAAACCACCCAGAACCGCGATAATAGCCACAACGATGGTTGGCTCCGTCAATAACTCATCCATCTTTATGGCTCCTTTTTATCTGCTAACGCGGACACTGCGCAAAAACTGGCAACCCACATAAACACGTAATTTTTGACAGATGCAACAGTGATGATCCCCTCTCCCCAAATCCATTGAGTGAAATAAACAGACACCAACACAGCTAACATCCCAGTTAACGCAGGCGCAGCCATTCGCCTGGCATGAGACGAAACCACACCAGCTAGACACAAAAAGGAAACCAGATACCACAAAACCGCAAAAAATATCATGGTGGAATCCGACAGGAACGAACTAACCCCTGTAGATGTCAACAGCCCCTGAGGGGTGTACATCGCCGCCGTCAGAGCTGAAAACACCCCAGCCAGGCCATAGAACAGCCGCGCCACCCAGAGCCGCCGCCTAATGGACTGGGATGCCACCTGAACTACTAAATCCTGATCATTCTTCTGCATGCTCTGTCACGTACCCATCACCATCAACCGGGCGTGCTGGTGAGGCCGGTGAGAATGACAACTGAGGCCGTGGCACAACCTCAAACCCTTTGAGGCCAGATAGACGGTTAGGCAACTTCACATGCCCCTCCCCCACCTGACGAACAGCCTCACGGGTAATCTCATTCACCACGTTGGTGGTTACAGGGGTCTTAGTGGAGGCCTGCACAATAACCTCAGCCACAAACAGGACAACCATGATGGCAATAATCGCCCACAGAGGCCAGTCCTGTGCCATACCCAGCAACACAGCACCAACCTGCAAGATAGCGTTAGCCGCAGATGCACCACTGTTAACCCGCTTACGGGACTCTGGGGTGGATACAGCTGCACTAGCTGCAATCTGTTCCACAATCTTCACCAGGTCAGAGTCTAAAATATCCCGCGCCTGGGAGGGATTAATTGAGTGTTTAGCCATGATTACTTATCCCCATCCTTTACCTCTGCCAGTGCTTTTTGCATGGCATCAATACGGTCAGCCTGCCAGTCCAAAAGCTCCATGAGTTGTGGCAAACCCTGTTCCAAAAACACTTCCAGTTTGTTGTTATTTTCCAGGATGTAACCGATGGACGTGTCACGGAAACCGGACTTCTTCCCAGTCTCCGGGTCAATGTAACGGGTCTGGAAACGGTGTGTTAGCTCATGGTGAATGCGGTCAATCTTTGACGCTAAATCCTTTTGGCGTTCAATTGGCAAAGACATGAATAATCCTCCAGTGGAATCAGAACCGCCCGCGAAAGGCGGGTTATCAACATATTTTTTAACGTTGGTGCGGAATGTGTCCATATTGAAATTGGGGTCAATCTTCCGCCCAACAGGACGTGCATATTCTTTGTGTCCCTGCACGGACTTAATAGGCAAACCCAGATACCAGACAATCGCCGCCACAATACGGTGATAAGCGTCCATCTGAACCTGAGGCCATACCTGGGAGCCATCCCCAGCATTGACCGCCTCAATACCAATCATGAGCACATTGCCAACGGCACCCCATTTACCGTCTGCTGTCTGCGCATTACCGGCCTTACCATTCCACATGACACCATCGCCAGCGTGGTAGGCAATACCAGCACCACACAGGGTGGCAACACCATCACGCCCCAGGTGAATCTGAGACGATAAGCCCCCACCTACACCAGGATTACGTGCAATGTACTCAGCTGGCGTGCCAGCACCAGCCGTGTGGTGAACAATGACACCCTCAATGGCACCAAAATCCCCATGCCCCCAGTCTTTCCAACCAGGCATCTCTTTGACTGTTACACCAAAGGCTTTTAGTACCTCTGGGAGCCACACAGGGTCACCGCGCCGCCCATGTTTAGGTTGAATACTCACCATGCTGTTATCACTTCCTCCAGTTGTTGGTGGGGAGACCCCCACAGGTTTTTGCCCCCAGTTGTCATGCCACAGTTCATTCACATCAATCTTGATGCCCTCAGGCCCCATGATGTCGTGAATACTCTGGTATGCCACTGCATAGCCCTTAGCCTTAACAGGGCGGCCATGCTCATCAAATGACCATGAGCGGGTCTGCCACCCCAGCACCCGCCCTGGTGCAACCTCTGCCACCACTTTGTCCTGCATCGCCCAGTGGATGACCATGGAATGGCCATAAATACCAACACGCTGTTTCCCCAGCACACTGGCCGCGCCCTTAAAGTACTCAACCACCCTGGAGTTCCACTCCCCCAGGGTTATATCCCAGTCCACAGCAAAAAACACTGGGTAGTCATCCAGGCCAATCTTTTTCAGGTAGCCTCTGGCCTCCAGGGCATCTGCCACACCACCAGCAAAACCACGCCCAGCATCCCCCGCAGCCATGGTGCCGCCCTTGCGGTACTGCCACACAAAAGCCGTACCTATCCCATTAGCGTGCAAAGTAGCCACATAGCCCCTGGAGGGCTGTTTGCCGCGCATCCATCCCTCACGGGGTGGGGAGCAATACAAAAACACTCCAGAATGGCCAGCACCCTTAATGGCCGTAGCCGTGGGCAAACCAGCACTAAAATCAATAGCCGTTGCCACCATAAGTGCCTCCCTAATCTGTGTTAATAAAAATCATGCTACGTGCCCTCAGTGACTAACTCAGGACAATCCCCCACCCAGTAGTTCCACCACTAGCCGCTGGCCTCTCGCTCCACATCTGCCTCAACAGAGCATTATTGGCCGCACCCTCAGCCACAGCCGCTGTTTGAATATCCCCAGTAAAAGCCAAATCGCCACGCGCACCCTGCCCCAAAACCACATCCGTGGTCATCCCAAAATTGGGAGTAGCACCAAAGATGCCTGGGGTCATATAACCCTGGGCATCCAGCTCCCCATCAATCCACAGGAAATAACTCAGCCCGCGAGTATCTGACCCAAAGCCGTTATAACGCTTACGGGTAACCCCAGCCACCAGGTGCCATTCCCCGTCATCAATTCTGGTGGTGCCAGTGGCGTTCATGATGTAATTCCCCACAGTTGAACGGAGTTCAAACCGTGGCTGGCCTCCAGCTGTCACCTGGAGAGCCACCAGGGTGCCACCATTCTCACGCCCAATAATGCGCCGGGCACCAACCTCAGGGAGGCACCTCACCCATGCCACCACAGTCATCTCACGGTCAGCCGAGAAATTACGCACCGCCCAGGCAGACACCCGCCCGCGATTAAACCGGATGGCATCACCCTCCAGGCCAGGAACTACAGACACATCCTGTGCTGTTCCTAGTGACCCTGGAGTGGCAGATATAGACCCACCAGCCACATGAAATCTGGCCGCTGGCGACAAGCTAATAATTGGCTCATGAATAGACATAGTTAAACTTCCTCAAACCGCAAAGACACCACAATCCCAGAGGCAGACGTAGCCCCCACAGTCACATCCACAGTGTTGCCCGCAGCCCTCTGGATGTTCACAGCCTTAGAGGCAGACTCCACCCCAGCATTAACCCGCACAGTCTCACCAGCCACAGTCACATCCACAGCCTGGCTGCCAGGTGTTCCCACAGTCACTGAAATCCGCTTAATAGCCGCAGCCTCATCCACCCTCACTGGTGGGGAGGTAACAGCCTGCAACGGTGCCTGACCCACCGTGAAATCACGGTAAAACACCCGTGGTTTAGCCGCAGCCTCCAGCTGTTCACTGGTGACAAAATCAGACGCATCTGCCTTAGTGACAATCTCATCCGCGCCAATCTCTGCCAGAGCTGCCAGCAACTGCCTATGTTCCACAGCCAGGTCTAGCCGCACATCATTCTCCAGGGTGCCACCACCAGCCAGGCCAGGCCCTGCCTCAATCTTGCGCGCCAGGGGAGGGTATTCCCCAGACCCCTGCAACTCCCTTAAACGGGAGATCATCTCATTAACAATTACTTCTGCATCAGCCATGATAAAAATCCTTACTGTTGGTGGACTAGCGCCAGGGAATATTCGGAGTTCATGCCACGGTCACTGCCAGTCATGTTGGTTGCCGTGGTGCCGCTCCACGTCCATGGATAAAGACGGGTGCCAGCCGTGAGGTAAACCAGGCGGGACACAGAGCCGAACTGGGTGTCAATAACGTCCTGCCAAATCACTACACCAGCCCCACCATCCGTGAGTGAGGTTCCCATGCCCATGCCCTTAACCGCGCTGCCTGTTCCCCAAATCTGGGTGGCGGACACAATATAAAGGCCGCTCACAGGTGCCTCCAGGTAGGCGGTATTATTCAGGCTGGATGCAACCGCCACACCACCTGAATCACGCGCCACACGCAAACGCCCGTCATTGTTGTACATCAGGCGGGTAAACGCACTGCGTGGTGGTGAGTAGGTAGGGCCAGACCAATGCAAAGTGCCGTAAATCTTAGGCGTGGACTCGCCTGGAGGCCCCTGGATGCCCTGAGGCCCACGGTCACCAGTGTCACCCTTTTCACCCTTTTCACCGCGTAAACCAGTGGCACCCTGGATGCCCTGAGGCCCGCGCTCACCCTGAGGGCCTTGCTCACCCTGAGGGCCAGGGTCACCTTTATCACCCTTAGGGCCTTGCAAACCATCCACACCATTAGTGCCAGGCTGGCCAGGCAAACCCTGTTCACCACGGTCACCCTTAGGGCCAGGTTTGCCCTGAGGCCCCTCTGGCCCCTCATCACCAGGGTCACCCTTAGGCCCACGCTCTCCAGGAATACCCTGAGGCCCCTCTGGCCCCTGTGCACCATCCTCACCAGGATCACCCTTATCGCCCTTAGCTCCAGGTGTGCCTGGGATGCCCTGTTCACCCTGAGGGCCTTGCTCACCCTTTTCACCCTGAGGCCCGCGAATAGGCCCAACATCCACCCATTCAGTGCCAGACCAAACGTGGAGGTTGCCATCATTGTTGGTGATGTAGCCAGTGCCAGCATCCCCCGCACCTAACCCAGTAGGCAACTCAGTGGATGTGGCAACGTTGCCAGCAATCGTGACCGATGTGCCATCATCACCCTTATCTCCCTTATCACCCTTGGCACCCTGGATGCCCTGAGGGCCACGCTCACCAGGTTCCCCCTGGATACCCTGAGGGCCTGGGTCACCCTTAGGCCCCTGTTCACCAGCCGGGCCTCTAATGCCCTGGATGCCCTGAGGGCCTGGGTCACCCTGGTCACCCTTAAGCCCAATAGGGCCACGCTCACCACGCTCCCCTTTAAGCGAAAACAGCCATTCCTGTTCAGTACCCTCAAACCCATTAGCCACCGCCAACTCATAGGCAGACTTACCAGAATCAGAGGATGAGGCCTTAGCCTCTTCCGCAGCATCCAAAGCCAATTGAGCCGCCGCAGTGGCAATACCGTTATAGTCCACCAGTTGACGGCGCAACGTCTCCACACCAGCTGCCAGGTGAGCCTGTGCCTCATCTGAGAGGTCACGCACCTCATCACGCATCATAGCCACCTGGGTGACAATCTCTGTCAGTTGAGGCCAGTCCACTGCATACTCACGGGAGGATGCCATATCAGCGCCAACACGCAGATAAACAGTGGTGTTATTGGCTCTCATGCCCAAAATCTTTTCCCCAGGCATCGTCTGCGCACCAGACTCAATAAGCTGCCAGACCTCCGCGAGAGTGGGAAAATACTCATTGGCAGATGGTTCCTCAATCAAACCAACAACATCAATGTAATTCTGGTAGGCAAACTCTTCCCAGAACTGAGTCCACCTAACCACCATGGTTTCCCCACGGCGTAGATAAGTAGTGGACACCAGACCCTTAACTCTGACTGTCTGGCCTAAGGGTGGGAAATTGTAGTAATCACGCCGATTACTGCTGGGGGGTGTTGGGATGGTCATAAAACACAGCTCCGTCCATTTATCAATCTGGGTAATCTGTCTTTATTGTGCCCGCCACCGGTGACCCCTCCCAGGGCATAAAGATATAAAAAGTCCCTGGCCAGTCTCCAGGGGAGGGAGTCTGCCAGGGGGATGTTTATCACTCTGCCGGTTGCGGCATACTGGTTAAAATAATGGTGTTAGAAAAAGCCTCAGCGACAGCCACATAGTCCGACTCTTTCTCATAGGCTTTTGGTGCCCAGAATCTAAACGGGGTAATGAGGGATGCCCTGTAACGCACATCAATGGACTGGCCTACTCCCACCAACAGTGGCTCCAGCATGAGCGTGGACTCTGGTTGTGAGTGTCGGTAGCGGGCATACCGTGGATAAGCCCCGTCCAGGCCAGCATCAATCCCTCCACCTGTCTCTGTATCCCAGATGTTGGTGGGGTCTGGTGTTGGTGCTGTTACATACCCCAGCAAATCATTACCCACGCGGGTCGTATACCGCTCACGGATAAAAGCAAAGTTGGGGGAGGAAATAAAGAATGTACGGCGAGCACGCTGGATATTAGCCTGGATTAAAACAGGGACACCATAATCATTCTTCCAGTGGACACGTTGGTCAATCATGGTCTTTAGGCTGGTGGAAACATCCTGCCAGGTGGTAGACCCACCCAAAGTGCCAGGGGCATGCCCCCCATGCGCACCATCACCAGTGGACTGCACAGTAGAACGAGCCACCACCCTAGACATGGCAGAACGGTCTAACCCCAGCACCCCACCATTAGTGGTGAACTGCCGGGTAACTAGCTGGTTAGGCTGGGTCATTGTTAATCCTCATTCTTTTCAACGTTGTATTTAGGTTCAGCATCCGCCAGGATAGTCCGCCGCCCTGTGGGGATATGGTCAGCCACCAGGGAGCCAGAAATATCAGAGACAGAGAGCATCCAGTTGCCCATCCTCATAGACCTGGGGGACTCCAGATCCTTTAGGCGCTTTTCAACTCTCCGCGCCCATTCCGCATCATTCTTAGGTTTCCTGCTAACCACAATAAAATCCTTTTCTATGCCGGAGGAACTGGTAGGTCTGTAGGCTCTTCCTCATCCTTGCCTCCAGTGGATGCGCCCTGAGAGGCCAGCTCCCTCTCATATGGGGAGCGCCAGTCCATCTCAGCTGGGTCTGGGAGTTCACTAGGTTCATCCACCACGCTGGTTTCCTCCAGGGTTATTTTGACGGTTTCACCAGAGTCCGACACATCCACATCCAGCTTAGTCAGCTGCATAGTTGAACCCACAGTGATGCCAGTCTGGTTGGATGCCACGGGCACCCGCACACCTGGGATTAGTTCCTCAATGGATACTGGTGCACTAGGTAACAGCCGGGACGAGCCTGAAACCTCAATACTCCGTGGAGCTTGCTGAAAATCCTCCACCAGTCTTTTGGCTGCCTGTTCACACTCATACTCACGCACCGCCCCATCATCTTTCTCAATGGTCTGCAACATCCCATAAGGCGTTGGGCCAGCCGTGTATATAGCGTTAACCCCTTTACCCACCACCAGGGCATCTGTCACCATCTCAGTGCCATCCTTAACGATAGCCACCTCACCATCGAAATCACGGTCAGTAATCTGCGCCGTAGACCTACGTGCTCCCACAGGCCCAATCAACAGCCTGCCAGCTGCCACAGTCCACACCAGACCTTGATCCACAAAGTCAGAGACGGCATCCGCCACCATGGCCTCACCAGCCACATAATGAGACGTGACCCAAATCCTGGACTCATAAGCTATCAGGTTATCCACCAGGTCAACAGGGTCTAAATACCCCAGGCCATCCTCCACCATGGTTGTCATGGCCTGGGTGGCATCATGCTGCCTCCAGGTACGGTTCAGAGGAATCCTCCGCCTGTCAAACATCACCGCCCCGTCCGCAGCCTCCAGTTTCACAGACTTGCCCACAGACCTGACTTTGGTAACAGCCCCATGCCACACCAAAACATCATTCCTATAGATGCTCAGCCTATAAACCCACGGCTCAATGAGGTTAGCTATATCCTCAGGCATCTGTGCCTCCAGGGATGCCTGAGACACCTCAGAGAGTTCCCTGGAGAAACTAAGCCCGTTGAGTTTAGTGTCAGTGGACTGCCACAGGATACGCCCAGACCATTCCGTAAGCGTCACACCATAATCACCAGCACCCAGCATGCCTACACCTGCCTCACATAGCCGTCAATGGAAATCCTGGTTGCTCCAGAGACCCCCACCATTGAGTCAATGATCAAAGTATATGAGTTACCACAGGCAAACACTGGTGGCCTCCACGGGCCTCCCCATCTGCCAGACACCACAGGTGTGGCATTAAGCTCCAGGCCATCCTCAGTAACCACTGTTGCCCCTCCAGTGAGGGCATCCAGCACCATCCTGGAGTTAGGCGGAACATACCCCACCATGGCCTCCCCCACAGTCTGACATGTCACATCATCATCAATATCCACCACACCCTCAACCCACTGGAGGCGGATAGACCGCTCAGCCTGGCTCCCAGACTCAATGATCACACTGGGAACAGTCTCCGACCATAGAGGGAGCCTGCCACCCTCCAGCACCCAGGATGAGCGCCTAGAAACCAGGGGCTTAGTACCCACCAGGGCATTAGCAGACACAGGCCGTGGAATGTCCACCAGGGGAGAGGCCTCAGGGTCAACCAGGGTAGTCAGTTGCCCCTCACACCTGGCCAGGTTCCCATACTCATCCACGTTCTCAAACCTCAAAGTGCGTTCCACACCATCCGCTGGCCTCAACCCACTAGCCAAAGACAACGGGGTGCGCCAGATATAAGGAACACCAGCGGTCAGCTCAAAAGAAACCCTAACCCCAGTAGGTTGATGCCCCTCCAGCGCCCAGGTGCCAAATGACTCCTCAATCTCCAGAGCACCAGTCTGGACAACATCCACCACCATCCGGGACTCAGCGTTGCCAGCCCTCTGGATATTCTCAGGGGTCATCCTGTCATCCATAGCCGGAGCCGATGCCAGGAACTGCAACCTACGTGCCCCTCCACCATCACGGCAATTAGAGCCACGCAGAGCACTCCCCAGCCACTCCACCCCATAACGCAACCCAGCCGGAGAGCGGGCAATCAAAACAGCCTCAACAGTAATCACCCTGGGAGGGATACGGTCAACACCAAATGAGCCACCAACCACAGCCCCCTCAATGGTCTCCCTATCCAGAGGCGTGGAGTCTAAACCCTCCACCTGCATAGGCCAGACACCAGCAAACTCAGCCGATGCCGGAATGCTGGGGTCATACCAGGGACAATCCTCATCCAGCTCTGGGAGAATCCAATCATCCTCCCTCCCCAGCCAGGTTGCCAGCCCTGGCCAGGAATCATCTGTCATAACCTCCGCCGAGATATTTTTAACCCCATGTTCCATATACCTCACCACACGGCGGGAGTTAGCAATCTCAGTTTGTCCTAGTTGCATCCAACCTCTAAAAATTGTGATCACCTATTCCTAAATAATTAACGAGGTCAACCGGTCAGATGCACGGTCAGCCGCACCCTTAGCATCATTACTGTAAATGTTCTGGGTCACATGCACCTCACGAGTCCTGAGGCTGCCACCACCACCAGGGTTAAACCCAGTTTCATTAGCTGGCCGCACCCGTGGCATCTCAGCTCTCCCCAGAGTAGCCACCAAATCCTCAAACGCCGCTGTTTGCCGTGGACTCAACACACGCTCACGCCCCAGGGCGGTCTTAGCGAACATGCCCATACCCTCAGGCAACAGGCCGCCCTGGTGGTAGCCGTCGCGGGTAGGCCAGCGCCCAGCCGGGCCTCCCCAGTCCTGACGCACAGCACCCACACCAGCCGTCAGGTTAGTCAGTGGGAACATGTGGTCATCTGGAAGTCCCTTAAACGCCTCAGGGTAAGAATTACGGACGCGGCGGTAAGTAGGTTCAATAACCTGCAACAAACCACCAGATGGTGTGCCACGCAACCAGTTGGAATCCCAACGGTTAACCGCTCCAGGGTCACCACCAGACTCAATCTGAATCTGCTGGAGCATAGCCTCAATATGATCAGCCGGGTTATACCCATGGCGTGCCAAAGCCTGCATTGCCAGCCCGCGCCAGCGCTGTGCACCACCGCCAGCTCCCACAGACTTCATGGAATCCTCCATG
Organism: Alteromonadaceae bacterium; assembly: GCA_013393545.1. The sequence goes on along the minus strand of JABXHG010000002.1, from coordinate 23,051 downwards.
GACTTTTCCATGGCCTTAAAAGCTGGCTCGCGCATAGCCGTCCAGGTCTTAGATGGAATCTGCCCAGCAAACCCAGGTGACTTAAACCCAGCCACCGCACTGTTAACGCGGTTCAAATCCTCAGAGACCATCTCCCGCAGCATCGCACCCCAGTCAACATCCCAATTAACATCAATGGAATCCAAACCACCCACAGCACCAATTGGGCCAGCTGTCGCCCAGTGGACGTGGTTAGCATGTTGAGCATTAGTGCCAGCATCATAACTAGCCGGGCGGCCATTCTTGATGTTCTGCCAGCCATCCAGAGGCCAGTGAATCAGCTCCAGGGAGTTAGGAACAGCCTTAGCAATAGCCCGCGCCAGCGCCTTAGAGTTAGCGGTAGGCATCTGGGTTGCTGCCTGGCCATTCCTGTCTTGCCAGTCTGTTGCGCGCCCAGAGCCATGGTTGTCAGCCGTTGGGCGGGTGGCAGATGTCAGGCGGAAGATACCAGGAAAGTGCTTTTCAATAAACGCCTCATGTGACCGTCCAATGTTAGAAACGCTGCCGCCAAATACTGGGGTTTGTGGGATGTAGCCACCAGAGGCCAGCTGGGTGTGAGCCAGGAATCTGGATACACCCTTTTCTCCCTCCATCCGAGCCGCAGCGTTAATCCCATTAACCCAGTCAGAGCCTAACGCCCTGCCAGCCTCAGGACGCAACACAGGCTCTCCACCAGACAAGTCTAGGACATGCCCAGATGCCGGGTTAAAGTACCGCTGAGTATCCCGTCCTGGAGTGTATGGGCCAGGAATCATGCCACCAGTTGCGAAGCTGGCATACTTTTTGGCCATCTTTTTGGTGCCAATGAGGTCAGAGACTCCGTTCCACATGTCCACCAGGCCATCTGAGAAAACAGTGTTCATGGTGAACCGAACCGGGCCAGCCGTATTCCTGCGCATGGTCTGCATGTGGATACCCACATCACGCGCACCATTAGCAAACGCACTGACAACATAACTCAGGCCAGAGCGGATGCCCGCGAACGCTGGGTCAATTATCCCCACCTTGACGTTATTGAGGTGAGTTCCCATTGAGGAAACAGCTGGGTTAATCATGCTGCCAATGTTGCTGGTGAAATTGCCAGACATGGCTGCCAGGTGAGACTCAATCCCTGCCATGGCTGGGTCAATCACAGATGCCCTGGTGTTTGCCAGGTTGATGCCCATGCCCTGCACCGCTGGGTTAATAACTCCACTGGTGTTCAGTAGGAAATTATTACCCACGCCAGTCATGTGGGTTTCAATACCAGTCAGCGCTGGGTCAATGGTGCCAGCCTTAACCCCTGCAATGGATGACCCCATCTGTTCCATGGCTGGGGCGATGACACCATCCACCTGGCCTGGGAACGTGGAGGCCATGCCAGACATGTCCACCCCAGGTGCCGCCACAGTAGCCGCTGGGGTTGCCATTACTGGGGAGACAACAGAGGCATTGAAACCATCCTGAGCACCCGCTGCCAGGCCGCTGGTGGCATCCTGCACCTGTTGTGACATGGACTGGACACCATCAACCAGACCCTGGCCAATGTTCTGGCCATACTCAGCAAACACGCGAGACGGGGAGTGAATCCCCAGGGCTTTCTTAAATGGGTCTTTCACCCAGCCAGGCAACGCATCCAGGAAAAAGTCACCCAGGCGGGACAACAGTGACGTTGCGCCATCAATGAGACCCTGGACGATATTTTTACCAGCATCAACCAGCCATGAGCCAGCATCCGAGAACCAGCCGATAACGTTATCTTTCCAGCCCTTAATTTTGTCCAACATGCGGTTGAAACCATCCACCACGTTGTCAATCATTGGCTGCACGTACTCATGCCAAAACATGCGCACCTTAAAGGCGGCCATGTCTATATAAAACTTCACATAGCGCAGCGCATAGTCAATCATGGCACGCAGCCAGTTGAACTTATCAACAATCCAGTTGATGACTGGGAGGATGACGTTGTTATAAACAGTCTGCACCCCATCCCACACCAGCTGCCATCCAGCTTTGAGCCAGCCAAAGATGATGTTGAGGCCATTCCAAAAGTGCTGGAAAACCCACACGATGCCATCAATAATAGGTTGCCCAACCGTATCCCAGGCCAGCTGCATCCATCCCCACAGCACATTCCAGCCTGCCACCAGTAGGTCAAACCCTAGACGTATCTTTTCACCCATCCACTCAAAAGCCTGGACAACCCAATCAACAACTGGTTGCCCCCAGGCCTCCCAGGCCTTACCCAGGGCGGTAAACAGTACCTCAAACGTGGCACCAATCAGGCGGCCAATGAGCTGGATGGACTCCCACAGCATGCTAAACGCTGCCACCACAAAGTCCACCACAGGCTGGCCGACAGTCTCCCAGGCGGTCTGCAAACCCTCCCAGAGGGACGCAAACAACTCACCCAGCCACTCCGTAGCCGTGCTCCAGGCCTCAGTGATGCCATCCCAGAATGATGCCAGGGCTGGCCCCACCCACTCAACAAACGCAGAGACCTTTTCACTCAGCCAGGTAAACGCACCAGCCAGCACGTTGATGAGTACCGCAGCAACCTTAGCCACAATCTGGATGAGAGGCGACAGGATATTCTGCACCAGCCAGCTAATGACCTTGGCAAATACCTCAATGACCTTAGCCACCATCTGCCACACCCACGACATGGCATGCAATGCGCCAATGACTAGGAAAATGGCACCCAGGATGACACCACCCAGGATGGCTCCCACCACTTTGAGAATAGGCAACAGGATGGGGGCTAGTGCCTGGATGAGGTTCCACACCGCACCCGCAATAGCCTTAAACGCCTCCCACACAGCCTGGCCAATAGACACAAAAGCCTCAAAGACACTCACCATGGTTTGCCAGATGGATGACCCAATAGACTCCCCAGCACCCTTTAGGGCATCCCACACACCTATTACTGCATCACGAACAGTAAACAGGATGCCCACGATGGGGGAATCTTCCTCAATACCAAACGGCATGGATGAGAAATCACCACGGAACAGGATGTCACCAACACCCTGAATCAAATCCCACAAATCCCGCATTGTTTCACCAACGGCGGCAACTTTATTGATTAGGGTCTCTGCGTTATCCCCACCAATCAAATCCCACAGAGCACCATAGCCATCATCCCCACCAGTAAATGCGGCCGTAAGCTCATTCCAGGCTGCACGCACCAGTTCAAACTTTTCCTGTACGAAATCCACAGCTGGTTGAACAGCGTTCATGATGGAATCCCAGAGACCTATCCAAAAATCTCTAAAACCCTCAGAGTGCTGCCACAGCAACACAAACGCCGCCACAACAGCCACGATGCCCGCAATAATCAAACCAGGGCCAGTCAGTAGGAAACCAGCGTTGAGAGCTTTAAGGCCTCCCAAAACCGCTGACATAGCGCCCTGCAACTTACCCAGGTTGCCCACCAGCACACCAATAACAGCCGCAGACCCCAGACCAATAAATGAGGCTTTAAGTAGGTCAGCTGTCAAAGACCCCTCAGCAAACCACTCAGAGACAACCTTGACGGCATCCGTAGCCTTACCCAGCCCCGTGGTAATACCTGCCAGGAATCCAGGTGCCGCCTGGAAAATGGGCATCAATAGTGCCTCACCCAAACGGCCAGCTGCTGCGCCAACGTTCTGGAAAGATGCGCGGACTGTCTTACCCATCTTTTCAGCGCCGCCACCCATCATGGTTTCCATGGCCTCAGCAAAATCCTCAAACCCTACTTTGCCGTCAGAGATCATCTTTTTCATCTCATCTGAGGAAACCCCAAACTGTTCAGATAGGACAGGCAAAAGACCAATCTGCCTATCCAGCAACTGTGCCAGCTCTTCACCCTGGAGTTTGCCACCCGCAGCCACTTTGCCGAAAATTGAACCCATCTCATTGAGATCAACACCAGCCACAGCCGCAGAGTCAGCAACCAAACCCAGGATGCGCTCCAGTTCCTCACCAGGTTCAATGCCAGCCGCCACCAAAGTAGCTGCCTGGCCAGCTGCATCACCAAAGCCAAAAGCCGTACCAGTGACAGACTCCATGGCGTTATCCATGATGAGTTCAACATCCCCAGCACTGTTTCCCAGGGCTGTTAGTTTAGCCCGCGCCTCATCAATGGATGTGAGACGTGCCCAACCCTTTTGCACCACCACAGCCGGGCCTGCCAGGGCTGCCGCAGCGCCAGCCACTTTGCCCAACGTGCCCATAAAGTTGAACGCGCCGACCTCAGCATCATCCCAGGTCTTTTTAGCGTTCCTACCAATATCCTGGATGGACTCTTTAGCCTTACGGGCTGCCTCAGGAATCTTAGACCCAATCGTAGAGGATGCCTGGGAGGCATCTGAGGCAACACCATGAAAAGCGTCACCATCTACATCATCCAGAGCCGCAGCCGCCCTAGCTGCCGCATCTGAGATAGATGACTGGACACTGGAGGCCGCACTGGAGGCCTGGGATGCCACACCAGCAAACCCATCCCCATCAACACCATCCAGAGCTGCCGCAGACTCAGATGCCGCCCTCTCAAAAGCTCCAGCAATCTTTCCAGAGGCAGACTCAGCCGACTTAGTGGCTTTAGCGCCACCATCCTCCACACCATCTGCCAGCGCTCCACCAGCGCCACCAAAGTCCCCCTCCACTTTGGTCATAGTGGTTTCAACAGCCCTGGAGACCTCTTTCAGAGCTGTTTGCATAGATGAGGTTAGCTCACCAGTTACCTGTGATGTGTCTGCCTCAAACGCAATTGATGCCTTACCAACTTGTGCCATACGGCTAGATTACCGCCGCCAGGTGAACCCTCAGTTAGGCATCTGGGAACATATCCAACAGAGCATCATCAGACCAATTGCCCTTAGGTGTCTCACCCACAGCTGGTGGTGGATACAGCTGCCGTTCCAACTCTTTCAGCTCTTTCTCCCCCTGAGAGGCCGCAGCCTCCATAAGCATGGCCTCCACAGCATCCAACAGGGCGTTGAGAGTTCTAATCTGTCTCAGAGGGTCTGGGATGCCTTTTTGGATGAGTCTGCCACGGATAGTGTGCCACTGGTGGACGGTAGTGGTTGCCAGCATGACAGTGGTGCGCCAGGGGCGGGCAGACCAAATCTCTAAAATCTCCCCCACCATCTCCAGCATGGTCTCATCCGCGTTAAACGCAGCATCCGACCATTCCTCCCAGTCAATACCAGCCAGCACAATGATGGAATAAATCGCATCCAGCTGTTCCTCTTGGTCTTTGGTGTTTAGACCTGCCACGTAAAAGGCGGCTCCAGCCCCCAACTCTTTGGGTGAAAACTGGGTGCCGCCAAAAACAATAGACCCCACTACAACCTACCGTGGGCCGTTCTTAGGTGCCTTACCCTCTGGCGCTTCCTGCGCAGCGCGGGCAATACCGGAAATAATGTCAGCCATATCATCTGCATCAAAATCCTCAGATGGGTCTGACATGAGATCCATCATCTTGTCGTAATCTTCCTCAACCAGGGAAAAAGACAAAAGACGCTGCATGGCTGCCATCTGCATCTGTGCGTTGCGCTTATTAGAGGCACCCATACCAAAAGCCATGAGAGCGGTTGTCTTAGGTGGGAAGAATCTAAAAGTCTCCCCAGCTGCCGTCACTGTTTCTGCCTTATCAACGTCCGGCGTATTGCTGGTTTCTTCCTCCACCAGGCGGCCATTTTGGTCATACACCTCTGGCTGGATGGAGGCTGCCTGTTGGCGTAGACTCTCGTTCTCTGCCTGCAATTCCTCAATGGTCTTACCACCTGTTGCATCTGCCTGAAAAGCCTGTGCGCCGTCATTTTGAGCCATGCTCATAACTCCCTAAAAGATAGATGGAACTTACTTACCGTTAGAGTCTACAATAAACCCCAATTTAGGTGCCGTGGACTGGAGAGCGTTCCTCAACCATGGCCGTGGCTCTGTGCCTGGGTGGTGCACTGCCGTGGCAAACACGCGCCCCTCCGGCCCTTTCCAGGACAACACTTTTTTACGCCGGGGTTTAATCACATGAGGCCTTGTCCCCTCATGCACATACATGGCGTAATCCTGTTTAGCTCCACCCTCCACGCTAATCTCAGTGGTTACTTTATCCCCAGAGACCTTAATAGGTTCCGCCACATGAGAGTTGCGCAGAGCACCAGAGTCAACTGGGGAGGTTATCTTGGCACGGGTAAGGGTCTGCCTCTGTGCTTTTTGCACCAGCTGCACAGCCGCCGAGTTTCTACCAGTCAACACAGCCCTCATCTGTGCGTTGTCAATCACCAGTTGTGCACGACCCTTAGCCATGACTATTGCCCCTTAATCTCTTCCACAAATCCAGCTTTGAGCAACTTATCAATAACTGGGGTGCGCTCAACCTCAACCACATCCCCAGCTGCCAGCTCCGTGGTTGCAATACGTCCCTGGATGGTGATCATCTTTGGTTTAGTCTTACGCGCCTGGCGTGGCTTTTTGTCCTGTGTCTGTTCCTCAGTGACCTCACCCTGGCCAGTTTCATCAAAGGCGACGGTTGCCTCAGTTGCCTCAGTAGTCTTATTTTCACTCATCACAAACTCCTAAAAACCTATAGTTGAACGGTCACCGTACATGTCCATGCTAATGCACCACCAGCCGGTCCACTAGGCTCCACACCAGTCCACACAGACTGGTTAATCACCCCACGCCTCTCAGCCTGCCTCACAGCCATGCACACAGCTGCCTCCAGCCTGTCAGCATCATCCAGACCCACCAGAGCCTCACTCTCCAGCACATCCGCCCCAGGAATAGAGCCATCCTCACCCATGGTGGACACACAACGTGCCACACCCAGCTGGATAACAGCATGACGCTGACCCCCACATGGCCTAACCTCTTCCACCTCACCAGGGAACTCATTAGAACGGTAAATGCGAATCACGTTCACAAACACCATCACGCCGCATTCAGGGTTATCCCCCCAGAGTCTATCCAGAGGAACATCCGCCCCAGGCCTGTGCTCCACAACCTCAGCCGCCCCACCCAGAGGTGGTTTCTCAGGGTTGCAAAACACCTCCCTCATGGCCTCAATGAAACACCCAACAGCCGGGACAACACTTCGCATAATCTTCCTAACTCTTTGAAACCTGGGTTATTCCCAGATGGATAAATCTGGCGACCACACTTTGGATGGCTCATGTAGCCGGTAGGGGTTTACTGACTTAATCCACAAATCCACCTCAGTGATGCCAGTGGCTCCAGAGTCAAAAATCTCAGTGGGATCAACCATGGAAACAGTCACGCCCTGCCGCTGCACATTAGTCACCCTGCGTGGCAACCTGCATGTGCCTCCAGTGGCACCGTTGTAAAACTCCCTGGCCAATAACCCCACCATGTGAGCCGCACCAGGTGGTGGCATATGGCCACGCAAATACCTAACAGCCCATGTGCCAGGCTCTGTGGAGGGGAGGGATAAATCTTGGGATGGCCATGCCCCTCCAGCTGTCCGCATGATGGCATCACCATAAACCTGGAGGCCTGACAGTTCCATCTCATCCCCATCCACAACCCAGCCTAAAACCTCCACAACAGGGCCAGGGAGGTTAATAACATTATCGCGGCATGATACTGGCATGACAGACACATTCCTCACAGTGCCAGCATCCAGGACAGGTTGCCATCCTCCGCCAACCTCTAGGGGGATACCCGCTGGAGACCTCCCAGGGGAACAGGGTCTAGCCTCCACAGCCTGAACCCCATACCAACGCCCAGTAAGCGCCCACAGCACCGCCACAGCTGCATCCAGGGACTGTTCTAACACTAACTGTTGGGTGTCATCCAGGTCAGTAGGCAACACGCTAAAATCGGCTGGCCATTCATAATTGCTCATAACCGTATTGTGCCTCTCCCAGGTGACGTGGCAGACATGAAAAAGCCCCCACGCATCTACCAGACGCGGGGGCTTTTGCTCAAACCCAGTAGGTGACGGCGCTGGATTACCTACCGGTGAGCACGCTCAATACTACGCTAATCAGTTGCGGGATACGCTACCTATCCCAAAGAAATAGGGAGCGCCCCGCCCACTATTCCCCCACAGGCTCACCGCCAGCTACATCCGCAGCATCATCGCCAAAGAATGGTTGTGGGAGGGTCAAAGCCACAGCACCGTCAGTAACCTCTGGAGGTGCAATAGTGGTGCGCTGAACATGCAAGTGTTCCTTGCCCATTGGGGTCAACAGACGGCCTGGGGTGTTGTTAGCATCCGTAGCAACCACGTTGTAAGGGCCACGACCCCAGTTAACAGGGGAGCCAGTGATGCCAGTCAGGGTGAACGTAGCCACAGACGCACCAATCTCAATATCACCCAGGGTGGCTTCCTTGATCCATGGTGCCAGCCAGTAGCCGTAATTTACAGCGTTAGCGCCAGGGGTGAGGATGTCATCCGAATCCGGAACTTCACAATCCTCAGAGCCAGTGCCAGTCCACAGCTCCAGACCCACACCAGAGTCCACCTTGACGTTCTTAGAGAAACGAACACCCACAGCATCCTGTTTGTAGTCCAGGACTAGGCGATCATCCGTGAAGAATGAAAACAGCTCTGGGTTGACGTTACAGAACTCAATGGAAACCTCATACCACTTGAGTTCTGGCGCAGTACGGTCAGCCACACAGACCTGGCCATCTGCGTTGGTCTGTTCCAAATCCTCTGCGTCCTTATTGACGCGGGTGAAGTTGACGGTTACAAAGCCGTCAGTTACCAGAGTGCTACCCTCACCCTGGATGGGGAGTGCACAGTTACCTACACGGGTAGCGCGGATACGCTTACCACGTACCACACTGAAACCTGAGTTAGCCATTATAGGAATCTCCTTTTTGAATGAATGGGCGTTTGCCCTTTATTGTCGCTGTCAGGGGTGACTTAGGCCAGGCCAATTGCTTTGGCAATTTTGGTGGGAACAACAAACCGCTTAGGCATGCTCCGTGTCTCCACCTGGCTGGGGTATTCAGCTGCCTCAATTAGCTCTTTGGCCAGAGCCTCGTAATCGCCGCGTTTAGCCGCTGGATACACCGCCACCATGGTCTTGTCTATCTCTTCCACTACACGCCCACCAGTGTCACGGCTGGGTGCCTTTTCGGTGGTGTCAGCCTCAGTGTCAACCTCTGGCTTAGTGTCAGCCTCAGGCTTAGTGGCACGCTTAGTGGATGCCTTAGATGTAGCTTTACGCTGGGTTGCCATGTCTTTTAATCCTTATCTCTTATGCTGCCTCTGTGAGGGATACAGCCAAAGCATCACCCTCCCAACCAATAGCCACCACGCGCTCCGCAATGGCATGGAAATCATTGAGGCGGGTGTCAATAGCCTCTGCCTGGGTGACAGGGGAGCGAACAACAGTCACAGCACCAGTTCCCACCAAAGTGGTTCCCAGAGCCTCATAACCGCCACCAAACGCCCAACGATGCCCACCAGGGGTGAACATGGCCTGGCCTTGACGCACAATGAAATCCTTTAGGAATGGCAACAGCTCCCTGGAGGCATGAACAACGCCAGGATAGCCACGCTTACCCAACTCCAGCTCCAGGTGTGCCAGTTGTTCCTTAACGGATGCCACAGCACTAGCCTCAGCCTGCAAAAGCTGGCCAGCCACAAACTGTTCAACCTCAACAGGCTCCCGCAGACGCAAAATATGCTCTGCACGTTCCCGCGCCCCCTCAATAGACGCACCAACAGTCTTAACACTGTCAGCCGCCCACACCACCGTGCCTGGGAAACTAGGCCAGTCCAGACGCTCCCCCACTTTGTCAGGGTTAGCATCCCCTGCATACTCCCAAAGCCCTGAGATACCATCATTCACAGGCTCCAGCATGATGCCACTAAGGTGCCGGCCATCTGCCGCATCCACCACACTGGCCGCATCATACAAACCACCACCCAGAGGGTTAGCCTGCACCGCCGTATAACTCACCGGAGGAATAGCCATAATTCTCAACCTTTCAAAGTCTTACCATCAAAAACAAAACGCCCCGCAGCCCACTTTTTTAGGCTAACGGGGCGTTCTGCCACATTTATGTCCTACGCAGCTCCGCCGTCTGCTACGAGGGCTTTAAGTGCTGTCACTTCTTCCTCCGTAAACGGCAGAACGGCATCAGCACCAGGCTCACCTTTGTCACCCTTAGCGCCAGGTGGGCCTTGCTCTCCAGGGTCTCCCTTATCTCCCTTTGCGCCATCAGCGCCGGGAGGGCCTTGCTCACCTGGGTCACCCTTGTCGCCTTTGGCACCAGGTGGGCCTTGCTCACCGGGGTCGCCTTTGTCACCCTTAGCTGCCTTTTCAGCGATGCCAGCCTCAATGCGGTTCACATCCGTGGCCGCCAGCGTGTCGCCGTCTTTCCAGTCTGTCTTAGCCTCAAAAGCCATTTTGGTCTCCTAACAGTTCAACCGTATTAAATGCGGGGGATATACCTAGCCGAGAACGATAGGCAGTTCCCCGCCTACGCTTCCCCCGCCGCATCACCACTGGACAGTGCATAACGCGCACCAACAGTGCCATCAACAGAGGTTGGGATGGTCACAATGCGTGACTCCGCGCCACGCTTACCAACAGCCACACCATCCTCAGTGAACATCTGAATCTGCTTATTCTGCTTCAACAGAGTGGAGTCATGAACAATACCCAGGTTGATAACAGGGTCAACAGCACCCCACCAGGTGCCAGCTGGGTAGAGGATGACCTGAACGGTCTCTGGCCATGCGGTAGCCGCCGTGCCAGTACCCAGGGTGTTGCCAGTGCCTACCTGCCAGTCAGAAACAAACTGGAGGTTCACACCAATGTTTGCAAAGTGTGCATTAATCATCGCGTTGGTCACCTGTTGAGGCAACACAGACTGACGGTAAGCCAGGTCGGCGCGGATAATAGAGTGCAACCAGACAGGTGCAATGCCCTCCAGGGACTGTTCAGCTCCCAGGCGGTGACGTGCACGCATGTCAGCAACCTGCAACTCCAGGGCGGACAACACAGCACCAGCGGTGCCGAACATCACGTCAGTTAGGGTGCCAACGTTAGTGGAGCCTGCAACAATCTTGCCAATCTGCCATGCCGAAATCTTATGCAAGTGGAGACGCATAGCCTCATCCACGAACTTTTGAGTCAGCTCTGGCCAGGCATGATCCTGGAGGATGTTGGAAGTGATACAGATGCCCTGCACGTCCATGCGCAGCTCATCCCACTCAACATCTGGAATCTCAAAGCAAGGCTTTTCCTCACCAGCAATAGCCTGCGCCTCAGTCTGGTGGAAACCAATCTCGTCGTAGATAGCCGAAAAATCAGGTTCCTGAGGCCAGGTGATACCACCACGGCGGATGGTCACCTGTGGGAGGTTCAACAGTCCGCTTGCTGCCTGTACTGGGAGGAATGAGTAGTCACGCTCAGATGGTGCCACCCAGCCACCAGCTGCCACCAGAGAGCCACCCTGGAGGCGGGACTCATCAGTAGCGCGGGCAATAGCTGCAATGGCCTCAGCTGGGGTGGTTGCCTTAAACTCTTCCGGGGCATCACGGTCAAAGTAGGCAAAAGTGGTTTGCGACTTACCACTGTTGGAAACAACACGGGAGTTGCCACCCTTACCCAGGTCATTAAACTCTTGCGCCACACGGTAGGCATCAATGACACCAGACTCATAATTCTTAGCCGAAGTAGTAAGGCGGAAACCTGCCTTGCTCTTAGGGGCTGGAATGTCATCTGGGGTCTTACCAGTAGCGGCCTTAGAGAAATCAGTAGGTGCTGCCTTAGGCTCTTCCTTTGGCTCTTCCTGGGTTTCTTCCTGAGGCTTAGTCTCAGCCATCATGGCTGCCATCTCAGCTGCCTCAGAGGCGCGAGTGGCTGCCTCATCGTCATTGTCATTGCGCTCAGCTTCCTCAGCCTCTGCGTTAGCTGCCTCAGCCTCAGCAACAACCTGCGCCAAAAGTTCATCAATCTTGCTCACAGCATCATGAATTACCTTTAGGTCAGCAAACTCTTCTGCCGATGGGGTGTCAGTGTAGACACTGTTAAAAGCCTCAACAGCCTCAGCGCGCAAACTTTCAAGCGCGGCTTTATCATTGGGCATATTTTCCGGAAGTTGGAAAGACATACTTACTCCTTAACGTTGTGATTACCGCGCTAGGACGGTTCACGTTTAATTATCAATACCGGGGGTGACTACTCTACTTTGCTAACATGCCCACCCCCGTTCCCCATGGCGTACATCCGTGCCTCTGTCTTTGTGAGGAATAGGTGGGGTTGTTGTTCCTCATCATCTGAGAGGATGACCTGCCAACGGTTTTTAGGGGGAGTGGATGGCCCACACATGCCGCACGCCATCACATGCCTCCCTGGAGGCTAGAGGCCATCAACTGTGCCGCCATAGAACGTGCCATGGTCTCACGCTGCTGTTTAGCCTCAGCCAGTTCCTGTTGCTCACGGTCTGCCTTAATGGCATCCAACACAGCTGCCACCATCTCATCATGCTTAGACAGGCGTGGAGCCACACCAGCTGCCACCAGGGACATGGACTCAGTGGCCGTGTTCTGGAACGCACGGGGAACTGGGAAACCTGGGGTATTCACTGAGAGAGCTGCCACCAGCTCCAGGTTGTTGCCTACCTTGCGCCAGTCGCCAGACAGGGGAGCGGATGCGCCTGCACGTACCTGGGAGGCCTCAGCATCCGGGTTGATAACACCAGATACCCAGATGCCGTGTTTATCCTCTCCAGCCTTAACAAACGCCCAGGTAGTGCCAGTCGTGTCATAGTGTTCAGAGGCTGCATGCACATCATCCCGTGCCCCTGCATGGCCAGTGCCTACCGTCAAACGACCCACAGACACAGCCCCTGCCTCTGTCTCCAGCTGGGAGGTATGAAACAGGGCGTAGTTAGTGGCAGAACGTGGAGGGTTAACCCCACGGCCTGGGAAACTCATGTGCTCCGTATCCCACAGTGCCAGGTGACCAAAGACATGCTCCCCATCCACAGTGAGAGGGGTAGGGCCAGCCAGCTGGGGGTTAGTGAACATAGAGGAATCGTGACGGGTTGCCACCGCAGCTGCCGCCACCAGGTTGTCTAAATCTTCCTGGGAGTTGCCCTCAGCCTCATCACCCAAAGTAATTTTGGCCTCTGCAAAAGCTGGCTTAGCTACCAGGGTGGCTCCCATGATGGTTGCCTCAGTGACCTGCATCTGTTCAGTTAGCCCCTCCCAATCTTCGACATTATCAATATCTTGTACCGGGTCTCCCTCTGCATCAAACAGCACCCAGTCAGCCACCATGTCGCACAAATCCACAGAGGGGCGCAGCACTTCCTCTGCCAATAGCTCTGCCGCTTCTTTGGCCTCTGGGGTGTCAAACAGGACACCGCTAGCATGCACCGCGCCACCCTCCACAGTGCCAGCCTCAATCTTGCCGACAATCACACCAGTGTTGTGACCCTCCGACTGAGACTTTTGAAACATGAGAGGCAACGGGAAATCACGGAATGAGAGCTGTGCATCTTCCATGAGGATGCGTCCATCTCCAGATGGTTTGCCCACAGGGGCTAGGACTCCAGACCAATTCTGACGTGCCATAGTTGTCTCCTTTTCAGGGTTTGTTGCTGCTGTTAGTTGTTGATTATCCGCATCACGGGTGACCCCTCTGGCCGCCCTGGCTGTTACCTCTCCACTAGGTTGCCTAGTTGTGCCAGCCTCTGCTTCACTCCGCCGCTCCCTCTCTGTCTGCCTGTCAGAGTTGTCTGGTAGTTCCTCCCCCTCCCCCAGGATGACATGAGTGCACCGGCAGTTAATTGAAAGATGCGCTGGGAGGTTGGGGTCTCCAGGGTAGTCAGCCTCATAGCCACCAATCATGAACTTGCCGTCAATGGGAACAATCTGGCCATCTGCACGGAAGTGATCATCACGGGTGCGGGCATCCCAGGTGGAAACCCAGCTCTTGCGCAGAGTCTCCCCAGATATAGCTTGCTCGTCCCTGGCTGCCTGCATAGTGCCAGCGTTAATAAGACGGTGGGTTTCTGTCCTGGCAATACGTGCCGCCCTGGTGTTCCACTTTTCAAACCCTCCCTCTGTGGACATGTCCAGGAACTCACGGACAATCAGGTTCCTCTCAAACATGTCCAGTCCCTCATTGGTGGCCGCTCCCAGTTTCCGCACCAGGTCAGAGTAGATAGCCTCTGGCATGCCCCTCACTTTGTTGGGTGTTGCTGCCAGCTGGCGTGCCATCTCATCCCACCAGGAACGGGTTGTCACCACCACCTCAATCTGGTTATCTGTGTATCCCCACGAGTGGAGAATATCCACAGCCTTACTAAAAGCCGCTTTGTGTTCAGCTGGGGTTGAGGCTGTGCCAGATAGTGGCCGTAAATCCACCTTGCGTGCCGTAGCCACATCCCAGGTCTGTGCCACCATGAACGCAATCATGGCCGGTGCCATCTCACTGGTTGCCGTAGCCGCCCATGTGTTAGCCGTGGCCAGGATGGCATCCAGGCTCATCTGTTCAGGGTCTGTGGCCGCTGTTAGCCCTTTGGGAAATACATCCTCCAGGGTGGACTCAGACCATTTTTTGCCTGCCTCTAGAACAGCGTTCTCTAAAAGCTCTGACCATTCCTCTAGCCGGTCAGGTAGTTGGGTAACCATTTTTTACTCCGTTCCTGGTGGGTTGTGCGTCTCCCCCACTGGTAAGTCCACCACTGGTGTCTCCCCAGGGGAGGAAATCTGTTGGGAGGCCTGTACCTGTTGGATGTTGGGGGCTGGGAAACCAATGAACTCCGCGAGTTGTGGATACAGGCTGGGTGCCTTAGTGACCATCTGGATGGCCATGGAACGCAGTTGATCCTCGCTCAGGTCTGTTGGTGGTGCATCATCCTCAGTGAATCCCAGAGCCTCACGGAACTTATCGTCAGATAGGACACCAGCCGCAAAAGCATCCTTAGCATCCTGGGAACGGTTAGGCCGCTGGGTGAGTTTAGTGGTGTCAAACCACACAACCACCTTAGAGGGGTCTGGGTGTCCCTGCGCTTTGAGTAGAGGCCTCAGGATGGCATCTGTCAGGGCATCACAGATGACTGTCATCATGGGGGCAATATGAGACTTAATGCCTGCCTCATCAATCTGCCAGGCCGACCAGTGGTTAGCGTCAGCGGTGCCCAAAAGTACTTCCTGAGGCACATCCAGGGTGCGTGCCAGCCGGAGCATGGCTTTATCGCGGGTAGTCAGTGCCGTGTCAGTAATATCTGACTCAAAAGTGATATGCCTAATGTTGTCAATCTGTTCCCCAGGTGCCTGCAACACAATTGGCACCAGAGCCGCCGCACTGGCTGGGTCTTGAATGGCCATAGTCATGACCTGCTGGAGTTGCGCTGAAACATCTGAGGCAGACACTTTGCGGTCATAGGTGGGGGAGTCCGCTGGTGTTGGGGTAGGTAGTCCAGGGGCATCCTTAGATGAGGTGGGAGCTGCCTGCACTGGCATGGACACCTCAGAGGGGATGGCCAGGATACCGTTGCCAGCCAGACGTGACTTAGCCGCCCCATCAATAGTTGCCGTGGTGCGCTGAATCTCTTTCAGGATAGGAATAGCTACACGGGTGGGAGAGGTTGCCTCCCTGGAACGGCGTGGGTGTGGATGATAAACACGGGTGAGAATATCTGTGTCTGGGTTGAGAGTGTAGTCATCACCATCTCCCAGTTCCATCACAATCTGGTTTCCCTTATGGCTAATCTCTTCACTAGACAAGACGTGCCATTCCTGGCCGAGGTTGCCCTCATCATCCTTACGGGTAATAACAGCCACCCAGCCCTCCCCAGGCACTGTGAGGAACGTTGCCAGCCTGGAGAGCAACTGCGCCTGGCCAGCCGGACCTCCAGCAATATCTGCCACAATCTTTGCCGCTGTTGAATCCTCAGTGGAGCCTAGAGGGTCACCATTTTCATCCAGGTCAGATGCCATGAGCCGCACCTGGGAGAGGTTGTTGCCCAGCCAACGGCACACGTAGGACAGTTCACCCACGGTGTCATAGTATTCCCAGGCTGTTGATGCTCCAGTGTTTTTCTGGTTGCTGGTGGTGTTCCTGTTTCCTCCAGAGAGTTTTACAGGTGTTGTTGCCGCCGTGAGGGACGGGATACCCAACGATGAGGCCTTACTGGCATCAATGTGGGCGTTGCTTATCAATCTACGGTTTACGCGAGCCATTATTCAGAATCCTCCCTAGTTAGTACCCACCCAACAACATAAGCCATACCCAGTGCCACAGCCGGAACAGCCGCCCAGGCTGGGAGTGCTATCCAGTCAGGTGTGGTGGTGGTGTTCCACAGGACAGTGGAGGCTGCCAGCGCCACCCAGAATGAGACACACCAGGGACAAAAAAATAGGTACGTGACCCAACTGGAGGCTCCCAGTTTGTCCACCAGGAACTGACGGAATGGGTCAGAGAGTTTGTCTGTCACTATGAGCCTAGTGATGCGGATGGTGGCAAAAAGTAGTACCACGAATGTTATTAAAGCGGTCATGGTGTTCATGTTATCCTCTGGTGGTGGTGTAAACGGGTCTGGTTGTTCAGGCTGCCACATGAATGACTGTGGTTAGTTTCATCATGGTCTGGCATCTGCATCATCCTGGTGTGGTTGTTTTGGGTAGCGGGTGACCCCGCGTGATGTGAAACAGTTTAAGGTGTCCCTGCCTGTTTGCCCCACAGTGTCGTGGTGGGTAGGGATGCCTGTTTTTATGCCTGGGTGGTGTATGCTCTTAGCTGGTTTGCATCATGACTGTTAAAAGGGTGCCTCACACCCAAAGTCGCGCTAATTGCTGGAAACCAATAAACAAATAATCCCCCCGCTAGTCAGTAGCCTCACCTACTGGCATGGGGGGGATATTTTTATGTCTGGGGTTTAGTCCATCCTGGCCGCCCAGAACGCTGCGTTAATAGAGGGTGTTGCTGCCTGGGTAGGCATCGCAATGGTGGCTGGCTGACCAACAACCTGTACGCACCTCTCATAGCCGTTAACCAACGCATCTAAGCGGTCTGGGGATGACTGTCCCTGTTGCCACTGTCCTGCCTGTGACTCCAGAGCTGGGTGACTTCCAACCAGTTTCAACCTGCCTGTGGAGGCTGCCTGCCTAGTGCCAGCCGCCCTGGCCGTCTTATCCCCCTTAGCCCTCCAGGGGCGCACCACAAAAGGATTATCTGGCTGGTTAGGCACATCCAGTTCCATGAGCTGTTTAAGGGCTTTCATGGCATCCTCTGGAGAGTAGGGGTCTTTAGCATAGTCAATAGTGGCTTTTACTATGTCATGGTCATGTTTGTGGAGGTAGTCTGCCTCCCTCCGTATCTGTTGCCAGGCTGACTCAATGACCCGCTCATAAGTTGGGCCAGTAGTAAAAGCCTCAAAAAGAATCTCATTGGCTTTATTTTTCAGAGCCAGCAACAATGCGGTGCGTGCCCATTTATCTGACTGCATGTTCCCAGAGTGATCATCTGTCACCCACACCCTGCCATCATGAGTGGCCGTGAGAGCAATGATGCCAGCCTCATCCCCTTTGCCAGTTTCCGCTGGGTCAATGGAAACAATTTTGGTGGCAACATCTTCCTGGGGTTGTTCCGGTGCTCTGTATTTATCAAACCATTCCTGTTCAAACAGTCCGCCCTTAGCTGGGGTGGGGGAGCCTAGATAAAGTGCCGCCCAGACACGCTCACCAACGTTGTTGCGGATGCGGTTAAAATCCTCCAGGGTACGTCCACGCGCTGACACCATGGCCTCCCCAGCTGGCCTGTTGAGGGAGTCTGGGATGCCTGGGGTGGCAACGGCTGGGATGTTGATTACTCTCCAGTTTTCTTCGCCCTCTGTTTCCAGGACATGCCCAACTAGGTCTTTTTCATGCCATCTGGTTTGAATAATCACCACGGGTGCGCCAGGTGCCAGGCGGGTCTGTGCCACTGACTCCCACCATGAGATCACTTTGTCTCTTTCCAGTTTTGAGTCTGCCTCTGTCATCCCTTTGTGGGGGTCATCAATGAACATGGCCTCAGCTGGCTGGCCTGTCAGGGAGCCGCCCACACCCACCGCATACAGGCCTCCCTTATGTCCTGCCAGTTGCCAGTTGCCGGAGGCTGTTTTGTCCTGGGAGAGGGACAACCCCAGTTTGTCTGGGAGGGACACACCAGTGAGGGGGTCTTTGGCACCATGGCCATATTGGTTGATGATGTTCCTGGATGTTCTGGCTGTTGTCCTGGCCAACATCTCAGAGTATGAGGCAACCACAATGCGGCGCTCTGGGTTTTGCACCAGGGCACGCAGCACACCCCACACAGCCACCCTGGTGGTCTTACCCTCCTGAGGGGGAACAGATATGGCCAGGCGTGCGTTAGGGGTCTCCAGCGCCCACTCCAGTGCCTCATCTATCAGCTCCAGAGCTGGGGTCTGCACCGTGGAGGCATCAATGGACTTAGCCAGCTCCCCAGCCGTGGGATACTTATCCCGAACCTCCAGGCGGGTAGCCTCACGGCTCATCCTCCACACCAGAGCCGCTTTCTGTTCAGGTGTCCACCCATGAGTCTCAGCCTCAATGGCCTTAGACAGAATCTCTTTAGCTTTCATCTGCATCCTCTGACCCCAGGTTCATATCCTCCAGGTCAAAATCATCCACAGCATCCTCCACAGGACGGTTGCTCTTTTCTTTCTCCAGAGCCATCTCAGCCACCCGCAGCATCTTATCCACAGCCGCATCCAGGTCAATATCATTAGCCGTAATCTGCACCTGCTGGGGAGCATCCAGGCCGAACAACTTAGCACGACGGTCAATAATCTTGATGGCACGGTCAACCGCCTGCAAATCCCCCTTAATGGCTCTAGGCCATACAGCTCGCTGCAACCGGTCTAGCCGTGAGAGTTCCACAGTGCGCATCTCATCTGCCTGTTGTGCTGGAATGTCTGCCAGTGCCTCTTTGCAATCCTGGAGGGCTGTTGCTGGGGAGACTTCCAGGGCTTGCGCTATGTCTCTATAGGAGGCACCTGCGAGGCGGAGTTCTAGGGCGTTCTTTTTTCTTTCAGCTCTGTCATATTCGCGTTGGGTTTGTTTGCGTGACATGGGTTTTTCCTTTCTTTTGAACAGTGTTCACTATTTTCTTTGTTTAGTTTCATTGTATGTCTTTTTGTGTTGGGGGTTGAGGATCATGGGGGTTGTGTGTTTCCAGCTTATTGAGTGGTGGATGCGTGGCTGGTTGGTTGCCTGGATTATTCCCACCTTGGCGGATGAGGGGTTTCTCATGATGGTGTGGAATGTTTTGAGGTAGGTTCCTGTGGCTTTATATGTGTCTGTCATTCCTCCCTGGTTGGACTGTGTGGTGGTTTGTACTATTGCGTATTTACTTATGGTGAAAAATAGGGTGCCGGTGTTTCCCTGTTGGGCGTAGGTGTTCACATCTTCATTGATGCGTCCCTGGAATTGGATGGGGTTGTTGGTGTTTATGAAAAAGGTGTTCATGGCTTTTCTGGTGATGCCTTGCCAGTAGCGTGTGGAGGCGGCTCCGCCGATGAAATCCCCTCCCTGTGCCATGGCTACTGTTTTGGCTTTTGTCTCATCCAGGAAATCGCAGAACGCGCTAAATATGTCATCCAGTCTGCCTGTAAATGGCTCCAGTAGTTCTATGCCTTTTACTATCCTGGGGGAGAATGATGTGTAATCGTCATCCAGCTGGAGGATGTGGGTGTATCCCAGGTTTTTGGCTATTTTTTGGGATGCGTTCCTGGCGTAAACGATGGTGCGCCTGTCTGTGGAGAGGTCACCTGGGTCAAAGTGTTTCTCTTCCTCTGTCTTTGAGAATATGTGCACGTTGTCTGTGCCGTACCTGTTGATGTAGTCCTGTTGTTGGTCATCCTCATCATCAATGACGTAGTGGATGTCACCGGTGTAGTCGCGTGCTCTGAGTGCTTTGTCTGTTTTGATGTTGTGTGCTCTGCCGTGGGTGAGGATAAACACCCCGAATTTTCTTTTAGTAGCCATTCTGTTGTCCATGTTCCTCTGTGATGATCTGGGTGAGTTGCTTTGATAGTTTCACGTAGCCGTTTCTTATTGCGCTGTCTATGTCAATAATCACCAGTGCCTGTTCTTCCATGAGTTGTTGGGTTTCTGCGTCTGCGTGCGCGTAGTATTCAGCTGCCTGTTGGAAGTTTATTTTGGTGTGTCTGTGTGCTGCCGCGATGAGGAACTGTTGCGCCTCTGGCTCCAGGTTGCTGTTTTGGATGTTGTGGATGAGTTCATCTGTTTTTGTGGTGTCGTATATGTCTGTCAGGGCTGGTGGGGTGTCTTTGGTTGGTGTGTAGTGGGGTGCCTCTATTTTTTTGGTGTATTTTTCTTTGAGGTTTTTTATCTCTTCCTTTTTGAGTTCCCTGGGGTCTTGTAGTTCCTCATCGTCTGCATCTGTTGGCTCATCCAGGGAGGGGAGGCCGTCCTCTGGGATGTTTGCGCCTAGTAGGGCATCAATGTACCCCTGGTCGTAGCCTGTTCCCTCTGTGCCGTTGTTGAGGCTGCCTAGTAGCTCCAGCACATCAT
The DNA here is from genome assembly GCA_013393545.1 of Alteromonadaceae bacterium. Next base: position 2,506 of record JABXHG010000002.1, on the reverse strand, counting down.
CATTGTCATAGGTTCCCAGGTCTGCCGTTCTGTTGTCTGCCAGGACTATTCTGGTGGCTTTTTCATCATCCACATCCACCATCCAGGTTTCTATGGTTTCCCACTGGGTTTCTCCACGTTCCACCAGTAGCTTTTGGGCTTTGAGTCTGTGGTTGCCTGCCAGCACTTCCATGGGGCGGCCTGTGTAGGTTCCACGGTTCACCACGATGGGCTTATATGCCCCGTTGGTCTGGAGGGAGAGGGCGATGGCCTCAGTGTCTCCGATGCGTGGGTTTTTGTGGAAGTAGTTGAGTTGGTGGATGTTGTATTGTTCTGGGGTGCCTATGTTGCTCATGTCCATCCTTTGTTGGGTTGTTAGGGATATAAGTATAGCGCCCCAGTAGGTTTCCCCTGGTGGGGTCTACTGGGACGCTAGTGGGTTATTGGATAATGTCACTCATTTTCAACTTCTCCTGTTTCATCGTTCTTGTGCCGCAACTTGAACGACATAGGGCTGACTTCCTGACATGCCGTATGACAAACCAGCTCAACTACACGCCGATGTTCTATCCCGGTTTGTTTTTCAACAGCCAGGGCAATTCCTTGCAATCCTAACGCGAATGGAATTAGAACATCTGAGACTTCCTCAGTCCCCCAGTCATTATTTACGCGAATCCCCTCAGGCGTTTGAGTGATGGTGACACTCCGCTCTTGCCTGTGCTTGTTGTTGCTCATTCCATATCCTCTTTCTTTAACCCAAAATCCTCTAACGTGCTCCCCTTGAAAGTGTCGCCAGGAATTGCGTAGTAGTAAAAGTGGTTTTCTTCTTCCTCAACCAGCGCTTTTAGTAGCTCTTTCACCGCCGACTGTAGCCGCTCAATTTGATCACTCACTGGTTGACTCTGGTTCGTATTGGTCTTTAGGTTCTGGGTGTGTCAGAGCATCCCAATCATCTGCGTTGAAACTTTGAGCTACTTTTGTAAGCGCTGTTTCCATCTTTGCATTCATCTCGTCATATATCTGTTTTGTTGTTTCTTTAGACTTACTCATCAATTACCTCCAGGGGGGACACACGGCGGCGAACAATGCGGGAGTTGACCTGTCCAGGCACCTGCTCTTGCCGTTCATGTTCCGCTTCTGACTGGCTGCTGAACCACGTAGTCTTATGAGTAATGAACGGCAGTTTGAAACTCAACAGTCGCCATTCTTCACTCTCTGTGCGCTTCACCTGCACCGCGTATTCCCAGGTTTCTTTGGCTAGTTCCTGTGCCATCTCCAGGGAGGCTGCCATGAGTTCACCATCTGCCACACGGTGAATGTCATAACAGTAGGGTGGCTCATCTCCCCACCCGCTAGGGCTAACGTCACCGGCCTCACCACCAACCACCAGGACTGGCTCTCCACCGTACTCATACACCTCTCCACCCAGTAGCCGGTGGGTCACCTCAGACTCTCCCAGAGACCATGGCTCTGGTGTTGCATCCTTTAAAAGCCGCTGCGCGTTAGCAATAATGTCACTCATTCTCTTCCTCCAGGGTTCTACGTGCTGCGCGAACCTGCGCGCCCGTAGCAATAACCACAGCAGGCACGTAAATAAACGTTTTAACGTGCCGTTCGGTCAGGTTTCTGACGTAGTAGGATGCGCCATTCTCAGCGGAGATTACCACCGCATCAGGGTCTAGCACTTCTAGCTCTTCCACTGTGCGGATGATGTGAAAATTGGTCATTTTTGTTTCTTCCTTTTCCAGAATTGCCACCAGGGTGGCTTAGGTGCAACATTCACCACGATGGGGCGGCCAGTAAACATCACCATCATCATTGCCTGCTGCCTGTCTGCATCTGTGATGTAATGGCCTTCGGCTTGGAGGTAAATCGGTTCTTCACTACTCATTTTCTTCCTCCGTCCATCCATGTTCACAGTATCCACATGGTGGGTAGCCTAAAAAGCATGTGCAACTATCAGGCTCATAATCATCTGGATATTTAACAGCTGGCTCACTTTGCTTTTTTGGCAGTGGGCGTGGTGGCACTGTGCTAGGTTTCCCACACTCATGGGATGCCCCAGATGCCTGCGCAGAGCCATCCATAGTTCCCCAGTAGTCTGACCATCCACATTGGCACTTAGCGAGTACACCAGGGAATCCATGTGGGTTGTGGATGTACTTTACTGCGTTACTCATCCCCTTGTTCCTTTTCTGCGTAGTCAACAGCTGCCAGTAGTGCGTGCGCAAGTTTCCGAGTTTCACTGATAAGCAACGGGCTGCCATTCATGACCTGCACAAACTTGCTCCCTTTGTCGTAGCGCACCTGGTTCCCTATATCAACAAAGTATTTAACGTCGCCGCACAGTTTCACCACGTCTGGCTCCGGTAGGTCTGGCATGAGTAGCCCTGCATCCTCTAGTGCCTGCATGAGGCCGCTCAGGTCACTGTCATGGCCATGTTGGATAGCCTCCAGGCCTCCCATGGACTCCACCCACTCATGAGTCAGGCTGTTAGCTTTATTTAGGTTAGTCATTGGTTACTTC